>DASWAA010000086.1:0-5929 GCA_036391385.1 Streptosporangiaceae bacterium
TTCATCCGGCCGCCGCGCTCGCCCCAGCGGCCTGTGGTCGACCAGCCCCGGCCTGCCCCCGCAGAGCTTGCGGCAGCGGCGCAACTCGGGTAAAGGACGTCGAGGATGTCGACCCGGATCTCCAGCTCCCGCAGCCGCATCTTCCCCAGCACCGGCCGGATCACCCGCTCGATGTACCCCTCGTAACTGACTCGCGTCGACAGCTCGAGCTCGGCCACCGACAGCCAGCGATCGATCAGTTCGTTCACCGTCGCCTTGTTCAGCGGCTCGCGGCCCTCGGCGATGCGCTCGATCATCGCGTCCCGCTTCCGCTCAGCCTCCTCGCTGGCGTAGTCATATGCGTAGCGGTAGCGCTGTGTGACCGGGTCCCGGCCGACCGGCACCGCGATCTCGTAGCTGCCGCCCCGGCGGCGGATGTGACCCCTCGGCGTGCTCATGGATCCAGCCTCGATCCATTGGCACAGTTATTGGCAAAGGTGAGAGCAAGATCTTTTAGGGTCGCCGCGCAGCTCGCCCGAGACCGACGTTCACCCAGCTCAGAGGCCCAGCCAAGAGAAGATGATCTTGTGGGGCGTCCGGGGCTCGAACCCGGAACCTACGGATTAAAAGGATGATCATCTGATTCGCCGGTCCGCTGGCCTGCGCGGATGTCGCTGTCATCGCATCTCGAAACGCTCGTGTCGCCCGTTCTCGCAGGCATTCCATTGGCAGCTCCATCGGCAAGCTCTGACGTGCAGGGCAAGTAGGGCTTCTCCGGCGCCGAGGCCACGGTACTCGTCGTTCACGCTGCGTGGCGCCAACTGGAGGAAGCGGAGCTCGGGAGCGGAGCAGCAGGGCGGCCAGGGAGGCAGGGTCTGCCCTCATGGCGAGACGGCAAGGGCGTAACATTTATGATACGCTCCTGGTGGAGAGGTGATCGCATTGGCAAGCAGTTTGTTCTGGGAGGACCTCGCCCGCGACATGCAGGACCCAGAGTTCGCCCGGGCGTATGTCACCGAGTCGGTGCGGATCGCCGCCGTGGACGCGGTCATCGGCGAGCTCGACCACGCCAGGGTCACGGCCGGGCTGTCCAAGGCGGCGCTGGCCCGGGCCGTCGGCGCCGAGCCCGCCGCGATCCGGCGGTTGTTCTCAGCGGCGGGAGCCAATCCGACGCTGGGGACGCTGGCCGGCGTCGCGGCCGCGCTCGGGCTTCGGGTGACCCTTGAGCCCATGCCCGGGGCGGAGGGCGAGCTTGTCACCGCAGCGCTTCGGTCCGGGCACGCGTCCGTGGCCACGGCCACGCTAGCCACCGAGCTGCGCTCAACCCGGTCTCGCCTGGCGCTGCCGGGCTGAGCGAGGCCTCAGGCGAGAGATCGGGGGTTGCGGGCCAGGTACTCCCGGCCCAGCGCGCGGACCTCCGCGTAGTCCTGCGCGGAGATCGTGGTGCGGAATGGCTTGCCCAGGCCGGTGACGACGACCAGCAGTGGCTTGCCCGCGTCCCGGGCGTCGTAGTCGAGCAGGCAGTAGAGCCGGTAATGATGTCGTCCTTTCCCGCCGCCGGGCTTGGGCCCGTCAGCGCGGACCTCGAACCAGCCGCGCATGTCGCCGCGCATCGCCTCCCAGTACCCGCCGCCCGCGAACCGGTGCGGCGGCGCTGACGCCACCGCCACCAGGACGGCGCGGAATTTCGCGCGGACCCCAGCCGGGCAGGAACTGAGGAAATCCCGGCCAGGGACAGCCTGTCCGGGATCGTCGTCGCGATGCCGGCGGAAGTACACCACCTCATGCGGATCCTCGCGGCGAGGACGCGTGCGGACTAAAGGCGGGCCCATGGCTAGGGACACTAGCCTCGCCTGCCTGTCACTCCCCGGCCTGACACGCCGCCGCCATGCGCCAGGACGGCTCGCTCGGGTACTCAGTCCAACGGCCCTGACCTCAACGCAGCGGCACTGCTCATCACGAACCGTAGCTATGCTGCCTTCAACCGGCGCGCGCTGCGCCGCCGCGTCGCCACGGACCTGCGCCGCTCCAGGCCGCGAAGAACTCTCGCGACGACGTTCGAGGCGGGACGTTACAGCAAATGCTCTCTCGACCTCTGCCCACACGATGATCTGGCGGTGAGCAGGATCTGGTACCCCCTGGCCCTGAAAGTCGACGGGCGCACGCTGTTCCTTCTGTGGGTTTCCGACGACCGGGCGCTCGATCGCGTCCTGGCCGACGCCGGCCAGGTGATCTCCTTCACTGACGAGGAGTCCGCTCGGGAGTACGCACTGGCCGAGCACCTGCCCCTGGCCCCGCATGAGGAGTGTCACCTACATGACCTCGACAGTGCCGTCAACTGGCTGGCAGCCGATGGCTGGGCTGACTGCCGCCTCCTGCTCGACATCTGGAACCTGGCGGGCGACGTCGCCAGAAGCGTCAGCGAGGCGTTCGAGGATCGTGGCGGGGCGCTCGACGAGATCTACGACAAGCTCTTCTTCGGCAGCAATCTGCCGTCGATGACACCTCCTGGCGAGCGATACCAGCCGGAATGGGCAACGGACGAACTCAGTTTGCTGCGCGGCAGGATCGCGGCGGCGATTGACCTCATTCGATCCCATGTGGCCGCACCGGGCTCCTGAAGCCGGACCTCCTCTCGCCAGTCTCGCCAGCGGCTCGCTGGCATTTGGGACCGCGGCAGGTAGCCACGCGCCGAACTGGGTGCTTTGGCGCGCTAGAGCACCGTCCGGCATGCCATCGACCGCCAGAGTCGGCGATCTGTACTGGTTATTCCGTTCCTCGGAGCCTCCAGAGCCTACGTCGCGGGCCTCTCACGTGCCCATGCGCTAGGAAGGCCGCCGATGTGTTCCCTCACAGTCCAGCTGACCCATCACGGTCCGTGCAAGCCGTGCGGCACGGATAGGCCCGGCGCGGCCCGATCAGGTGACACCGACGCCGAGCTGCTGCGACATGTGCGAGAGCAGAGACACGAAGTAGCGGACCATCTCATTGGCAGAATCATCTAGACAATATCTGTCATCACCGCAATAGTCGCAGGTCAGACCCTGTGGGGCGTCCGGGGCTCGAACCCGGAACCTACGGATTAAAAGTCCGCTACTCTGCCATTGAGCTAACGCCCCTGGCTCCCGCGGCGCGCGGCAGCCACCGGATGAAGCGTACCGAGTCACCCGGTCGTCTCGCTCGGCTCGGAAGCCAAGCCGGCCTGGGATCCGGCCAGCTGACGATCCGCTGGCGGTCCGCTGACGACACTACCGTCCGGTAGCATCCGCCACGTGGAGAGCGCTTTCTACGAGCCGGCCGGCCCGGACACCTATGTCGCGACGGCCGCGACGATCGGCCCGTGGTCAGATGACGCTCAGCACGGCGGGCCGCCCTCGGCCCTCGCTGGGCGAGCCCTGGAGCGGCACGAACCCGACGAGCGACAGCGGCTGGCGAGAGTCGCCATCGACATCTTGCGGCCGGTGCCGGTCGGCAAGGTGTCGCTGCGTACCAGGATGGTCCGTCCGGGCCGCCGGGTCACGCTGGTCGAGGCCGTCATGGAGTCCGACGGGCAGGAAGTGCTGCACGCCCGCGGCTGGCGGATCGAGAGGCCGGCCGGAGACGTTCCCGAAGTTGCCGACGGCGGGGGGCTACCTGCCCCCGTACCGTCGGCCAGCGCGGGGCTGGCGCCGCCGATCTTCCAGGCTCGGCAGCACGGCTACCTGGCTTCGATCGAATGGCGATTCACCCCCGGGACGTCTGCCGACCTTGCCAACTCCGGGCGCGGGCAGGCGTCGCGCGGCAGCCAGAGCGGAACTGTCGCGCCGGTCCGGGCGGCGTGGACCCGTCCGCGCATCCCGTTGCTGCCGGATGAGGAGCCGTCGCCGATGTCACGGGCGCTGCTGGTGGCCGACTCCGGCAGCGGGGTTGGTTCTGCGCTGCCCGTATCGGATTTCATTTTTATTAACGTCGATCTCTCCGTGATCCTGTCGCGCGACCCGGTCGGTGACTGGCTGCTGCTCGAATCGTCCACGGCGGTCGGTCCGGACGGCACGGGCCTCGCGGCAACCAGGCTGGCCGATCCGCTCGGCGGATTCGGCCGTGGCTGGCAGACGCTGCTAATCGCACCGCGCTAGAGCGACCAGGTCACAAGGCTCATATCTACCCAAGTGTGATCTGCGTCACCTAATCTGGCGCGATCCGCACCGGTGGCCTTTTTGTCCGTGCGCATAGCTGTACGCCGGCCGGAGCCAGTGCGCCATCACAGGCGCTCGTCAGGGAGGGTTCTCCTCATGCAAGTGACCGTCAACCGATCGATCGTCGGCAGCCTCGCGCTGCTCGCGGCACTGGTCGCCGGCTGCTCCTCGCACGCTGCTACTACCCATCACAACCCGCCGCCTGCGCACCACTCATCGGCACCAGCCACGTCCGGCGGTGGCGGCGGGATCCCGCAGAACGGTGGCGGTGATGGCGACAGCGACAACAGCGGCGGCCCGAGCGACGGCGACGGCAACATCTAGGGGGTTGCCTCCATGATGAGTGACCGGGCTCGTTCGCTCGCGAGGCAGACCAAGTGCGGCGGCGCTCGCCACGCCGCGCCTGGTCGTCGTGCAGCCATCGCCGCGGGCCGCGGTCTCTGCCGCGGCGTTCAGCTCGCCCGGCGGGTACCTCATGTACCTCAACGCGACCCGTAGCAGGGCGACGAGACGCTGCGCGGCTGGCGCGACTTCCGAGCTGGGCACCTGCGCGACGAGAATGCCTAGAGCGTGCGCATACTGGCAGAAAGCGGCGTATCCGGTTCATCGGCGGGACCGGCACCTGCGTCCTCGACTCCTACGTCACCGGGGTCAAGTCGAGTCACTTCACCGAGGTTGCCTGCTACGTCCGCGGACGGACCAGCGCGAGCGCCATCGTCGCAGCCGCGCCGACGGCGGGCTGGAAGGCAGCCTCAGGATTGCTGACGCGCGCGGTGGCGGCATACCAGGCTCGCTGAACTGGACTGGCGAGCCGGGTTCACCGCGGTGACGATCCTCGCCCTGGTCGTGAGCCTGTGGGTCGGTCTGTTCGGGTTCCGCGAGTCGACCCATGCGCACCATGTCGTCCAGTCGCTGGTGATCGAGTCGATCACGGTCGTCGTACTCGGGGTCTGGACCGTGATCGCGGCAGGGATCGTCCCCCGTCACCGCTGACCCGCGTTCTGGCTCTGGCCTATCGCGCGATGATCTGCGTTCACCTGCTGATTCGGCGGCGCCGGATACTCTGATTCGGGTCCGCCGTGAGGCGGCCGGGTTCAGATCGGGTAAGGGAGCGGGCCAGATGACTGCCGTTGAGTTGCAGGGCGCTTACAACGTCCGCGACCTCGGCGGCCTGCGCACGAAGGACGGCCGGCGGACCAGGCACGGCGTCATCTACCGGGGCGACTCGCTCGACAGCATCACCCCGGCGGATGTCCGGATCCTGTTCGACAAGCTAGGCGTCGGCGCCATCGTCGATCTGCGGACGAAGGCCGAGACCGAGCTGAGCGGCTTGCTGTTCCCGGTGCCGCGGTACCGGTACTCGGTGCTGGTCGAAGGCAGGCTGGGGCACGAGCCGTTCCCGTCCGACGACCCGGTCGAGCTCGCCAAGGTCTACCTGAGCAACCTCGAGACCGGTCGCGGTGCGGTGAAGGGCACGCTCGAGGTCATCGCTAGCGACCTGCGGACTGGCGTGGCGACGCTGTTCCACTGCGCAGCAGGACGAGACCGGACCGGGATCATGGCCGCGCTGCTGCTCAGCCTCGTGGGCGTTACCGACGGGCAGATCGCGGTGGACTACGTCCAGAGCAACAGGAACGCGCGGCGCGTCACCAGGAAGCTGGCCGAGAACCCGCTGTACGCGAACCACGACACGCACCGGCCGGAAGTGATCTTGCTGCGCGAGCAGACCATCCTGGGGTTCATGCGGCTGCTGCGCGAGCAAGGTGGCGGACCCC
>DASWAA010000087.1:0-16637 GCA_036391385.1 Streptosporangiaceae bacterium
ACCAGTTCCTGCACGTTCATCGCGGATCAGCTCCCGGTACGCGGGTGGGGCATGCCCAGACTGA
Organism: Streptosporangiaceae bacterium; assembly: GCA_036391385.1. Classification (GTDB taxonomy): domain Bacteria; phylum Actinomycetota; class Actinomycetes; order Streptosporangiales; family Streptosporangiaceae; genus Chersky-822. Next base: position 65 of record DASWAA010000087.1, read on the forward strand.
GGGTACTGCCGGGAGGCTAGACACGGATGTGGTGATCGTCAAAAAAGTACCCAAACTGGCGCGCGGCACTGCCTGGCGCGAGCACAGCGCGAGGAAACGTGATCGAAGTACTGTGCCGCATAGGCCGCCAGCGGCTAAAAAGTCTCTTTACTGCAATTTAATAAGATTGCGACGCTTTTCCGAGACATAGCCGTTCCCAGCGAACCAGCGCGCCGAGTCCTCGATCGCCTCGCGGGCCGGGCGGGAAACGTGCCCGAGCTCGCTGCGTGCGCGCTCGTCGCTGAAGATCATCTGAGTGGTCGACATCCTGGCTGCCTCCAGCGGGACCCGGGGCTCGCGCCGGAGCAGGCGGCCCTGGACGAGGCCCGATGCGGCCCCCGCCGCGATCGCCAGCCCTCGCGGGATCTCGAACCTGGGCGCCGGCAGTCCCGCAACGTCCGCCACCGTCTCCAGAAGGGCGCGCATGGACAGGTTCTCCCCGCCCACGATGTAGCTGCGGCCAGGACGGCCGCGTTCAAGGGCGGCGAGGTGGCCGAGCGCGAGGTCATCCACATGGCAGACGTTCATGGCGGTGTTCACGAAGCCCGGCATCTTGCCGTTGAGGAAGTCGAGCACGACCCTGCCGGTCGGCGTCGGGCCGCGGTCACCTGGGCCGAGCGGGAACGTCGGCAGGACGAGGCGGACATCGACGCCCTGTGCCGCGGCCCTGAGCACCTCATGCTCGGCGACGTACTTCGTTCTCTTGTAATGCCCGAAAAGATGTGCCACATCGGCATAAGCGGTCTCGTCGGCGGGTTCCCCGCGATTGGCCTGGTGCAAGCCGAGCACGCCGACCGTGGAGGTGTAGACGAGCCGCTCGCACTCTGCCGCGCGCACGGCGTCGAGCACGTTCAGCGTGCCGCCGACGTTGACGTCATGGAAGACCTGCGGGTCGCGGGCCCAGAACCGGTACACCGCCGCCAGGTGGAAGACGAACCTGGCGCACTTGCAGGCGTCCCGCACGGCCTGCGCGTCCCGGATGTCGACGATCGCGCGCTCCGCGTCGATCCCGGCCAGGTTCCGCTCGTCGGCACCCGGCTCGACCATGACGACGAGGTGCGCACCGCGCTGAGCCACCGCCCGCGCGACGGCGGAGCCGATGAACCCGGCGGCGCCGGTGATGACCACGCGGTCCCCGGGACCGATGCGAGGCGGCTGCACTTAATGATCATGCCGCTGAGCTGACAGGTCTGTGACGTGATTGGCCTCAACGACACTGCTGGCACTGCGGGCACCACACCGTCGTGCGCCCGGCGACCCTGTCGCGTCGCAGCGGTGCCAGGCAGCGCGGGCACTCCGGCCGAGCTTCGTCCCTGGCTCCGGTCAGCCAGGATCGCCGCGGCGGCACCCGGCGGGTCCGTACCGACTCACGCAGGACCTGGCGCATGCTCGAGTGCAGCCGGTCAAGCTCGGCCTCGCTCAGCGAACGGGCGGAGCGGCGCGGGAGGATGCGGCTGCGCCACAAGATCTCGTCCGCGAGCAGGTTTCCGAGCCCGGCAATGACGTCCTGGCGGATCAGCACGGCCTTGACGGCGGCGCGCCTGCTCCCGAGCAGCCGGCCCAGGCCGGCGCGGGTCACCTCGAGCGCGTCCGGTCCCAGCCGGCCGAGGATCCGCCCCTCCTGCGCCGCATCGCAGGCCAGCGTGATGCCCTGCAGCTTGCGCATATCGCGGTAACGCAGTTCTCCGCCGTCGATCAGGAACGTAACCCGGTCATGGCGGCCGGGTGGCTCCGCCGGGCTGGCCCACCGCAGGCTGCCTGTCATGCCGAAGTGGATCAGCACCGTCGGGCCGTCGGTCCGGGCAATCAGCCACTTTCCGTGCCGGCGCGGCTCGGCGAACGTGCGCCCGCGCAGCCGCCGGTCGAACTGCCGCGCTGTCACGCCGTGCACGACCCCGGCATCGGCCACGACGACGCGCCGCACCCGCCGGCCCGCTCCGTGCTCGGCCAGCACCGCGCGGAATCCCTCGACATCCGGCAGTTCAGGCATCCAATGGCTCCTCGCCAGCGGGCTACCCGCAGGCCATCGGTGAAAACGGCAGGCACGGCCCGCAACCGTCCCGCAGGAGCGATGATCGATTGGCGCCTCGCCGCCGGCGGGGCGGCGCGGCCGACGACGCGGAGGTGGATCGTGGCAGGCGGGCAGTCATTCCCCGAGTTCCACCAGGTGGTACTCGATGCCAGGGACGCCAGGGAACTCGCGGAGTTCTACCGCAAGCTGCTTGGCTATGTGTACCGCGAGGGAGACGAACCGCCGACGCCAGGCGAGCCTGACAAGAACGGCAACGACTGGCTGGTGCTGCGCCACCCGTCCGGCTCTGGCCGCATCGCCTTCCAGCAGGTGCCTGATTCGCCCAGGTCGACCTGGCCCGACCAGGGCATCCCGCAGCAGCTGCACCTCGACCTGACCGTTCCGACGGTCGATGACCTGCGGATACAGCACGAGCGCGCGCTGGAGCTCGGGGCCACGGTGCTGCAGGACCGGTCCGCTGACGAGGTCGAGCCGCTCTGGGTGTACGCGGATCCCGCCGGTCACCCGTTCTGCATCTTCGTCGCGACTCACTGAGCCCGGAGCGGGCGTGCCTGAGAACATAGGCCGGTGACCGCGACCCGACTTGTGACGATGGACGACGCCCCGGCCCTGGCTGACCTGATCCGCGCCAACTGGGAATTCCTCGCCCCCTGGGAGCCGGTCCGAGACGAGGACTACTTCACCGCCGACGGCCAGCGCGCCCTGGTCGCGGCGGCGATTGCCCGGTACGAGCACGGCACGCAGCTTCCCCACGTGATCCTGAACGAGGCAGGCAGCGTCGTCGGCCGCGTCACGCTGAACGAGATCGTCCGCGGCCCGCTCCAGTCATGCAATCTCGGCTACTGGCTGAGCGCCGCCGAGAACGGACGGGGCCTGGCCACCGCGGCCGTGCGCGACATCATCCGGGTGGCCTTCGACGAACTGCGGCTGCACCGGATCCAGGCTGGCACCCTGCGGCACAACGTGCGGTCGCAGCGCGTGCTCGAGCGCACCGGATTCGTCCGGTTCGGCGTGGCACCGGCCTACCTCAAGATCGCCGGCAGCTGGCAGGACCACGTCCTGTTCCAGCTTCTGAACACCAGCGTCGAGTAACCCGCCGGGCCAGCCATTACCCCCATAATGGACTTTCATTATTTCCCGTAAGTTTCTAATTTAGGATTCTTTTTCGAAGCGTTCCCTGCTAGCATTCCGCTATGATTTCGCTGGTTAAATCCTACGTTCGGCCAGGTCAGGCGCTACGCCGGGCCCGGCGGGTCCCCGCAGTCGGTGTCGTGGCCCTGATCGCCGTGATCGCCGTGGCTGGCTGCAGCGGCAGCGGCAGCAGCAAGAAGCCGTCCGCGGCGAAGCCGATGTCAGCGTCCAAGGCGATCACGCTGGCCGCCGACGCGACGCAGAAGATCAGGTCGCTCACGGCGAACTTCGACGTCTCGGTGGTGACCGGGCACGTCACCGCGACCATGCAGATGCAGCTGAAACCGACGTACCTGATCGACATGAACTTGTCGGTCACCCCGCCAGGCCAGGCAGCCACGAACCTCGAGGAAATCCTGACCCCCAAGGCCCTCTTCCTCAAGGATCCGCAGCTTAGCCAGCGGCTCGGCAAGCCCTGGCTCGAGATCAGCATGGCCACGCTCTCGTCGAGGTCAGGAGTCAACTTCACGCAGTTGCTGCAGAACCTCGAGAACACCAACCCCGAGAACCAGGTCAAGTTCTTCACCGCGTCCAAGGACGTCCATGTGGTCGGCCAGCAGACGATCGGCGGTGTAGCGACTACCGAGTACGCGGGCTCGTACACACCGGCAGCAGCCATCAAGCAGCTGCCGGCCGGGCTGCACAAGCTGCTCGCGCCCGTGCTGAAGCTGCTGGGCAGCAATCCCGTGCAGTTCCACGTCTGGATCGACGGGCATCACCTGACCAGGAAGGCCGTCATCAACGAGACCATCGCTGGTCAGTCGGCGGTGACGACCTACACGATCACCTCGGTGAACCAGCCGGTGCATGTCACCTACCCCTCGCCAGGCGAGGTCAGGCAGTACCCGTAGCCGCGCGGGCGCGTCCGCGAGGAGGTCAGCCCGTCCGCGAGGCGGGCTGACCTGCCGGTCCGGGCTGGTCGCGTCGGCACGAGAGGACGACGACGAGCGGCCAGGCTGTCTGCGAGCCGCCCAGGGCTCGCTCGGCCAGTCCGATCTGGCCGCCCCCCGCGACTACCTCGGCCACGAACCACACCAGCAAGAGCGTCATCAGCACCACGGCGCTGGCACTGACCGCTGACCGAAGCGCCCAGGGAACCTGGGGCCCTCGCAGCCAGGCGCCCGCGGGCCAGGCGCACAGGGCCCCGAATCCGATCCCAGCCCAGATCGCGTGCTCCAGCGAGAAACCGCCCCGCACGGGCTGCGGGTTCGCCGCGACGAGCATCCCAGCGAGACCGCCCGCCACCAGGATCACCCGGCCAGCCAGAGCGGCGGGACGCAGCGCTAGTCCGGTCAGGACCTCGCAGGCCGCTGCCACAGCGAATGCCGACGTCATGACCCACCGGTCGGGCGCCCCCTCGGCGGCCAGCGCGCTGACGCTGCTCGATACCTGATCGTAGGCGGCCCCGTGCAACCCGGCGGCAAGAGTCCACCCCGAGATCAGCAGTACTGGAGCCGTAGCCGCAGAGACCACGCCCCACCACGGCACGATCCGCACGACCACTACCGTACGGAAGGAACTACCGGTCACCTGAGGGCGGGTGGCTCCCGTTCAGGCACCCGCGAAGGAGAGTCCATGGCTGACAGCCGATTCACGCTAACCGAGCCGGAAGATCTTCCGCCGGATCTGCGCGAGCGAATCGGAGAGATCGCCCGCAAGTCGGGCTTCGTCCCGAACATCTTCCGTGCGCTCGGTCACCGGCCCGCTGAGCTCCGGGCCTTCCTTGACTATCACGACGCCCTGATGGACCGGTCAGACGGACTGACCAAGGCTGAGCGCGAGCTCGTCGTGGTGGCCACTTCCGGGGCCAACCACTGCACTTACTGCGTCGTCGCTCACGGTGCCATCTTGCGGATCCGGTCCAGGGATCCGCAGCTGGCCGACCAGGTTGCTACGAACCCCTGGCATGCCCAGCTCCACGAGCGCGCCCGGGCGATCACCGACCTGGCGCTCGCGCTCACCCGCGCCCCGGAGCACTTCGGCGACGCCGACATAGCCAGGGCCCGAGCGGCTGGGCTCACCGACGACGAGATCTGGGACGTCGGCGCGATCACCGCGCTGTTCGCCGCGTCGAACCGGCTCGCCCATCTCACCGGCTTGCAGCCCAACCCGGAGTTCTACCTCATGGGCCGCGGTTCCGCGTAAGAGGCAAGTCTGCCGGCCGCCCGCTAGGTCCGGGACAGGACTCGCCCCGGCATCACGGCGAGGACGTCGGCGAGCGGCTCGGCAGGCACAGCCCCGGCAGGCACAGCCCCGGCAGGCGCGGTCTCGAAAGGCACAGCCCCGGCAGGCGCGGTCTCGAAAGGCACAGCCCCGGCAGGCGCGGCCGCGACCGGCGCGGCCCCGACCGGCGCACCGGCGCGCTTCGCTCGCTTGCGCGTATGCCAGGTCAGGCGCGGCGCGCCCGCCCGCGCCAGCAGGGCAACGGCCCGGTGCAGCTCCACGCCCACGGGCAGCAGCCGCAGATGCTCCTGCCATCGGGTCCGGTCGGCGATCCATGCGTGCAGGTAACCTGCACAGAGTTCCGGAGTGATGTGCGTCAGCCGGCCAAGCGCGCCCTTGAGCGCTTCGATCCGCCGCGCTTTCTCTGCTGCGCCCAGATCATCATCGCGCACCATCTCTAGGACGTTCTCGATAAAGACCTTGCGCCACGCGAGGAATTCAACCCAGTGCTCGCGGTCAGCCTCGACGATCGACCGATCCTGGTCCAGCAGCCAGTAGAGGCCTTCGGCGAGGACGTCGCCCAGTTCCTCGGCTCGCGCGCGCTCCGGGGTCCTGAACGGGTCGTAAGGATTTTGCCTGACCTTTCCGCTGACTACCGTCGGCTGCAGGCGCTTATCACCGTCTAGGAGATAGAACCAGTCATCGTTATAGATGTCAGGAAAGAAGCTGTTGCAGCGCCTGACCTCGGCGACAAGTGCTCCGCCGCCGACGAACGACGACTGCCGCCCGCCCGCCTGCCGGTACGCATGGCACACAACGGAATTGTCAGGAAAGCCGTCGACGTGCAAGCCGACCGCGTTATAAGTGTCCAGCAGCCTGCTCGCGGTCGTCACGTGCGCTGGGTCGAGTTCAGTGATGTCGTCATCGAGGAAGAGGACGCGCGACCAGTCCAGCAGGTGACAGAGCATCAGTGCCAGATTGCGCTTGGTACTCAGGTCGGACTTGCGCGCGAAGATAGTCCCCGCCAGCAGGCGCGACGTTTCCCAGTCCGGCAGGTGCAGGCAATGCGCCTCCGGCAAGTCGATGGCGATGAGTTCGATGTCAGGAGGCAGGTAGCTCGCTGCCCTGGACGCACTTGTCCACTTACCGCTGTGCAGGGTCACCAGCGGGCATCTCAGCCCCCTGGCTAGTTCCGAGACCTCGTCGAGGTACGCGGGACGCCGGGCCGTTGGCACGATGATCGCGTCGATCCCTCCCGGACCAGCCGGGGACGGATCAGCGGGCGACCGCAACAGGCCCCGATGTGACCCGTGATGGAATGGCGTAGCTTGGTCGGTCACGTTACTGAGGCCATTCAAAGAGAGTGTGCTCACCAGATTCCCAGTCCGGGGTAAGCGTCTTTCCGTCCACGATCGGTACCCTAGTCAGAATGCAATATGCATCACAATCACCGAACCTGGATTTCACATAGTCGCTGTTGCGTTTCCGGAATAGAGAGTCCGTCAGGGCGCGGACACCGCCAAATGTTCCGCGACCGTACATGCCGTGACAGATGGTTACTGTCCGCTCGCGATTGAAGGGACTGACCGCTCGCGCAAAAAGCGCAACGTCTTCATCGAGAATGTCCTTGCCACCCTGCTTGCGCAGCACTGGCCGAAATTTGGTGACGGTACCATTGTCATCCGCCTCGAAATACTGCCCGCCCTCAATGTTCCAGTCGGCCACTTGCCGGACGGGCAGCTGCAGCTTGTCTAGTATCGTGCGGGTTAGCTGATTCCAGTCAATGCCGCCGAGTACCGCCAGGTGAGTGTGATAGTCGTCAGATTCCATTTTAGTCGCGATACGGCGGAATACGTGACTGGCTGGATTGGCGGCGCGCAGGTGACCGTACAGCTCGAAAAGCGAATCGAGCTCTGAGTAGGTCAGCAGCTCGATGTAATCGGGGTCGTCGACATTCGTGTAGGGGATCTGGTCCAGCATGTGCTGCGGCAACTGAGCGCAGACCACCGTCACGGTCTCCCCGTCCTCGAAGCGCCAGGGAGTGGCGCTGATCGACTCGGCGAGCGAGCTACGGCTAGCCGAGAGCGGGCTCGCGGGCGATGCCAGGCCAGCTCGCAGTGCCGCACTGCGCAGATTCCGCAGCTCGCCCTGTAGCCCGACCATTACCTGTCGCTCCTCCTCAGTCAGGTCCGCCACGCTGAACTCGCCCGGTGTCGCGGCATCGAACGGCCGCGGCGTCGCGAAAAGCAGGGCGTAGGCATCCAGCCGCGACAAGGGCGGGACGCGAGGTTTCGCCAGTGACTCCCAGGACGAGATCAGCGGCACGCTGACCCCGCCAAGTGCCCGCGCGAGCTCGATCTGAGTGATCCTCCGGTCTGCCCAGCGCCCTTCTCGAAGGGAGCGCAAGCGCCGCGCAAGGACCACCCGCGCATCCTGTTCGCTCATGCCAGCCTCGGTTCATGTGAAGTTCAGTCTCCCAACTTAACACCGTTGTACCCAACCGAGGAGTTGTAACACTGCAGCTAGACGACCTCTGCCGCAACCTGCCAGCACGAATGGCCGAGGCCAGCCATCACCAAGTGCCTGACGACGCACTGTAGCAGCGAGCAGGCAGGAGATTCAGGTGATCAGGAAAGGGCATCAGCCTTGTAGGTGAAGGAAAAAGTGAAGGAGTGAAGTTAAGTTGAAGTTAACTAGCCACAACAAGCAGTTGCGGGCACCCCTGCGCCAACAAGGGTGCCCGCCGAGGGTCCGCCAGCGCACTCGTCAGAACACGAAGGAAGGTCCCATGCATACAATAACGCCCCACCTGACACAGCTCGCTATCGCCGCGTCGCGCCAGCTCAGCGCCGTCCGCCCGATGGTCGCCGCATCGCAGGTCTCGCGAGCGCTCAGCATGATCGCCGTCTGCGCGGTCGTCGCCGTGCTCGTCTTCGTCACGGCGATGGTCCGCGCCGCCCGCCGCTTCGCCGCCCTGATGGCGGAGTTCATGCAGCTAGCAGCGACCATGACGTCGTACATGTTCACGACCGTCATCACTGTCGTGGTAGTGGCCGTCGTGCTCGTGCATCACTAACTGACGGGCTCTTCGCCACCGCGCGGCCCGCGTACCGCGGCACGCGGGCGGCATTCCGCGCTGGATTGATTCCAGCCTCGTCAGCACTATTGTCGTGAAATGGCTACTGGCGCACTTGCGTGGCGTGTGTTATCAAGCCAAAATTATACTTATGCCTGATATTGAGCTCCTGGCACCAGACCAATGGACGAGGCTGCGCGATCTAAGGCTGTCTGCCCTGCAAGATTCGCCGAGCATGTTCCTGGCCACGTACGACCGGGAACGAACATTCAGCCAGGAGCAATGGCGGGCGGAGTTCGACCGGGGTGAGTGGTATTACTGCACTGCCGATGGGCAGCCGATTAGCCTTCTCGGCGTTACGAGGGAACCCGGCCGCCCAGCTGATGAATGCTATATCGAGTATCTGTGGGTATCGCCTGGCTTCCGCCGGCGCGGCGTCGCGCTGAACATGCTTAAGTCGATCCTCAGGAGCGTGCGAGACTCGGGGGTGCGGACGGCGTACCTGTGGGTTCTGGACGGCAACGACAGTGCCGTCCGGCTGTACCAGCGGGTCGGCTTCGTCAGCACCAATCACATGCAGCCGATCGAGACGCGCCCAGGGCGGACCGAGGAACGGATGGCCCTCCTCCTGGACGGTCCCGACTGGCGACCGATTCGTCCCGCCTGCTGACGGCAGAGCGGGCGCCGCACCGTAATACTTAGCAATGTTCAGTTCCGATGATTCTCGTGGAGGCCGCTGACATGCCACGCCTGGACGTTCAGATCCCCGCGCCCGACGGCCGCAGCAACGGGACGCTGCACCTGCCTGACGGGGAAGGGCCGTGGCCTGGCGTGCTGGTCTTTCCCGACGCGGGCGGAGCGCGGGAGACGTTCTGCCAGATGGGCGACCGGCTGGCGAGCATGGGCTACGTCGTGCTGATCCCCGACATCTACTACCGGGCGGGCGACTGGGCGCCGTTCGACATGGCCACTGTCTTCACGGAGCCGCAGGAGCGAGCCCGGCTGGGCGGCCTCGCGGGCGAGCTCACCAACGACCGCATCGTCTCCGACTCGGGCGCCTACGCTGACTTCCTGCTCGCACGGCCGGAAGTCACCGGATCCGCGATCGGCACCACCGGCTACTGCCTGGGCGGGCGCATGTCGATGGTCGCCGCAGGCGGGCTCGGCGCCAGGATCGCCGCGGCGGCGTCGTTCCACGGCGGCAGGCTCGCCGTCGCCGGCGACCCGTCGAGTCCGCACCTGGCTGCCGACAGCATCACCGCCGTGGTCTACGTGGCCGGCGCGAAGGACGACGGCTCGTTCACCGCCGAGCAGGCCGGGCTCCTCGATGGCGCGCTCGCGGACGCAGGGGTGGAGCACACTGTCGAGATCTACCCCGCCCACCACGGTTTCGCCGTGGCCGACAACCCGACCTATGACGCGGAAGCGGCTGCCCGGCACTGGGAGGCGCTACGAGGGTTGTACCAGGCGCATCTGCACGGTTCCTGAAGCGCCGGGATTCCGCTAGCTAGCCAGCCAGGCCGGCGAGGATCTCGCGCGGGGTGCTGAAGATGGAGAAGTGGCCGTGGCCGGGATCGATGTGCAGCCGCGCGCCCGGTATAGCCTCGGCGTAGCGGCGAGCGTGCTGAACCGGGACCGTCAGGTCAGCGTCACCTTGGCGGATCAGCGCGGGCACCTTGATGGAGCCAAGGTCAAATCCCCATGGCCGGGTGAGCACCCGCAGGTCCTGAGCGACTCCCCCGCTACCGCGCCGGAACGCTTCCACGTAGCTGGCAAGGAACGACTCGCGGACGCCGGGATACCTTAGTGCCCGGATGTCCGCATCCGGCAGTTCGGTCGTGACGAGGCGGAAGAAGAGCCTCGGCGAGCGACGGGCGAGCGCGGCAAGGCCGCCGAGGACCCACCCGCCGAACGCGGGAGCACGCCGGGCGAGTGCGAGCGAGGCCCTCTCGCCCGCGGCCATCCCGCCGGTGGGCCAGCCAGGCGCACCAAGTGGCGCGATCAGCGTCAGACTGCGGACCCGGTCGGGAATCACGGCCGCGCACGCTGCCGCGAACGGCCCGCCACCGGAGATGCCGAGCAGTGCTGCCGCATCGGCCCGGTACGCGTCAAGCACCAGCGTCGCATCGTAGACCCAGTCCTCGAGCCGACTCATCCGGCGAAGGTCCGTGCCACCGCTGCCGGGACGGTCCGGCACGATTACGCAGAGTCCGAGCTCCCGCGCCGCCGGTTCGAACCAGTCCGCGGACATCCGCGAGTCAGCCAGGCCATGGCAGACAAGGACGGGTGTCGCGTCAGGCTCGCCGGCGATGTCAACCGCGACGACGCTGCCGTCACTTCGGCGCAGTTCCATCCCCCCATGCTCTCGCCTGGCCGCGTCGGCCTTGCGCGCAGGTCAGCGTGCCGGCGGGGGTGCGGCTGCTTCGCGCTGCAAGACATGCCCGCCAGGCCTCGCGCGGCCCATGACGTCCGGCTTACACTCGCCTTGAGGTGGTTCCATGGATGGCGTTGCCGACAGGTTCCTCGACCTGATCCACGACCTCGAAGAAGTCCGGGATGCTGTGACACCGGAGCGCGCCCATGCGCAGTTCGACGAGCTGACCCTGCAGGTCTTCTGGTTGAAGTGGCCTGGTCTGTCCGAATGGGCTGGCTCGCTCTGGAAGATGCTGTCGGAGGAAGTCGCCGGCCCGGCCTCTCCGCACCATGACGCCGATAACGACGAAGTGGGCGGCAGTGACTGAGATCCCGCGGCCCGCAACTGCTGCCACGACCACGCTCCGGGGTCTGATGAATACCCGCGTCGTGACGACGTCGCCGGATACCTCGATAGCGGCGGCCGCGGCGATGATGGCAGCTGAAAACGTCGGCTCGGTGGTCGTCATGCAGGGGTCATTCCTCGGCGGCATCCTCACCGAGCGCGACGTCGTTCGGGCCGCGGCCTCGGGGCAGGATCTGTCGGCATCGCAGGTATCGGCATGGATGACTCCCGACCCGCACGCGGCCAGCCCGGATACCTCCGTCGAGGACGCTGCTCAGATCATGTTCCTGAACGGATTCCGCCATCTGCCGATCGCACAGGACGGCCGGGTCTGCGGCGTGGTCAGCCTCCGTGACCTGTTCGCCGCCAGAATCCGCCGGCCACGGGTCGCCGAGCCAGCGAAGTCGGCAGGGCAGGCGCCGCCGGACAAGCTGGGATAGGCCGGCACCGCTGCTGAGCATCCTCGGCGATACCTGACTGGTGCGCCGGTACACACCCGGCTGGCGGTGCGTGGCTATGGCCGCTAGCTATCAGGACGGCGTGCCGCAGTGCGGCAGATTCCCGCCGAGCAGGTGCCTGGTAGAGGGCCTGCCACGATACTTGCGTCCAATCGTCCACGAAACTACCGTCCAGGTGACTACGGTGCCGCTTAGTACGCGGCCTAGCCCGGGCCGGGAGCAGGAGCAGAGCAGGAACGTGACATCGGCTGTGACCCCGTACACGACGCGTCTGCTCACGCCCGATACCTGGGATGACTTCGCCGCACTAGTTGAGGCGAACAACGGTGTCTGGGGCGGCTGCTGGTGCATCGGATTTCATCCCGAGGGCATCAGCAAGGACAGCACTGTGGCAGGCAACCGCGAGGCCAAACTCTCTCACGTGAACAACGGCACTATCCACCAGATGCTCGTCTATCGTGACGGTCGCTGCGTGGGCTGGTGTCAGTACGGGCCACCGGCCGAGGTGGCCACCATCAAGAACCCCAAGGCCTATGAAAAGGGTCTAGCCGAGTTGCCTGACTGGCGGATCGGCTGCTTGTTCACCGGCTCCGGATCCCGCCGCAAAGGCGTGGCGCGGGAGGGAGTTGCTGCGGCGCTGGCCGCGATAGCGCATGCTGGCGGAGGCTTGGTCGAGGCCTACCCCGAGCAGGTGGATGGACGTGACCCGCAACGTGGCGCCTTCCTGCATACCGGGCCAGAGAGCCTGTTCGAGGAGTTCGGATTCGTCCGCGACCGTCGCATCGCTAAGTGGCGCTGGGTCATGCGCCTGCGCATATCCGCCTAGAAGTGCCGCGTCAGGCTCCGGCGCAGTTGCCGAGTCTGCCTGCTCGTCCCTCGTCTCCCTCGAGAGTAGCCAGGGCCGCCATCTGGCCGTCTACCTGCGGATTCGCCGAGCGCCCGAGCAGTGCCCCGAGCAGGACTCGAACCTGCGGCCTACTGCTTAGGAGGCAGGACCAGACCGGGGTTCGGTGATGCTGGGGATGACCTGGAGTGCTGCTTACCTGGAACGACGTCAGCCCGAAGTCACTGGAGAGGGTTCACTGCCTGCCGCCGTTGGCCCGGTTTGGCTCCCTTCGAGATGACGCCCACACGTCGGTTGGGGCTATGTCCTGCGGGGCGCGGGAACTATTGAGGCGACACCTGACGCTTCCGCCGACTGTATGCCCGATGAGTGGCGAACTGTATGGTTCAATGGCTGCGTTCTGTATGATGGCTGCCATGCTGGTGGAACGAGCTGTCGCGGCCCGCTACCGGGAGACTGTCACTGCCCGGCGGGTGACCGTGGTGACCGGCCCGCGCCAGTCAGGCAAGACAACCCTCGTGCAGAACCAGCTCCGCGGCGGCACCATGCGGAGCCTGGATGACCAGGGCATCCTTGACGCCGCAGTCGCCGATCCGGTCGGCTTTCTCGCGCTCGGCGCCCGGCCGCTTGTCATCGACGAGGTCCAGCGGGCCGGTGAGCCGCTGGTACGTGCGATCAAACTCGCCGTGGACCGCGACCCCAGCCCAGGCCAGTTCGTGCTGACCGGCTCATCGAACTTCCTGACCGTCCCGACCATCTCCGAGTCTCTGGCGGGTCGGGCGGGATTCGTGGAAGTATGGCCGTTCACCCAGGGTGAGATCAGCGGTCGGCCTGATGTGTTCATCGAGCAGGCATTGTCAGGCCCGGCAGCGTTCAGCGCCTACCAGGCCAGTCAGTTCAGCAGGCGGGATCTGCTGGAACGAACCTGTACTGGCGGCTACCCCGAGATCCACCGCCTTGCGGTCCGGGAGCGGCCCGGCTGGTTCCGGGACTACGTGCTGACCACCATCGAGCGAGACGTCGTCCAGCTGTCGGGCATCCGCAAGGTTGCCGAGATGGGCCAGCTCCTCAGGCTCTTCGCCGCGCGCACTGGCTGCGAGCTCGTCATGCAGGGCATCATCGACGATGCTCCGCTCGAACGACAGGCGGTCTACGACCACCGGGCCTGGCTGGAGACCATCCATCTGATCACCACCTTGCCGGCCTGGTCCCGCAACCTCACCCGCCGGGTCAAGAGACACCCGAAGATCTTCCTGACCGATCCCGGGCTCGCCGCCTGGCTGCTCGGCAAGACCCCGGACGCGCTCGAAGACCCGGCTGACCCTGCGACCGGCCAGCTCGTCGAAACCTTCGTCTTCGGGGAGCTGCGCCGACAGCTCACCTGGGCGGACACCGACGTCACGATGTTCCACTGGCAGGACCGCTCCGGCGCTGAGGTCGACATCGTCCTCGAGGCTGCCGACGGGAGGGTAGCAGCCATCGAGGTCAAGACCGGCCAGACAGCCAAGCCCGAGTGGTTCCGCTGGCTCGGACAGATGCGCGACGCCATCGGAGACAAGTTCATGACCGGAATCGCCCTCTATGCAGGAAGCGACGTCCTCCCGTTCGGCGACCGACTTGTCGCCGCTCCCATCTCCGCCCTATGGGAACTCTGAAGACGACCAGCTCCCTTTGTCCACTCCAGAGGGCTCGATCTGCGCGGCGATCCCGGGGTCGGCCGCGTGTGGAAGGCTGCACAGAACGGGACGATTTGCGTGCGATACCCCGCTGGTTTCGTGGCCGCCGGCGGTGCGGCCGAATCGGTATCTTGTGGCGCCCGGCGGATCGGTGCTCGCGCCCGGGGAGGGGCTGTCGGGCTGCCGGTGTGCCTGGCGGCGGTGAGTGCGGGGATCGCGGGACTGGCCGCGGAATGACGCGGCGGTCTTGACGCAGGATTCTTCCGGCGCGACCGTGCGCCGGGTGGTCCGCCGCGCGATAGCGTGGGATGGCGGGCTGCTAGGGGATCTGGCAGGCCCTGGCAGGGAGGCGGAGCCGGTGAGCGGCGGTGGCGAGGGGCGCCGGGCGGCCTGGCTGCCGGTGCGCGACTACCGCTTCTGGGTGGTGCAGGTGCTTGTCGCGGTCGTGTTCCTGCTGCACGAGCTCGCTGACGGTGGCCTGGGCCCCAGACCGTTCGCCGTCGTCCCGCACCTGGCGTTCGAAGCGCTGTTCCTCTTTCCGCTGCTGTACGCGGCGCTCAACTTCGGGCTTCGCGGCTCGCTCGTCACAGCGGCGTGGGTGACGCTGCTCATGGGCCTCGACATCACCTTCAGCCTGCAGGGCATGGGGCGCATCAACTTGTGGGCGCACTACGTGGAGCTGGCCACGCTCGACGTCGTGGCCGTCGCCGTCGGCTGGGGCGTGGCGGCCGAGCGGCTCGCGCGCGCCAGGGCCGAGGCGGCGGAGACCCGCTATCGCCAGCTCTATGAGACCGCCCGCGCGCCGATCCTTCTTCTCGACGCCGAGGGCGTGGTATGCGACGGCAACCCGGCGGCCACGGCGATCTTTAACGGGAACGTGACCGGCCGTCCTGGCCGGAGTCTCCTCCCCGGGGGTTTTCCCCTGGAGGAGCACGCCGGGCGAGTGCTGAGCCTGCCCGATGGCCGGGACTACCGGCTCGGGCTGGTGTCGTTGCCACCCGGCACTGGCGCCGCCCTGACCCAGGCGATCTTCGAGGACGTTACCGAGGAGCACCGTGATCGCCGCCTTGCCACGCGCTATGCCGCGCTCATGGTCCAGGCCGAGGAGGACCAGCGGCGGCGCCTTGCGCGCGAGCTGCACGACGAGCCGCTCCAGTTGTTTCTTCACCTGGCGCGTCACCTGGAGAGCCTCGCCGAGACCCCGGGAACTCCTGCCCCCGCTGCTGACGGGCTGGCCAGTGCTCACCGGCAGGCGCTTGATGCAGCACTCCGTTTGCGTGGTCTCGCCCGGGAGCTGAGACCGCCTACCCTCGACCACCTCGGCCTGGTCGCTGCGCTCTCCGGCCTGCTTGCTGACGTCAACGAGGAGGCAGATCTGAATGCCGAAATGCAGGTCTCCGGAGAGGCGGTTCGCCTCGCCGGGGACATTGAGCTCGGCGCCTTCCGGATCATCCAGGAGGCGGTGCGCAACTCGCTTCGCCACGCCGGGGCACGTCGGCTGCAGGTCACGGTCGGGTTCGGCGCCGGCGAGCTGAGGCTCACGGTAGCCGACGACGGGCGCGGCTTCACGCCAGGCGAGCTTGACGACCTAACGGCAACGCACTTCGGCCTGCTTGGCATGCGCGAGCGCGCGCGCCTCCTCGATGGCCACCTCGAGGTGCGCTCGGCGCCAGGTGCCGGCACCGTTGTCCACGCCAGGGTGCCGCTCCGCACCCCGCAGGACGTGGCGAACGGCGGGGCCAACCTGGTTGCGAGCTGACACCAGACCTTCCCCCTAGGCGAGAAGCTGTATCGCTTCATCCACCGTTCGTTAGATCAGAGATGGCGCAGCAGGCTCGGCGTCCGAGGCATGGGCGAGTCACGGACGCCGGTGCGGCCGCGGCGTCAGCACAGCCATGCAGAAACGGACGATCTGCGCGCCACAGACAGATCGCGCCGAGCGCGAGGGGTTCGGTGTGGAGATCGCGGTCGTCGCGGCTGGGCCGGTCGGCCTGGGATTTAGCCGTCGAGGGGAACTGTCAGGCGGGCACGGTGGCCCGGTAGGCGTCTGAGCACAGTTCGGTTATCTCGGCCCTGCCCAGGGTGCGGTTCGGCCTGGCACCGTTGCGTCCCTTGGGTGCCGGCGTATGGCTTGAAGAACTCGCCGGGGTCGGCGGTGACCAGTTCCAGCTGGGCTCCCATCGGGGATGCACGCCACAGGTGCGGCATTTCCGAACACAGTGCCTCGCGGTGCGACCGGTCAGGTCCGCGGTCGCGTGGCGGATGCCCGCATTCCTTGCTGCGCCGCAGAGGTTCTTGTGCGGGGCCTGATGCAAACGGCGCCGGCTGGGCCGGGC
>DASWAA010000088.1:0-27766 GCA_036391385.1 Streptosporangiaceae bacterium
TCCAGCTGGATGATGGCGCCGCATTCGCGGCAGACCAGGTGCACGTGCTGAGCGTCGGCCGCAAGGTGGTAACGATGCGCTCCGTGGCCGAGATGGGTGTGCGTCACCAGGCCGATCTGCTCGAGCAGCTCGAGCGTGCGGTACACGGTGGAGAGATTGACGCCGACCGCGGTCTGCTTGACCTCGGCGTAGATCTCCTCAGGGGTCGCGTGCTCCAGCCTGGTCACCGCTTCGAGCACGAGCTGACGTTGCGGGGTTACGCGGTAGCCGCTTGCCCGCAGCGTGTCGTCCCACGTGTGCGACATGGACCCGAGTCTAGTGACGCCCGGATAACCCACTTGCCCCGCTGCGCTGACCTGACGTAGCGTGCTTCGTAACGCGGGAAAGGAGGTGGTCCAACAGTATGCATAGATGTCGGACTCGCGAGGTGGCTGTCAGCTAGCCGCCGTCCCGTGGAGCGCACCGGCCTCAGTGCTGGCGCGCACACCGGCCAGTGGACCATGCTCCTTTGAGCCTGCGTCAGCGCGCCGCCAAGGCGGCGGTCGGCGAATCTACGGCAGACACCGGACCCCCGGGTGACTGGCCTTGTCCAGCCGGTCCCCGCAGCGCCTGCCCTGACGCAGGTCGCGGCGGGAGCAGCCCGGGGGATTCTCTTTGCCTGGCGGGCCTGCGGGTCAGGCGGCGCCGACTCGCTTGAGCTGGGCGGACAGGTGGGGCTGGAGCGGCTGGCCGACCGCAGCCATGTCGTAGGCGTAGGCGAGGTCTGCCAGGCCCTCGCCGACCAGGCCGTACAGCCGCTTGCCGGCCGTCACCTCCTTCGAGGTCGCGGTGCGGACCACAGCATCGGTAGCCATCTCGATCTTCGTCCCGGCCATCGTGCCCAGGTAGATCTCCGAGATCCCGGTCGGATGCGTGAGCAGCACTTCGAGCTGGCCCTCAGGTTGCGGCCGCCAGAAACCGACCTCCATCGCCAGCGGGCGGCCAATGGAGCCATCATCCTCGATCAGCCAGCTGCGGCTTGAGTAGATCAGGAACGGCTTGCCGTTGTGGCTGAAGGAGATCTCCTGGCCGAAGTTGACGCTCTCGATCGTCGGGTAGCCGACCACGCCCGCCCCTTCCCACCGCCCGAGCAGGAAGCTGAGCGGCGCGATCGCGGGATGGGCCTGCGGCCCGGTGTCGTTCTGCGCGAGACTCATCCCCGCAGCCTAAGCGCACGGCCCGGCGCTCGTCCCCTAAGGCCGCCTCCAGGCCAGCGGCCCATGACGTGACGGTCGCGGTACCGGTCATGAACGGAGGCCAGTGAATGACACCGCTGCCGGCATCCGCCGCGCGTCGTTACGGCCGGGTCTTCGACGAGATCGCGGCCGAATACGACCGCCACCGTCCGGCATATCCGGACGAGCTGGTCGATCAGGCCTGCCGGGTCGCGGGGATCGGGACCGGTGACCGGGTGCTGGAGGTCGGGTGCGGAACCGGCCAGCTCACGCGTTCCCTGGCCGTCCGGGGACTGCGGGTGACGGCACTGGAACCGGGCACCAGCCTCATGTCGATGGCCAGGAAGAACCTGGACGGCGCCGCGGCGGTGGAGTTCGTGAACGCCCGGCTCGAGGACGCCCGGCTCGAGGACGCACTGCTTGGCCGCGAGCCGTTCCGGGCCGTGCTCGCCGCGTCCGCGTTTCACTGGGCTGACCCTGAGGTCAGCTGGCAGCGAGCCGCTGACGTGCTTGTTCCCGGCGGTACGCTCGCCCTGGTGCAGTATTTCGGCATGGAGGAAGCGCGCACCAGGCAAGATCAGGACGCGGCACTGGCGGCCATCACAGCGGTCGCCCCTGACATCGCAGCCAGCTGGCCGGCCTACCGGGATCTTGACGCGATGCTCACCGGGATCGAGCGACGCCGCGACAATATCTCGCGGGCCTGGTCCTGGCTCGGCAGCTACGACCTAGGGCGAGACTACGCCGGCCGTCTGTTCGGCGAGGTTCAGGCGGCGGTCGTGCCGAAGCTCACCGAGCACTCGCCGGACGAACTCGGTGCTCTCCTTCGCACGATGTCGTTTTACGCCCGGCTCTCGCCAGACCAGCGCCAGGCCCTGGACCGCGAGTACGAGGCGATCTATCAGCGACTCGGGCGGCCGATACGCGCCAGCACGATCGCGGTTCTCCTCACGGCGCAGCGCCGGTAAGTGCACGGCCCGGCGCTCGGCCCTCAGGGCCGTCTGGCCGCGCCATGGCCCGCCCGCCACAGCCGCAAGACCAGCAGCGCACAGCAGCCTGCGATGACCGTGCAGACGACGGCGAGAACGACCGCTGTAATGTCAGCCGCCATCCCCGAAGTGTAAGCCCGGCGGGCCCTGATTGCCGGCCAGGCCTGGCCGGCGCGGCAGGCATGGCCGACGCGACTAGTACGGCCGACGCAGCAAGTGCGGCCGGGCCTGCCCGCAGCGCAGGGTTGCTGGCTAGGCTGGCGAGCTATGGCCTCAGGTTCGCTCGTCGTGAAGGTAACAGCCGGCAAGAACGATCCGGAGCGCTGCAACCAGGCGCTGACGGTCGCTGCTACGGCGGTTGCGAGCGGCGTTCCGGTGTCACTGTGGCTGACCGGCGAGGCAACTCTGCTGGCGCTCCCCGGCCAGGCGGGCCAGATCATGCTTCCCTATGCGACCCCGCTCGCTGAACTGCTGGCGGCGGTCATCAAGGGCGGCACCGTAACCGTGTGCACGCAGTGCGCGGCCAGGCGCGATATCACCGAGGATGACCTGCTCGACGGGATCAGGATCGCGGGGGCGTCGACGTTCGTCGCCGAGGTGCTCGCCGACGGCGCCAGGCCCCTCGTGTACTGAGCTCCTCTCGTGTACCGAGCTCCTCTGGTGTACCGAGCTCCCCTGGGGCACCGAGGTCACGCCGAGACGGCGGCCAGCCGTTCGGCTCGAAGCTGCCTGGTCCACGCCTCCTGCGCGTCGGGCAGCGGTGGCAGCGTACCGGCCACCCAGGTCAGCAGCAGGTCGGCCAGTCCGGGATTGCGGACCAGGGCGGGCCCATGCAGGTAGGTGCCGAGGATTCGGCCGGCGTAGGCCCCCTCGGTCCCGTTGCCGTTGCCGGTGCCGAGGGTGACCCGGGCCAGCGGGCGCGCACCCGGGCCGACGACGGTCACGCCCTGGTGGTTCTCGAAGCCCGTGAGCCTGTCGATGCCGAGCGCGGGATCCACCTCGGCCACGATCTCGCCGACGCCGCGCCTGTCGCCCCGTCCGCTGGAGATGTCCAGCAGGCTGAGGCCCTCGACCGGCTCGCCCTGGGCGCCGCCGAAGACCGAGCCGATGAGCTGATAGCCGGCGCAGACCGCGAAGACTACCGCTCCGCGACTGACGGCAGCCGTGAGCCCGCCGCCAGCTCGCAGCCGCCGCGCGGCCAGGACCTGCGGCAGGTCCTCGCCGCCGCCCAGCAGGTAGATGTCGCCCTGCTGCGGTACGGGCTGGTCCGAGTTGACCTCGATCGGCTCGACCCCGATGCCGCGCAGCCGCGCCCGGCGCTCCAGCATGATCAGGTTGCCCCGGTCACCATAGGTGCTGAGCAGGTCAGGATAGATCCAGACCACCCGCAGCGCGCTCGGCCGGTCGACGGCGTGCCGGCCAGCCGGTCCTGGCTGCCGTTCGGCCCGCGATTCGCCGAACGACGGCGGAGCGGGCTCGGCTCCGGCGAGAAGCGGATCGGCAAGGGGCCGGGCGCCTGGCTCGGCCAGCGATCCCGGTGACCCGGACTGGTAGCCGGCCGGCCCGTCGTAGTCGATCCTCGGAATCCGGGTCGTGACTGGCTCGTCACCGCCCTGCATCGGGGGCGGCACGTAGGAGCCGGACGGCGAGGGAGCGGCGTGCCTCGGCCGGCCCGCGGCCGGGGTGTCCCCGCTACCGGCATCGTCTCCGAGCACCGTCATCGGTCCTGCTCCTTCCTCTGCCGGCGGGGGCGGACCACGTCAGCGCGCATGCCAGCTCATGCGGCCCGGCCGAGCGTGGTCCTGATCTGCTGGAAGGCGGTGTAGTTGGCGATAACGTCCAGGCCGCCCGGCGGAACCAGGTCCACCGCGCCGTCCACGCTATCCACGAGTTCGAACGGCACCTCGGCGGCCTCCAGCCTGACCGCCAGGTCGACGCGGCGCTCGCCCGCCACGAGCACGCGCCGTCCGCGCAGCACCCGGTAGTCGACGTCCCACAGCCACGAGGTGTCCCTGCCGTCGGGCACCTGGGCGTTGACCGCGAGCAGCACGGGCCGCCCGTCTCGTTCGAGCACGTCGAAGGCCTCGAGCCAGCCAGCCGGGTTCTTGGCGAGCAGCAGGCGCAGCGTGCGGCCGCGGCGCTGCACCGTGGTGTACCGGCCGGCGACCGAGGTCACCGAGCGCAGTGCGGGCAGTGCCTGGTCGACGTCCGCGCCGAACAGGCTGGCCACGGCCAGAGCCATCACGGCGTTGCTCCGGTTCGCCCGGCCCGGCAGGGACAGGTCAAGCTCGCGCACGACACCGACCGCGTCGATCACCGAGTCCCCGTCGAGCACCCAGCGCGCGTGCGGCCTGGACAGCCCGCATTCCCCGCACCGCCAGCCGAGTTCGTCCCGGCGCAGGTGCGAGCCGCAGTCCGGGCAGCACCAGGAGTCCTCGTGCCAGCGCTGGCCGGCCGCGACCCAGGTGACATGTCCGGCCGAGCCCGCCGCCCAGGCGATCAGCGGATCGTCGGCGTTGGCGACCACCCGGACGTCCTGGCTGGCCGCGAAGGCCTCCCGCCAGCGCTTGGCGACCAGCCAGATCTCCGCTGCCCGGTCCATCTGGTCACGGCTCAGGTTCAGCAGGACGACGACCCGCGGACTGGTCTGCTCCATCATCGCGGGCAGGTAGCGCTCGTCGACCTCGAGCACGGCATAGGGAGCGTCGGGCGCACCGCTCAGCGCCGACACGAGCCCGCTCTCCATGTTGGCGCCGAAGGCGTTGGAGGCGATGTCCTGGCCAAGCGAGCCGATCGCCGCGGTCACCAGGCGGGTCGTCGTTGTCTTCCCGTTCGTGCCGGTAACCAGGACAATCTGACGGCCGGACGCAAGCTGCCTGAGCAGGTCAGGCGCAACCCGCAGGCCGACGACCCCGCCGATCACCGAGCCGTCGCCCCGGCCGGTCAGCCGCGAGACCTTGCCCGCGGCATCGCCCAGTGTCGTCGCGACGCGCGCTCTGATCGGAAGCTTGCTCATGGCCGCTAAGGCTATCCGGCAACTGGCTGAGGCTGTGCCCGAGCCACCATCGTCAGCTCGTCGTCACTTCCGACGATGAAGCGCCTGGGCCAGGAGAGCACCGGCTCGAGCCAGCCGGCCACTCCCATCTCTCCGGCCGCCTGGAGCAGCTGACCGCGGTGGCTCGACCCGACGGCCAGGACGGCCAGATCGGCGGTGAAGCCCCGCTGGTCGTCCTCGCCCAGGAGCGCGGTCCAGGCCGGCAGCCGGTTGCGGTCGAGTTCCATCGACAGCGGGTGCCGCCGCAGCGCGCTGATTCGCTGCCCGACCTTCATGTCGGGCCGGTCGACCAGTCCGGGCAGCTCGAACTCGAGCGGAAGCGCGAGCTCGAAAGGATCGACCGACGGGCCGGTCAGCGGCAGTGCCCGCTCAAGCTCGCGCAGCCACTGCAGCTGCGGAATCACCCAGCGCGGGCCAGGCTGGGTGCCCGCGCCCTTGCCACCGTTCAGGACCCGCAGCGCGGTCTCGCTGACAGCCGCGATCAGCCCCTCCGGGTCGAACGCTTCCCTGACCGCCGCTGATCGCGTGCCCACGGCCCGCTCGATGACGGTGGCGAGCACGCACTCGGCCAGCCTGTCGTCCAGGCCGGCCCAGCGCTGCTTCAGCGCCGACGGCACCACCGGGAGCGGCGAGTTGGTAAGGAACGCGAGTACGGTCGCCTCGGTCCACACTCGTAGCCAGGCGTTCTCGTGCGAGCCGGCCAGCAGGTCGGCCGAGCGGAGCTCGAGCAGCGTGCACGCCCGGTCCCCGGTACAGGCAGGCCCGCAGGCGATCGACCGCCGGCCAATGATCGGCGGCGCTCCAGCCGCGGCCGCGTCCGGCGCGCGCTCAGCGTGCCCGCCGAACGGCACCCTGACCCGCAGCGGCCGGTCCATCCCGTCGGCGAACACCGCTGCGACACCGGGCGGGAACGACACCACCTGCCGTGACTGCTCAGGGTCCAGGTTCATCGTCGCCCCGACGAGGTCACGGTCGTCCTGGGCCGGCAGCCGGTGCACGATCTTCAGCGCGGTGTTCTTCACCACGTCGCTCACCAGCTTGGCCGGGATCTGCTCGGCGATCACCAGGCCCTCGCCGTAGGCGCGGATCTCAGCGAGCAAGCTGGCGAAGAGCTCCACGGCGTGCGCGCTCGCGCCCTGCCGGTCACCGCGCAGCAGCCGGTGCGCCTCCTCGATGACCATCACGTGCCGCAGGTCCTCGCCAGCGGCACCGTGCCGCGCGCGCAGCCGCAGGTGCTCCACGATCCTGATGATCAGGGTCCCGATCAGGAACGCCTTGTCCTCGTCATTGGCCACATCCTCGATCGCGAGTACGGTGTTCCGGCGCAGCAGCTCGGCGATGTCGGCGGGATGGCCGCCCTCGAAGAAGCGCCCGGCCGACCCGGTCCGCAGCGAGCGGAGCCGGACGTCGACGAAACCGCGGACGTCCGCCTGCAGCTCGGGGCCATAGCCGACTTCGGTGATCACCTCGGTCGCGGCCGCCTGCAGTCGCGCCAGCGTCGGGACCGCTGGCGGCACGGCCGCGCCGGGCTGACCGGCGCCGCTCACCGGATCCCAGCCGCAGGACTCGTAGGCGCGCTGCAGCGCCTGCGACATGATCTGCGGGAACGGCTCGTGGGCGTCGAAAGCCGCGAGGAACAGCGCCCGCACCATGTCGATGTGCGCCTGGACGGGATACCCGGGCTCCGGGGCGAGCGGGTTAACCGACAGCGGCACGGCGTCAGGATCGGCGGGGTTGACGATGGTGAGCTCGCCGCCGGCGGCCGCGATCCGCCCGGCGATCGCCGCGTACTCGGACTTGACCGGCTCGATCACGAGCCAGGGGATCTTCGCGCGGGTCAGCTGCTCGAGCAGGTGCCTGACGGTCTGCGACTTGCCCGAGCCTGTCGCGCCGGTGACGAGAGCGTGCCTGTTCAGGGTGCGCAGCGGCACGCCGAGCTGGCCGACCAGCCGGTCCTGGCCGTCCAGGATCGAGCCGACCACGATGTCGTCAGCGCCGGACGGGTCCGCGGTCACGTCGAAGTAGCCGACATCGAGCAGCCGGACACCGGGCACCTCGCGGCGCGGCAGCCCGGCGAGCGCCGCCAGGACGCCTGCCGTCGCGGTGAACGGCACCGCGGAGCTGTCGGCCGGGTCCGAGGCCTGCGCCGCCAGGGCGTCGGCGAGGTCCCTGGATCGCTCAGGTCCGCGCAACCGGTACGGGTGCGCGGTCAGGTCAGCCGAGCCGACCAGCATCGGGGCGAGCAGGCTCAGCTGGTCCGGGTCGGCCGCGCCCACGAGAACCCGTACATTCCACAGGCCCGCCCCGCGGAAGGCGTCGAGCTCTGCCAGGCGGCTTACCGCCCGGTCGGCGTCGAACCTGGACTGCTCGGCGTCGAACCGGCGCGCCACGTCAAGCTGGCTGCGCAGCTCGCCGATCTCGGCGTCGATCAGCTCAGTCGGCTCGGCGACTACCAGCCAGCCGAACGGCCGCCCCATCAGCGTGGTCAGCGCGGACTCGAACAGGCTCGGCGGGGCACCGAGTCCGGCGGCTGCCGACAGCCACCCGGCCCCGCCCTGCCCCGGCGGCGAGCCCGCCTGACTCAGGCCGGCCGGTGCGCCCCGGCTCTGTCCTGACCGCCCGCCAGCGTCGCCGGGCAGCGACGGGGCCTGACGTCCGGGGCAGGGCGCCCAGACCAGCCGGTCCAGGTCGGCCATCAGGCTCTCGGCGTAGGGCACTCCGCGCGCGCCCCACGGGAAGAGCAGCTCGCAGGGTGCGCCAGGCTGCCTGGTCTCACCCGGCTTGCTGGCCGGGAGCTCAGCCGGCGGATCGTAAGGATGCGACTCCTTCCGCCGCTGGCCCGCTCCGGCGGGCGGCAGCTGCACCGGACCGGACGGCAGCGGGCCGGCGTTAGTGATCAGCTCGAGCGGCGCGCCGCCGCCACGGGAGAACCAGCCGGTGACGAACGGCCGCCGGCTCTGCGCGGCCTCGAGCACCGCTGGCAGGACGCAGGCGTAATCCCGCTCGGCCGTTCCGCCGTAGCAGGTGTCCGGGATGGCGACGACCCGGTACCAGGGGGCCGTTCCGCCGCCTGGAATTCCAGGGCCGCTAGTCATAATCCGTGCATACCAGGCAGCTCCGCAATTGCGCCACCCGTTGCCGCAGATCGGCTAGAGATCTACCTCACCGCTGATTCGCGTCGTGGTCGCGCCAGCGACCCAGACGGTGCCGTCGGCATCGCGGGAGATATGGACCCGGCCGCGCCGCCCGAGAACGGTCCCCTGGCTGGCCACGTAGGGCGCGGTGACGCGCCCGGTGGACAGCAGCCACTGGGCCAGCGAGGCGTTGAAGCTCCCGGTCACCGGGTCCTCGGCCAGCATGCCGTCGACCGGGAAGAAAGCCCGAACCTCGAAAGCGCACTCCGAGCCGGCCGGATAGGGGCCGGCCACTCCGACATCGAGGTCCATCGACAGCGGCCGGACCGCGAGCACCGCATCGGCGCTAGCCAGCAGCACCGCGACCCAGCCTGGCCCGTTGTCGGCCCACTGCGCGTCCACGATGTCGGACCTGGCGATGTCCAGCTGTGCCGCGACCCGTGCCAGCGTCTCCTCGTCGACCGGGCCCGACCGCACCAGGGGCGGCGCGGCGAAGGCGAGCCCGCTGCCGGTCTGCCTGATCGTGATCAGGCCAGCTCCGCACTGCTGGACTATCTCGCCCGGGCGGGCCGGCGTGTTCCCGGCGCTCAGCCAGGCGTGGCAGGTACCGAGCGTGGGATGCCCGGCGAAGGGCAGTTCAGTGCTCGGCGTGAAGATGCGGACCCGGTAGTCGGCTCCCTTGGCGTCCGGAGAAACCAGGAACGTCGTCTCCGACAAGTTGGTCCAGTGCGCGAACCGCTGCATCTGCTCCGTGGTCAGCCCGCCAGCGTCGTGCACGACGGCGACCGGGTTACCGCGCAGCGGCTCGGATGCGAAGACGTCGACCTGGCTGAAAGCTCGTCGCACGATCGACAGTCTCGCATGCGCCGCTACCATCCGGCCACCGGCGGTCCCGCGTCCGGCAGGGCGGCGTCCGGCAGGGCGGCATCCGGCACGGCCGCGTCCGGCAGGGCGACGATCGCCGGGTTGGCGTCGGCCAGCAGGACGGTGCGCCCGGACGGCGAGGGGTAGCTGACGATCATCGCGCTGACCGGCAGCCGCTGCAGTTCGTCTGGCTCCACCAGCAGCTCCCTGGATCGCTGGGCGGTCCGGCCGAGGGACGCGTTCTCGCCTAGCGCCCGCGAGGTGCTGAGGCCCCACGTCGTCCCCGAGCTGACTCCCTCGGTCAGCGACACCGACTCTGACTCGCCGCGCGAGTAGCTCGTGTCCCGGCTCGACGTCCGGTTGAAGTCGCCGAACGGAGCGAGCCCGCCCTGACCGCGACCGCGTCCGCGGCTGCTGCCGTGGCTCGTGCTCACCGAGAACGAGTCGCCAGCCGAATCGGATGTACCGACCGTGCTGGAGTACGAGTCACCCCAGGTGTCGGTCAGCGAGGTGCCCACCGTGTCGGTCAGCTGCCCGATCACGAATCGATGCTCGGACCCGATCAGATCGCTCGCCGCCCGCGCGTCGTCACCGTTGCCGAGCCGCATGAACGCGATCGCCGCGTTACCCCGGCCGAGTCGCTCCCTGACCCCGGCCGGGATCGACCGGAACGCGAGCACGAGCCCGGTCCGGGAGATCTCGCACGCGTCAGCCAGCCGGTCGAGCACATCACCGCCCAGCCGCTCGCCCCCGAGTAGGCAGATCGTGTGCGCCCAGGGTTCGCCAGGCGGCGACTGCCTGAGCATCTGGGTCACGGCGGCGACCATGTAGGTGCCGATCATCCGGTTCCCGATCACGCCGGCCCGCCGGTCGAGTGCCGCCACCCGAAGCCGGGCCGGCTGGCGCAGCGGCACGGCGGCAGCGCCGAGCGCGTCGAGCCTGCGCAGCCGGGACTCGAGCAGGAACGCCCGCTCGACCACCACCCGCTCGCTAGCTCCCCGGCCGAACAGCATCCTGACCTGCTCGACCTGCCCGGCCGCGAGCAGCCCCGAGCGCACGTCCGCTCGCGGGTCACCGATGTCGGCCAGCACCCGGAGCGCCGCCGTCACCTGGGCGACCAGCGGGTCGGGCCCCAGCGCGCCGAGTATCCGCTCGAGCAGCGCGCAGTCCGCTGCCTGGTCCGCGCCCCCTGCGGCGCGGCCCGGCCGGTCTGCCTCGGCGGCGGCACTGGCGAGCGTGAGCACGTCGGCGAGGGCCTGCGGGTCAAGGCCGGTGCCGAGGTCGAGCCTGGGCAGATCGCCGGGTAGCACCCAGACAAGCGGCTGGAGGCCCGAGCGCCCGGCGAGGCTGATCAGGTCCCCGGCTACGGACCCTTCGGTGAGGTCGACCACGGTCACCTCGCCGCCCGTGCCAAGCCGGGGCGCGGCGATCATCGTCAGCAGCGCCGACCAGCCGGCCAGGGTCCCGCCGGCCACGTCCACCCGGTCGATCCCGGCGGGCAGCGCCACGCCGAACCAGACCGCCTGCCGGTCGAACAGGACCTTGCGCCGCTGCCAGGCCCGGTAGTCGCTGGCGTGCTTCCGCTGCGCCGCCGCCAGCCTGCGCGACTCGGCCGCCAGCGCGGACTGAACCCGGGCCTGCTCCGCGCCGATCAGGCCGGCCAGCCGCCGCCGACCGCGCCACCGCGACCTGGCGCAGCTCACCGCGCCGGCTGCCACGGCGGCCGTCCCTGACCAGGTAAGAGCGGGTCCGGCAAGCCCGGTCAGCAGCGCGCCCCCGAGCGCGGCAGCACTCAGCGCGCACGCCACGGCGCCGATCCTGACCGGACGGCCGATCACCCAGGCGATCCGCCGCTGCGCCGCCACCCAGCCGGGATCCATGCTGGCGACCGCGGTGGGCTCGGGCCGCAGCGGGGGCGCACCAGGGTCGGGCAGCGCGGGAGCGAACTGCCAGCCAAGGTAGAGGCCGTCGGCCCGTCCGGCGGTCAACGGACGACCCGGCACCGCGTGACCAGGCGCGGCCGCGGGCTGCGCACATGCAGCGATACCTCGTCGGCGGCCTGCGCAAGCGGCAGCCGGGCACCGAGCCCGCTCGCGCCTTCTTCCTGAAACGACAACCGCTCGCGCGATCCCGGCTGGCTGGCCAGCCCCGGGCCGGCGGACACTGCCGGGTCCGGAACCAGGCTGGCATCGCCGGCACCCTCTGGCGGCAGGTCTGCCGGGGCCGGGCCGGCCAGCGCGACCACGTTGACCGTGTCAGACAGGCCCGCCGCCACGGCGCCGACCGTGCTGCCGAGCACCAGGCACGTCCCGGTCGCCGGGCCAAGCGCGACCAGAGCCGCTAGCTGCCGATGACCGACTACGTCGCAGCCGTTAATCCAGACCAGGCAGTCATCGCGAATTCCGAGTTCGCGACGCTCGGCGAGCACCCCGGCCAGGTCTGCCACGACCAGCCGAGCGACCTGCGCGGCCGGCCGGCCGTGCGCCCGCCGGTCCAGGGCGAACACCACGATCTCCCGGCCGGCCAGCGCCGCCGCGAGGCTGAGCGCGGAGTCACCAGGTACCTCGGATCGCCAGTCCCGCCCGAAGGCGCCGACCACTGCGGGGCTGATTGGGGCGGGGCCGGTCAGGGCTGGTCCGGTCAGGGCTGGTCCGGTCAGGGCCGGCTGACGCAGCCTGCTCCCGAGCGCGGTGGAACCGAGGCTGCGCAGCTGGGCCGCTACGCTCACCAGCGCCTCCGGGTCGGCGTCGAGCCGCGCAGCCAGATCGGCGCCGCGGCGCCCTAGGCTGTCGCCGCCCTGAGGTCCGCCGGGAAGCTGGCGCAGGCGGGCGCGCAGCTCGCCGGGTCCCAGCAGCCGCACGACCTCGTCGAGCAGCGCAGCAGGCAGGCGATCCTGCCCGGCCGTCGTAGCCGCGACCACGGCAAGCGCCGCGCTCAGGTAGTCGGCGCAGAACACCTGCCGTGCGTGCGCCATGCCTGACCAGTCGATCAGCTCTGCCAGCAGGCTGGCACCCCGGTCCGCGGGGACGCCGGCGAACGGCTGGTATCCGCCGCGTGCCGCGTCGAACCACCGCAACGGCGCGCCGACATCCGCGCCGGCTGATTCGATGGCCAGGTGGCCGGTACTCGCGGTCAGGTCGACGACGATGACGGCCTTGCGGTGCTGTATCGCGGCGACCGCGAGTTCCAGCCCCGTCGCGGTGACCGCCTGACTGTCCTGGCCGGTGCACAGGACGCCCCCGCACGCCTCCTGCCACGAGATCGCCGCACGTTTCCCCGTTCGCGGCTCGACGCCGACGCAGCCGCCGTCGAGTGTCGCCACCTCGCCGCGGCGCAGCGTGGCGGTCAGGTACGCGCGCCTGACGGCGACGACCGCACCCGGCCGGTACCAGGTGCCGGCTCCTGCCGCGCGCCGGGCGAGCAGGTGCCACGCGGCGGCCTGCGCCGATGCCACGATGAGCGCAAGCGGCAGCTGTGCGGGCAGCCAGCGCTGCCAGGCTTCCAGCAGGGCCGGCAGCCTGGTGAGCCTGGGCATGAAGGGGCCGGTTCCGGCGAGCTGCCGCACGAGTTCGCCGCCGGCCGTCGCGTAGCCGGCGGCGGCCCGGCCGGCGCCGGCGTGCAGGACGAGTATCACGCCCGCGGCGGCCGGGGCGCCTAGCCATAGCAGCCGCCACCGGCTGAGCCTGCCGGTGACCGCGAAGCAGACGAAGAGCACCAGGGTGAGCTGAGCCAGCGCGAGCTGGACAAGCACGAGGACGACAGCGACACCGGCGGGTAAATCGCCGCGTCGCGGATCCGGGGCTAAGCCCTGGTAACGAGCTCGCCAGGACGCCTGCCGAGCGCCAGCGGCGGAAGTTGAGTGCGCAGCGGAAGTGAAGGGCACAATGGCCCAAGATAGCCCGGCCAGCCGGGGATTGTCGCGACCTAGCCGACAGCCGACCGCGGGCCTTCTGGCCGTTCGCCCGACAGCCAGACGGCATCGTCGGCCGATTCGGCCGCCAGTGACGCCGCAGGCAGGTCGGCGGCCTGGACCACGATCCGGAACAGGTCCGCGCGCAGCGCCGCGACCGTGAGCGCCACCGGGCGGCCCGAGTCCGGCTCGTCGAACCGCATGGTGATGATCGCCGCCGGCTGGCCAGGGCTCAGCCGCAGGCCCCTGGCGATCGACGGTGGCGGCGGCTGAATCTCCAGGTGCAGTGCCGCCGGCAGGCCGAGCGGAGCCCGCCCGCCCGCCTCCTGCGGGACTCCGCCGAGCAGCACCTGCTGCGCGAGGTCACCTGCCACGGCGGCCAGGCCTCCAGCCGCATCCGCGGGCTCGCTGATCTCCCCGGCGACAGCGCTGGTCAGGTAGGTGGTCGAGATCGCGGCAGGATCGCCGCTCATGGACCAGTGGCACTTGACGGCGCAGACCGGCTCGGCCGCGACGGCGCCAAGCGCCCAGCTGATGTCCTCCGGCACCCGCCGCCAGGAGATCTTGCGGCTGCGGCAGGTCACCTCGCCGCCCATGGGATCGACGTGCGCGCCAAGCCGCGCCACCCCGTGTACCGGGATCAGGAACTCGGCGGGACTTGCCCGGTACAGCTGCCCGTCGGGAAGCTGGCGGATCAGGTGCCTGGCGGCCAGTTCCCTGACCGCCTGCTCGACCTGCGCCGGGCGCACGTCGTATCGGCGGGCGATGGCGCTTGGCCGCGGCAGCCGCCAGCCAGGCTCATGGTGCACCAGGGTCGCCGCCAGGCGGTCAGCCAGGACTCCAGCGACGTCGGGCTTGTCGCCGCCGGAGTATGCCACGCCGTTTCCTTCCGCCCAGAAGACTCGCCAGCCGGGAATGGCCTGTCTTGACATCAGTTCTAGGGACCCGAGGTGACCAGAAGCTGAACTTCCGGTAATGCGTCTAGCAACGCGAGCCTGCTAGCGGTCGACAAATTCCTACTCCTAGATACTCTCCGACGGTGATCGCGGTCGCCGCGATTACGCCGGTAACAATCGCGGGTGGCTGCTGGTCGAGATGACCGGCAGCCACCCGCGATCGGCGGCCTTGCCTGCTGCCTGGCTGGCAGGTGCGAGCCCGGGCCTAGACGGCTACTTCGAGCTCGGTGATCGTGCCGGTGCTGGCCGAGACGGCCCGGTCAATCCGGACCCCGCCCGGAGCGAGCACCCGCAGCGTCCAGTCGCCAGGGGCTGCGTAGAAGGTGAAGCCGCCGTCCTCGCCCAGCGGGACCTCGGCGACGAACTCGCCGTCCGTGTTGAGCAGCCTGGCATAGCCGGACGGCACCGGCGTGCCCGAGCTGGTCACGTGCCCTTGCACCACGGCCTGGCTGCCGACGCCGGCGGTGACGCGGATTCCTCCTGCCGGGGCACCGCAGCCGCCGGCACCAGCCTGCTGTGAGTCGCTCACTTCGCGTCCCCCACTTCGATCGGCACGCCGACCAGCGAGCCGTACTCGGTCCAGGATCCGTCGTAGTTCTTCACGTTCGCCTGGTCGAGCAGCTCGTGCAGCACGAACCAGGTGTGCGCGGAGCGCTCCCCGATCCGGCAGTAGGCGATCGTGTCCCTGCCGAAGTCCAGCCCGGCCTCGTCGGCGTACAGGGTGCGCAGCGCGTCGTCGGACTTAAAGGTGCCGTCGTCCTCCGCGGCCTTCGACCAGGGGACGTTCTTCGCGGTCGGGACGTGCCCGGCCCGCTGGGCCTGCTCCTGCGGCAGGTGCGCCGGAGCCAGCAGCCGGCCGGCGAACTCGTCCGGCGAGCGGACGTCGACCAGGTTCAGGCTGCCGATCGCTGCCAGGACGTCGTCGCGGAAGGCGCGGATCGCGCGGTCCTGCTCCATGGCCTGGTACGAGGTCGCGGCGCGCTGCGGGACGTCGGTGACCATCTCGCGCGAGTCGAGCTCCCACTTCTTGCGCCCGCCGTCGAGCAGCCTGACGCTGCGGTGCCCGTAGAGCTTGAAATACCAGTACGCGTAGGCGGCGAACCAGTTGTTGTTGCCGCCGTACAAGATGACGGTGTCGTCGTTGGAAATACCGCGCTCGGACAGCAGGCTCTCGAAACCAGCCCGGTCGACGAAGTCCCTGCGGACCGGGTCCTGCAGGTCCTTCCTCCAGTCGATCTTCACGGCTCCCTTGATGTGCCCCTTGTCGTAGGCGCTGGTGTCCTCGTCGACCTCGACGAGCACGAGGCCTGGGTCACCGAGGTGGGCCTGCACCCAGTCGGCGTCTACCAGCACGTCGGAACGGCTCATGCGTCAATCTCCTTGTCAGCCCTGGCCGGCGCCAGTGACCTGGCTGCCGGGCACGATACGTCGGATGAGCAGGTACATCTCGCAGCCCAGGCAGAAACCGAAGGCTCCGTTCAAGAAGGCGGCGATGAGCGCTGCCGCCGTCGCGCCGATGCCGAGTGGCGTGACACCCGTCGCATAGCCGACCACGCCGAGAACGGCGAAGGCCAGGCCGACACCCTGAGCGAACCGAGGCGGCGCCTCTGCCTCGAGTTCCTCCGGCGGACCGAGCCGCGGCCTGACCAGAGCCTTGTAGATCAGGCCGTACGGCGCGCTGCGAAGGCCGAAGAGCGCGCCGATGGCGAAGATGACCGCCTGGGCGGCGAGCAGCCAGGCGCTGCCCGTGATGAGGACCACGGCAAGAACCACGGTGGTGATGAGCGCGCCGAACCGCGGGCCTCTGGGGTCGATGTCCATGTGCGTTCCTTCCGAATCTGCCGGCCAGAGCAGGTAGGGGTACTGCCCGGGCTGCTGAGGATGAGTGCCTGGGGCCGGCGGAGAAGGTCAGAGCGCGGCGGCCACCCGGCAGAAGTCGACCGCGCGACGCCTGGTAAGGCCGTTGGAGGCGCGGTCGCACCCGGACCGCCCGCGCACGCTCCTGCTTGTCAGCCTAGGAACGCTGCCGATGCTCTTCGCCACGATTCCTCGCGTCGTCGCATGTTCCCGATCATTCGGATAGGAAATCATACCACGGCACCCAGCGCCGCTATCACGTCCGCCTTGCGTGGCTGGCCGCTCGCGCGGTGCGTCACGCGCCCGTCGGGGCCGACCACGAGCGTGGTAGGGGTCCGGCGGACGTCGAGCCGCCGTACCAGGTCGAGCCTGGACTCGGCGTCGATCTCGACGTGGCTCACGCCGTCCACCATCTCGGCGACCTCGCCAAGGATCCGCCTGGTCGCCCGGCAGGGCGCGCAGAAGGCGGACGAGAACTGGACCAGGGTCGCCCGGCTGCCCAGCGCGCTCCCGATGTCGTCCGGGGTCAGCGCGACTGACGGCGAATCCGGGCCATCTGTCCCGGTCCGCACTCGTCCGTTACGCGCGCGCCAGCCGAATCCGAGCGCGGTCGCCGCCAGGAGGGCCGTGGCGCACGCTACCAGTCCACCGATCACGCCCGGTTAACGCACCTCCAGCCCAGGACATTCCCGACAGGCTCGATCGGATTTACCAGCCTGCCGTCGCGCCGCGGACTGGTGCCGGGGGGACGGCGAGCCAGCTAGTGCGCGGTCAGGCGGCCGGAATCGGAAGTGGCGGGACGCCTGGCGAGATGATCAGGAACCCGGTGATCCGGCCCCCCTGGACGCTCGCCCGGACCGGGTACCAGAGCTTGTCACCGCCGGGACCGACCATCCAGCCGCCGGCCAGCGAGCGCTCGCCGCCCTGCCTGATCACCCAGAACTGGCACCAGGTGCCCTCACCGAAGCCCTTGACCCTGACCGACATCGAGAAGCCCCAGGGCGCCGGGCCGTACCGGACCGTGGCGGCCCGGTTACCGACCTGCGCGCTGGTCACGTCGACGACGCGCGTCTGACCGGGCTGGCTAGGGGCAGTGGCCTGCGAGACCGCCACCGCACCGCCGCCGGCGGCGATCAGGACCGCGGCGGCGACCGTGAACGCCGACCGCACCCGCCGGGTCCTTCGCTTCGCCGTTACCTGCCTGAGCAGCGCGGGGAGCATCTCGTTCGACGGGATCACGACGGCGGCTCCGGACGGCCCGGCGGCAGCGATCTGCTCGGCCTCCTCGACCGGGATCCGGTGCATCAGGGCAGGCAGCAGCGCCAGTCCGGCGAGTTCCTCCCGGCAGTCCTGGCACTGACTCAGGTGCGCCTCGATAGTGGCCCGCTCAGCGGGATCGATCGCGCCGACGACGTAGACGCCGATCAGCTCGCGGAATGTCCGGCAGGACGAGTCGCTCATGGTGCAAGCCCCCGTTCCTCTAGTGCCAGCTTCAACGCCTTGAGCGCGTAGAAAGTTCGCGACTTTACCGTGCCCGACGGAACGCCGAGCGCGGCGGCGGCCTCGGCTACCGAGTGGCCGCGGTAGTAGGTCTCAAGCAGTACCGCGCGGTGGTCGGGCCGCAGCGAGCGCAGTGCGTCAGCGACCGCCCACGACTCGAGCGCCCGGTCGGCCGCGTCGGGGACGGCGGTCGTCTGCAGCGCGCCCTCGCCGACCTCGTGCGGTCTGGCCTGCCTGGCCCGGTGAGCGTCCACGGCGAGATTCCGCGCGACCGCGAGCAGCCACGGCCTGGCCGGCCGGCTGACGATCGCCTCGGGGTGCAGCCACGCCCGCAGCAGCGTCTCCTGCACGATGTCCTCCGCCCGCTGCCGGTCTCCGCTCGTCAGGTGCAGGACGTACCGAAGCAGCGGGCCGGCGTGCTCACGGTAGAGCGCGCGGACCAGCTCCTCGTCGGTCACCGGCCTGGGACGCTCATGGCTCCCGGCACTGTCACGAACCACCACACTAAGTAAACGCCTCCCGGCGCCGTCCGGTTCAGTCACATGGTCAGGTGGCCAGGCACTCGGCGGGCCCGGTCACGTCAGCCTGGCGGCCGCCCAGGGTCACGTTGTCACCGTGCAAGGTCACCGCGAGGCCGTCGGCGGTCACCGCGACCGAGTCGATGACCAGCTCCGGCGGAAGCGCGGGCAAGGCGATCGCGAATCCGACCAGGCTCGGAAACCCGAGGACCCTCGGGGTGACGAAGATCTGCCGCGCCCCGGCCGTGATGCCGAGGGTGCCGTAGACACCCGTCCGCAGGACCGGCCCGGTGATCCGCAGTTCTTCTCCGTGCCTGGCCAGTGTCAGCCCGGGCGGCAGCCGGCTGTCAAGCGCGGACAGTGCGATCGTCGTCGTCGCGGTCACCCGGCCAGCGACCAGGGCGCTGCCGGAGAGCAGCCGCCTGAGCGGCGCCCGGACCTGAGTGAGGCGGGCGTCCAGGCCGAGCAGGTCCAGGCCGCCGGCGACGAATGCCGGGACGGTGACCCGGACCTCCGCAAAGCGTCCGGCGACCAGCTGGGCGAGGAACGACACCCCGGCGATACGCACCCGCAGTGGTATCCCGGCGCTGGCCGTGACGGCGATGCGCCTGGCCACGTGCCTGGCCATGTGCCTGGCCGCGACGACGGCGAGCAGGCGGTCGGCGGCCGGGACGACGAGCAGGACGAAGAAGATCAGCAGCGCTGGCAGCATCGCGGAGCTAGCCCCCGGCGAACGGCGGGAGCACCTCGACCACGGCGTCGTCGGGCAGCACCACAGACTCGTGCGGCCGGGTGCCGGCCGGCTCCCCGTCCACCAGGAAGGACGACCTGGCCAGCACGAGCCGCAGGCGCTCGGCACGGCCGGCTCGGTCGGCGTCGCCCGGTCTGCTGGCGACGGCCGCGAGGCCCGCCGCCAGCGCCGCGGCGAGGGTGGCGGCGTCGACCTTCTCCTCTGCGACGCCGGCCGCGTCCTTCGCTGCGGCCCAGTAGCGCAGGGTAACGATAGGCATGTCAGCTATCCTCGCTCATAACGAGCCGGGCCCGCTCCCGGACTGGCCTCGGACCGGAGGTGGCGGCTGTTGAGCAAGGTGCTCCTGCTCACCGGCACGCGCGAGTCCGCGGCAGAAATCCTGCCGTCACTGAGTCTGCTCGGTCATTCGGTCAAGATCGCGCCGGCCGCGGCTGACGTGGTACTCGCCCCGCCGCCGCCACGGACCGCGGGCGCCGAGAGCGACCAGCCCGACGCGGTCCTGGTCGATGCCAGGCGTGACCTGGTCCGGGTCAGGGAGCTGCTGCGACAGCTCAGCGGGGCTGACCTGCCGCTCCTTGCCGTCATCAGCGAGGGCGCCTGGGCTGCCATCAGCGCTGACTGGGGAGTGCAGGACGTCATCCTGAACACCGCGGGCCCTGGCGAGGTCGAGGCCAGGCTCCGGCTGGCGATCGGGCGGGCGACCGCGGTGCCGGCCGCACCGCCGGCCGCGGAAGTGCGGTCGGGCGAGCTGGTCATCGACGAGGCCACGTACTCAGCCAGGATCAGCGGCGTGGTGCTCGACCTGACCTTCAAGGAGTTCGAGCTGCTCAAGTTCCTCGCTCAGCACCCGCGCCGGGTGTTCACCAGGTCGCAGCTCCTGCAGGAGGTCTGGGGATACGACTACTTCGGCGGCACGAGGACGGTCGACGTGCACGTCCGCAGGCTGCGCGCGAAGCTGGGCGTGGAGAACGAGGCGCTGATCGGAACGGTGCGCAACGTCGGCTACAAGTTCGTCCCCGCGCGGCACGATGGCCGCCGGACCGGTTCGGGCAAGGGCGGAGCGAGCAGATGACCGAGATTCGCGTCGCCGAGCGGCTGACCGAGACGGACGTGGCGGCCGTGCTCAGGCTGGTCCGGCTCGCCACCGACGAGGACGGCGTGGCGCCGCTGTCCGAGCACGTGATGCTGCACCTGCGCTACGGCGGTGACCGGCGGGCCAGGAACGTGATGCTGATCCAGGACGGCGAGGTGGCTGGCTATGCCCACCTCGACCCGACCGACCCGGTCGAGGGACCCAGCGGCGAACTGGTCATCCACCCCGCGCACCGGCGGCGGCACCTGGGCCTGAAGCTGGTGCAGGCGCTGGCTGAGGAAGCCGGGCACAGCCAGCTCAGGCTCTGGGCGCACGGTGACCTGCCCGCGGCATCCCGGCTGGCGGCGGCGGCCGGCTTCGAGCGGGTCAGGGCGCTGTGGCAGATGCGGCGCTCGCTGCAGGCCAGGGTCGGCAAGCCCCAGCTCGCGGACGGGATCACGGTCCGCACCTTCCGGGTCGGCCAGGACGAGGACGCGTGGACGGCGCTGAACCGCCGCGCGTTCGCGAGCCACCCCGAGCAGGGCGCGTGGACGCGCGCCGACCTCGACCTGCGCGAGCAGGAGCCGTGGTTCGACCCCGAGGGCTTCTTCCTCGCCGAGCGCGACGGCAAGCTCGCGGGCTTCCACTGGACCAAGATCCACGGCCAGGCCGGCCACGAGTCCGGTCACGCGCACGAGGCGATCGGCGAGGTCTACGTGGTCGGCGTCGACCCCGACGAGCGCGGCACCGGCCTCGGCCGGGCGCTGACCATCGTTGGCCTGCGCTACCTGCGTGCCAAGGGCCTGTTCCAGGTGATGCTCTACGTGGACGAGACCAACACCGCCGCCATCGGGCTGTACGAGTCACTCGGATTCACCCACTGGGACACCGACGTGATGTTCGCCAGGCCGGCCGGCGGCTGGTCGTAGTGAGCCTGCGGGTAACGGCGCTGATGGCGCGGGCTGCGGGTTATATCCGCGAAGCGGGCGGCTAGCTACACTAACTAGGCATATCCGTAGCCTGAGCAGTGGCGGAGCCGCCGTGCAGATTGACGTCCGCCCGGTCGGCAGGCTGCGCGGCCCGGCCCCGCTTAATCTCGGCGCCGCGCTCGCGCCCGCCTTCGACGCGCTCAGCACGACGTCCGCGGACCTGTCCAGGCTCCGCGTGGTCTGCGACTGGATCCAGTACCGCAGCAACTTCGCCGAGCCGGTGCGATGCCGGCCCGTGCTGGCCGACCACGACCAGGTCAGCGAGCTCGAGCTGGCGATAGACCTGCGCCGCACCGATCAGCTCGACCTGGCGACCAGCGTGAAGCAGGCACTGGCCGAGCACTCCGAGGACGGCGACGCCGGCGAGGCCGGACGGATGTTCCTGGAGGAGTGGACCCCGGCAAGCGGCAGCTGCGCCTGGCTTTTCAACTCCCTCTACTGGCAGTCGCTCTCCCGCTGGGAGCAGGCCACCGGACGAGAGTACGAGCAGGCACTCCCCGGCGGCCAGAGCGACGCCCGCAACGTCGAGGCGGCCAGGGAGCTGATCGGCGAGCTGTTCCGGGTCTGGGACTCGCTCGAGGCACGGCGCGCGCTTCCTGACGAGCTCTATGTCGTGGAGATCGGCGTGGGCAACGGAGGGCAGGCCCGCACCTGGCTGGACGCCTTCGTCGAGCTCGACAACCGCCACGGGCACGACTACTACCGCCGGCTGCACTACCTGATGGGCGACTACTCGGCACACGTGCTCGAACGCGCGTGGCAGGTCGTCGCCCACCATGGCGACCATGTCAGCGCGCTCGTACTCGACGCGATCCGGCCGCAGCGCACCCTGGGGTTCCTGCGCGGCAAGGCGTTCTGCGTCTACATCTCCAACGTCTACGACAACCTCCCGACCG
Organism: Streptosporangiaceae bacterium; assembly: GCA_036391385.1. GTDB lineage: Bacteria > Actinomycetota > Actinomycetes > Streptosporangiales > Streptosporangiaceae > Chersky-822. The sequence continues at coordinate 21,706 of DASWAA010000088.1, forward strand.
ACGAGATCGCGAGCATCGCGGGACGGCCCTACCTGGTCCAGGCTCGCGCCTACCTGCGCGACGAGGACGCGGCCCGGATCGCGCGCCGCCTGCGCACGTCCCGATCCAAGCTGGGCACCGTCATCGACCGGCTGCTGCGGCTCGGCCCTGATCTGCTCGCCGAGATGTCGCCCGGCCAGTTCCCCGACGCCGCCAGCGCCGTAGCGCTCTGGCAGGAGGTCTGGGCCGCGCTAGCGCTCCAGGAGCGCTACGTGCCGCTTGACGGTCTCGATACGTACCAGATAGCTCCCGGGCTGACCGGCGAGATCCTGCGCTCGGTGCTGGAGGGCACCGGCGACGTCAGGATGCAGGTCAGTAATGGCGCGCTGGCCAGCTTCACGCAGACGCTGCCCCTGCTGCACCCGTTCGGGCGACTGCTCTGTCATGACCTGTTCGTCACCTCGCCCGCGGCATACCGAGCCGGCTTCTTCGGCCCTGGCAAGTACGACGGCTCGATCGTCAACTGGGTCAACGGCCCGCTTCTCAAGCTCGTCGGCAACCGCCGCGGCTTCGACGTCCAGATCACGCCGTTCAGCGGGCGCCCGGAGGCCACGGTGAAGACGCTCGTCGCACAGGTCAGGGACTAAGCCGTGCTGCTGCCGACGACGGTGGTTGGCTCGTACTCGGTACCGGAGTGGCTCGAGCGGCTGAAGACCGACTACTACCAGCGGCGCATCGGCGCCCAGCATCTGAACGAGATCCACGAGGTCGCTATCAAGGCCGCCCTGCTCGACCAGGAGCTCGCCGGGGTCGACATCGTCTCGGACGGAGAGCTGCGCCGTGACAACGACATCGACTACCTGCTCGCGCGCATCCCCGGCATCGACATCCCGCACCGGGCCAAGACGGACTACTACGACTACTATGACGCCCGCGTCACCAGGCCGCTGCCCGAGCCCGCGATCATCACGCCCAGCCTCGCCGACGACTTCGCCTTCACCAGGGCGCACACGAGCAGGCCGGTCAAGTTCTCCTTCACCGGGCCGTTCTCGCTGTCGCGCCGCATCACCGACACCGCGTACGCCGAGCCAGCCGACCTGGTGCGCGCCCTGGCACGCTGCCTGAATCGCCAGGCCGCCGAGCTCGCGGCGGCCGGTGCTGACTTCCTCCAGATCGACGAGCCCTTTCTGGCGGGCTACCCCGAGGCGGCGGAGCTCGCGGTCGAGGCGGTGAATACCGTCACGGCCGGCGTAGACGTAACCTGGGCGCTGCACGTGTGCTACGGCAATCGCTACGCTCGCCCGCTGTGGGAAGGGCACTACGACTTTCTGTTCCCGGCGGTTCTGGGCGCCCGCGTCGACCAGCTCGTGCTCGAGTTCGCCCGCAAGGGGCCCGGCGACCTGCATCTGTTCCGGCAGTACTCGTGGGACCGTGAAGTCGGGCTCGGCGTCATCGACGTGAAGACTGTGGACGTCGAGTCCGCCGAGCTCGTGGCTTCCCGGATCCGGCGCGCCCTCGACTTCGTTCCGGCCGAGCGCCTGATGCTCAATCCCGACTGCGGCTTGCGCCACCTTCCGCCGGACGTGGCACGAGCCAAGCTGCGGGCACTCGCGGCCGGAGCCGCCCTGGTGCGCGGCGAGCTATCCGCCAGCTAATCGGGCGCTCAGACGTCGACGGGCAACTGGCTGGACGGCGACGGCTGACCAAGGCCGAGCGCCTTGTCGATCTCGTCGCTGGTCAGCGGCCCGTCAGCGGCTGCCACGGCGCTCAGCACGTCGGCATAGAGGTCGATCTCACCGAGGGCCACCGCGTCGTGAATGCGTTCGTCGAGGTCCTCATGCATCGCTTCACCTCCGCGCCGCACCGCGTTGCCGCATCGAATGCTGCCAGGGTACGGGCAGGGCAGGTGGTCTCGCATGACCCATCAGGATCATTTCTCACTACCTTGAGGTGGACCGGCTCACCCTTCTCCGGGGTGGCCGTAAGGGCCATCCGGGTGGTCAGCATGCCAGCGGGCCGCGCGGTGCCGCTCAGCGCGCTGCGCGTACCGCAGCGCCGTCTGGACCATCCGGTCCTGATCCGCCTGCGTGAGCTCGCGGACGACCCGGCCGGGGACGCCGGCGTAGAGCACCCCGGGCGGGACCACCGCACCCGCGAGCACCACCGCTCCCGCGGCGACCAGGGAGCCCGCGCCGACCCTGGCCCGGCCAAGGACAATGGCGCCGATGCCAATCAGGGAGCCGGTCTCCACGTAGGCGCCGTGCACGGTCGCGTGATGACCAAGGCTGACCCGCGGCTCGAGCACCGCCGGCTCGCCAGCGTCGACGTGGATGCAGCACAGGTCCTGGATGTTGCACTCGTGCGCGATCGATATCTCGTCGTCGTCGGCCCGCAGGACCGAGCCGTACCAGACACTCGAGCCCCGCCCGACGGAGACCGAACCGACGACGACGGCGCCGGGAGCGATCCAGGCCTGCGGATCGATGGCGGGAACGGCGTCGCCGAGCGAGCCGACCAGGATGCTGCTCATCTGCGTGAGTCTGCCCTTGGAGACCGAACCGCTACCTTGCGGTTGATGAAGAACTTCAAATCAGGATAATCTTCCGTTTCGGTTGCGGTGGTGTGCGCCTCAGGACAAGAGTCGTCACATCGATCGGCCGAACGACGTCTGCGCGAAGGCCGTGCCGCCCGCAGACCGTCAGCTTTAGTCCATCCGCAGGCCCGGCTTGCCGTCGGCCCAGTCACCAGGCTGGACCTGATGGCGCCGGATCTGCACCAAGCACTGACGGGTGACAGATGAGCGAGCACAGCGATTACCTCCCTGAGGCCGGCATGGAATGGGAACGCGAGGTACGCGGCTACAACCGGCAGCAGGTCGACAACTACGTCGCCATGCAGAACGGGCAGATCCGCGAGCGTGACAGCCAGCTCCGTGACCTGCGGACGAAGCTATCGCAGGCGCTCGACGAGATAGAGCGGCTGCGCCAGGAGCTCACCGAGGTCGGCGGGAGGCCGCCGCACCAGGAGATCAGCGAGCGGGTCGGCCAGATTCTCAAGCTCGCGGCCGACGAGGCCAAGTCCGAGCGGGAGCAGGTCAACGCCGAGATCACCGAGCTGCGGCTGGCGGTGCAGGCGGAGACCGAGAAGCTCAGGGCGGACACCCAGGAAGAGACCGACCGGCTGAAGGCAGAAGCGCAGAACCGCGCCGAGCGGATGCTCGCCGCCGCGCAGGAGCAGTCCGAGCGCGCCGTCGCCACCGCGCGGGCAGAGGCCGAGGAGATGACCTCGAGCGCGCACGCATCGGCCGAGCAGATGGTGGCCGAAGCGTCCAAGCACGCGGAGGGCGCTATCGCAGGCGCGGTCGCCCAGGCCAAGCAGCATCTCGACGAGGCGACCGCCCGCGCGACCGCCATTCACGATGGCGCGGAGCGGCGCCTGAACCTGCTGATCTCGCGGCACACCGAGACCGTCAGGCGGCTCACCGAGATCCGCGACGTCGTCACCAGCCTGGTCTCTGGCGAGGCCGCGCGCGGGTCGCTGGACGACGAGGTCAGCAGGGCGCTCAGCGCGCACGCCGCTGGCGGCGCGGACGGGCGATCCTCAGGACAGCCTGAGGGTGCTCAGGCCGGCGCGCACCGGGCACATCGGCAGGCCGTTCCCGCCGACGGAAGACGGGGCGCAGCGCCGCAGGGCGGGCCAGTCGACGACCAGGAGGCGGCCGCACAGGGCGGGCGCCAGCACGCTACGGTCCTGGGCACCCGGGCGGCCGGTGATCCGCTCACCGACCCGCTCACCGACCCGCTCACCGACCCGCTGCCCGCCGACCCGATGGCCGCTGACCCGATGGCTGACCGGCCCGATGGCGGCATGTACCAGGGCCCGGCCGTCGACACGACCAAGCGTCCTGAGCGCGTGCTCGACGAGGCCACGGCCGGCAGCGCGGGCGGGCACGGTCTGGAGAACTAGCTGGGCAGGTTGTCCATCCGGCGCAAGATGACGCCTTCGCGCAGCGCCCACGGGCAGATCTCCAGCTCGGGCAGCTGGAACAGGTCCATCGCCGCGTCGGCGACGATGGCGCCCGCGGCGAGCTGCGGTGCCCTGAGCATGGACACCCCGGGTAGCTGAGCCCGCGCCGAGATCGTCGTTTTCGCGAGCCGCGCGGCAAGCTCGGTCACATCCGCGTGCCGCAGGACGCGCTTGACATAGGGACCGTCGCTGGACGGCGCGGCTCCGGCGATCCTGGCCAGCTGCCGGAAGGTCTTGGACGTCGCGACGCAGTGATCCGGCGGGCCAGCCGAGCGGACGGCGCCAGCCGTCGCGGCGATCTCGGCCCTGACGTGCTTGCGCAGCCGCCTTACCTCCTCCCGGTCAGGCGGGTCCCCGGTCAGCCAGTCCCTGGTCAGGCGGTTCGCGCCGAGCGGCAGCGAGACCGCGACCTGCGGGTCCTCGTCCTGGCCGGAGGCGATCTCCAGCGAGCCGCCGCCGATGTCGAGCAGCAGCAGACGACCGGACGACCAGCCGAACCACCGGCGCGCCGCCAGGAAGGTCAGCTTTGACTCCTCGCTGCCGGGCAGGACCTGGATCCGGACGTTGGTCTCGGCCTCGATCCGGTCGAGCACCTCGTCGCCGTTGGCCGCGTCCCGTACCGCCGAGGTGGCGAACGCCAGCAGCTCCTGCACGCCCTTGTCCTCGGCGATCTGCAGGGCCTCGTTGACGAACTCAACCAGCAGGGCCGAGCACTCCTGCGTCAGCCGGTTCTGCTCGTCGAGGTTGTCGGCGAGGTGCAGCTCTTTCTTGTGCGAGAACGCCGGCAGCGGCCGGGCACCCTGGTGCGCGTCGACGACGAGCAGATGCACCGTGTTGGAGCCGACGTCCAGCACACCGAGCCGCATACAAAGACGCTACCGTCCCGCTGGCCCAGTGCGGAGCATCAGGCGGCGGACAAGCACCCCAGCCCGGAGCTACCCGGCTGCCGCCGGGGGCTCGCCGGCCGCCGACTCGGCGTCACGCAGCACCCGCAGGATGTTGCCGCTCGCGAGCTTCCCGCACTCCGCGGCGGTCCAGCCGCGCTCAAGCAACGCCGCGAAGAGAGCGGGATAGCGGGATACGTCCTCCAGGCCCGAGGGCAGCTCATCGGTCCCGTCGAAGTCACCGCCAATCCCGACATGGTCCAGGCCGGCCACGTCCCGCACGTGCTCGACGTGATCGGCCACATCGGCGATCGTCGCCGCTGGCATCGGGTTGGCCGCGACCCAGTCCGCTAGCTCGGCCCGGCTTCGCAGGCTCCGGTAGTCGATGCCGCGCCGCCGTGCCTCCTGGGCAGCGGCCAGGTCCCACTCCCGGCAGGCGGCCGAGACGAACGCGGGAACGAAGGTGACCATCGCGACGCCGCCGTTCGCTGGCAGCCGCTCCAGGATCTCGTCGGGTACGTTCCTCGGGTGGTCGGTCACGGCCCGGGCCGAGGAATGCGAGAAGATCACCGGCGCGGTCGCGACGTCTAGCGTGTCGCGCATCGTGCCGGGCGCCACGTGCGACAAGTCGACTAGCATGCCGAGCCGCTGCATCTGCGCCACGACCTCGCGGCCGAAGCCGGTCAGCCCGCCGCAGGCCGGCTCGTCGGTGGCCGAGTCGGCCCAGGGGACGTTGAGGTTGTGGGTGAGCGTCATGTACCGGACGCCCAGGGAGTACAAGGCGCGGAGCACGCCGAGCGAGCATCCGATCGAGTGACCGCCCTCGGCGCCGATCAGCGACGCGATCCTGCCGCTCGCCATGATCCGCTCCACGTCAGCCGCGGTCAGGGCAAGCTCGAGCCCGCCAGGATGCCTGGCGACCAGACGGTGCACCAGGTCGACCTGTTCGAGGGTCGTGGCCACCGCCGCCTCGCCCTGCAGGTCGGCCGGCACGAAGACCGACCAGAACTGCGCGCCCACCCCGCCGGCGACCAGCCGCGGCAGGTCCGTCTGCGTGAAGGGTACCGGCGCGGCGATGTCCACCAGCGCCGGATCGCCCTGCGCACCCTCGCGCAGTGCCCAGGGCAGGTCGTTGTGGCCGTCGAGTACCGGGTGCTCGCGCAGCAGCGCGA
>DASWAA010000089.1:0-2671 GCA_036391385.1 Streptosporangiaceae bacterium
GCGCCCGAATGCCGAGCCGCATTGGAGAGTGCCTCGCGGAGCGCCGTCAGCAGGTGCTCGGCGACATCTTCGGGAACGGCGGTGTCGACCGCTCCGTCGAGCTGCAGCGACGGCGCATACCCGAGCGCCGCTGTCATCTCCTGCGCGACATACAGGATCCGGGCGCGAACCGCGGCTGGCCTGGCTTCCGGATGGGTCTGCAGCGCGAAGATCGCCGAGCGGATCTCCCTGATCGTGTCGTCGAGCGCGTCCACTGACCGGCTGACCCGGTCGGCCACGTCGCGGGAGGTGATCTGGGTGGTCGCGCCCTGCAGGGACATGCCGGTCGCGTACAGCCGCTGGATCACCAGGTCGTGCAGATCCCTGGCGATCCGGTCGCGGTCCTCGAAGACTGCCATCTGCTCAGCCTGCCGGCGGTGCTCGGCCAGTTCGAGCGCGATCGCGGCCTGGGCGGCGAAGGTCGCCAGCATGTCGGCGGCGGCCTGCGAAAGCGGCATCGAGCCGCGGCGGCGGCCTGCCGACAGCACGCCGCGCACCTGGCCGGTGGTCCCGAGCGGCACGACCTCCATCGGGCCCAGGTTGAGCCGCTCTCTGGCCGACGCGCTGACCCGCTCGTCGGAGGCGTAGTCCGCGATCGTCATCCGCTCAGCCGACGTCACCACCATCTGCGTGATCGAGCCCGCCATCGGGACCACGAGGCCTAGCGCGTGCTCCGCACCCTCGCCGGCAGCATGCTCGACGCGGACCTCGCGCCCGCCGGGCAGCGGCAGTGTCACCATGACTACGTCCGCTCCGGTGATCTCCAGCGCCTTCTCGGTGATCATCGTCAGCGCGTCACCGGGCTCGGCGCCAGACAGCAGGTGCCTGATGACCTCGGCAGTCGCGCTCAGCCAGCGCTGCTGCCGCCGCGCCTCCTCATAGAGCCTGGCGTTCTCGATCGCGACGCCGGCCGCGGCGGCGAGCGCGACGAGCACCGCCTCGTCCTCGGTATCGAACTGGCCGCCGCCGTGCTTCTCGGTCAGGTAGAGGTTGCCGTAGACCTCGCCGCGGATCCGGATCGGCACTCCGAGGAAGGTCCGCATCAGCGGGTGACCGGGCGGAAAGCCGAACGATGCCGGATGATCCGTGATGCACGACAGGCGCAGCGGCTCAGGCTCGGAGACGAGCAGCCCGAGTATCCCCTTGCCTTCTGGCCAGTGGTGGATCGCCTCGATCTCGGCGGCGGTGAGTCCTACCGGGATGAAATCGTCCAGGCGACCGCCCTCGCCGATCACGCCCATCGCGCCGTACCGGGCGTCGACCAGCGACACAGCCGTGTCCACGATGCTGCGCAGCAGCACCTCGAGCTCCAGGCTGGAGCCTACCGCGACGACCGCTTCGAGCAGCGAGTACACCCGGTCCCTGGTGGACAGCACGGCCTGCAGCCGGACCTGAAGCTCGTCCAGCAACTCGTCCAGCCTGAGGCTGGGCAGCAGTGGCTGCGGATCTCCCGATTCCACCAGGGCTCCCGATCTCCGACACTGGTCGATGTTGCGATAGTACGGCCCGCCGTGCTGGGCAGGTAGCGGCCCCTGGCAGGTTAGGTTCTGAGGACTAAGGTCCCCCGCCCGTATGACACAGATCCCTGCCGGGTACTAAACGTCTCAGGCGAAAGTAAGACAGGCCCGGCTGATGCCAGGTATGTAACCGCCCAACGACTCTTCACGGGAGCTTGACATGACTCCGCTGGCGATCAACCTAGATCAGCCCGGAACTTATTATCACTGGTCATTCATCGAGATCTCGCTGGCGAACCTGATCGTCATCGTGATCATGATGGTCATCTTCGGCCTGGCGCTGCTGATCAAGTTCCCGCGCCCCAAGGGCGGCATCCTGCCCGCCGAGGAACAGGCGCGGGAACTGACCAGCGAGGCCGCCGCGCCACAGTCCGGCGATTCCGACATGTGGACGGCGAAGACGCGCACCATGGCCGCGAGGCTGCTGCCGCCGAAGAAACTGCTGCCGGACCGGCAGCCCGCCTACGTTGCCTCCTGGATCTACATCTTCGGAGTCGCCAGCCTGGTTGCGCTCTTCATCGTGATCGCCTCCGGAATCGGCCTCACGCTGGGCGGCCCGGACTGGTGGCACAACAACCCCATCGGCCATTACTTCAACAGCGTCCACTTGTGGAGCGTGGAGCTGTTCATGGCCTTCATGGTCATCCACTTGTGGGGCAAGTTCTGGATGGCGGCCTGGCGCGGGCGCAGGGCGATGACCTGGATCACCGGCGTGATCGCCTTCATGGCCTCGGTCGTCACCGCGTTCACCGGCTACCTGTCGCAGCAGAACTTCGACAGCCAGTGGATCGCGACCAACGGCAAGGACGCCTTCAACGCGGTCGGCATCGGCGCCATCTGGAACGCCATGAACTTCGGCCAGATGCTGATGTGGCACATCGTGCTGATGCCGCTGGTCCTCGTCGCGATCATCGGCGGCCACATCCTGCTCGTCCGGGTCCGCGGCGTCAGCCACCCGCTGCCGGAGAAGGTCGAGGCGGTCCGCACCAAGGAAGCGCGCAAGGCGGCCAGGGAGGCCGACCGCGCGGCATGGCGCGGCCCGACCCGCCGCTACGACATCCTCAAGGAAGGCACCATCGCCACCGTCGTCGTCAGCGTGATCGTGCTCGTCATGG
>DASWAA010000090.1:0-2788 GCA_036391385.1 Streptosporangiaceae bacterium
AGCATCCGGCCGAGCCCGCCGCCCGAGAACTCGGCCAGGATGTGCGCCGTCATGAGCAGAACGGCATCGGCGCTGACAGGACTGGTCGGAAAGGCGACCGATCGGGGAACATACTGCGGAGGGGCATATAGGACGAATCCGGCCGCAACGCCGTCAACGTAGACAAGCTTGCCGCAACTGCCCCATTGCAAAAGGACGCCGGAGACCCACGCCTCCTTCTCCAGGGCCGGCTCCCCGGCTTCCAGCGTACGGGCCTGACCGACGGGATCGAGTTCCCAGAAGGTGCATCGCCGGCAGCGGGACGGCAGGTCGTCAAGATTATCGAGCGTGATACTCGCAAGGCGGCGCGACAACTAGCACCTCAATTACGGACTAGTCCCTCATCTGGCTAGCGATGCCAGGCGGCTGGCGCATGAGATCCATCGGGAAGGTACATAACGCTCCGTCTGACAGTGCCATGGTACTCAGCCAAGCCTCGCCGCGATGCCCCTTGGCCAGAGCCGGGAAGGCTACGCGACCCGCTACCGCAGCCGGTCCGCTGCCTCCCGATAGCCTGTGCCGGTGACGAATCGACGCAAGAGCTTCGGCAGCGATAACCACGCGGGGGCCCATCCCGAGGTGCTCCGCGCGATCACGGAGGCCAACCTTGGCGACGCCCGCCCTTACGGTGCCGATGAGTGGACGAGCAACACGGCCAGTGCCTTGTGCGCCGCCTTCGGGGCAGCCGGAGCCTTCTTCGTCTTCAACGGGACCGCCGCCAACGTGCTCGGCATCAGTCTCCTGCTCCGGCCCTTCGAGGCAGTCATCTGCACGGAGTCCTCTCATCTGAATGTCGACGAGTGCGGTGCCGCCGAGCGCGTGCTCGGCAACAAGCTGCTGACCGTCGCCACCCCTGACGGCAAGCTGACTCCGGAGCTCGTCGGTTCCCGGCTCGGCGGACGCGGCGACGAGCACCGGGCCCAGCCGCGCGTCGTCGAGATCGCCCAGGCGACCGAGCTGGGTACCTGCTACTCCCTCGACGAGCTGCGCCAGCTAGCGGAGCTGTGCAAGGCCGAGGGGCTGTACCTGTACATGGACGGAGCGCGGCTGGCCAATGCCGCCGCTCAGCTTGACTGCGAGCTTGCCGACCTCGCCGCCTGCGCCGACGTGCTCAGCTTCGGCGGTACCAAGAACGGCGCCGTGGCCGCCGAGGCGGTGATAGTCATGCGCGAGGAACTCCTCGGGGACGTGCCGTTCCTGCGCAAGCAGCAGATGCAGCTCGGCTCGAAGATGCGCTTTGCTGCTGCCCAGTACGCTGCGCTGCTCGAAGACAAGCTCTGGCTTCGCAGCGCGCAGCACGCTAACGCGATGGCCAGCCGCCTGGCGGCTGGCGTCGCCGGGATACCGGGAGTAACGGTGAGATACCCGGTGCAGGCTAATGCCGTCTTCGCCGCTCTCAGTCCTGACCGCATCGAGGCGCTGCGGAAGGAGTGGATGTTCTATACCTGGGACGAAGACGAGAGCATCGTCCGCTGGATGACTGCGTTCGACACGACCGAGGAGGATGTCGACGCTTTCCTGGAGTCCATTCGCGCGAGCACGTCCGGCTGACCGCACCGGCGGCCAGGCGCCGTTTCACGTGAAACCCTCGCCTGGCTGGGTCACGACCAGCGCTCGTGACCTGCTACGCCGAGCGGCCCTCTGGCAGTTCTGGCGAGATGGTCTTCACGATGCGGTCCAGGTCATCGAGTGAGGCAAACTCGACCGTGATCTTGCCCTTGCGCTGGCCAAGCTCGACCTTGACCCGGGTGTCGAGCACGTCGGACAGCATGCTGGCCAGATCCGCCAGCCTCGGCGCGACCGGCTGCTTGCGAGCCGGCTGCCGGCGTGCCTTGCCCGCGTCCGCTCCGAGGGCGACGATCTCTTCCACCGCGCGCACCGACAGGCCCTCGGCGACGATCCGGTGAGCTAGCTGCTCCTGGGCCGCGGAGTCGTCGATCGCTAGCAGCGCTCGCGCATGCCCTGCGCTGAGCACGCCGGCCGCGACGCGGCGCTGCACGCTGGGCGGGAGGTTCAGCAGCCGGATGGTGTTGGTTATGTGCGGCCGCGAGCGGCCGATCCGGTGAGCCAGTTCCTCGTGCGTCGCCTCGAAGTCGTCCAGCAGTTGCTGATAGGCGGCAGCCTCTTCGAGGGCATTCAGTTGCTGGCGGTGGAGATTCTCGATCAGGGCGTCCCTCAGCAGGTCCCCATCCGCGGTCTCCTTGACAATGGCGGGGATGGCCGTCAGGCCGGCTTGCTGGCACGCGCGCCACCGCCGCTCGCCCATCACGATCTCGTACTGGTCGGGTGCCGTTCTCCGGACGACAACCGGCTGCAGCAGGCCGACGACCTTGATCGAGGCGGCAAGCTCGGCGAGAGCCTCCTCATCGAAGATCTGCCTGGGCTGACGGGGGTTCGGGCTAACCGAGGTGACCGGTATCTCGTCGAAGTAGGCGCCGGCGACCTCGCGCTCGCGGACGACCTGGAGCGGAACGGCACCCTGATGCGCCGCTGCGGCGTTCTCGTCCGACAATCCCGTCAGTCCGCCCGGGACCGTCGGGATCAGGGCTCCGAGGCCCTTGCCCAGACCGCGCTTCTGCTGCGACATCATGTCTCTCCCTGCTGCCTGCGCCCGCCGTGCCTGCGCCGCTGACCGGCCTGGCCAAGCGGGGCCGACCGAACGGTGTGGCACCATCCTGCCAGCCAAAGCGCGGAAACGGATCCGATCTGATGATGGCCTGTGGATAAGTGCGGTGATGTGCGTCACTGC
>DASWAA010000091.1:0-5207 GCA_036391385.1 Streptosporangiaceae bacterium
CGGCCAGTACGGCGGCGGTGACGGCATGATCGGCTTCGAGGCAGGCGGCCGGCGCACCACGACGCGGCTGCTGAGCGGTGAGTTCCCGCGCTACCGCACGCTGCTTCCCTCCACCGTCAAGGCGACCGCCGAGGTGCAGACGAGTCAGCTCGCCGAGTCGGTGCGCCGGGTGGCACTCGTCGCCGAGCGGAACACCGCCGTCCGGCTCAGCTTCAGTGCCGGCCAGCTCAGCCTGGAAGCGGGGACCGGCGACGAGGCCCAGGCCGACGAGGCGATCGAGGCCAGCTTCGACGGCGACGACCTGACGATCGCCTTCAACCCGAATTACCTGCTCGACGGGCTCACCGCGATCGACAGCGACACCACCAGGATCGCGTTCACCGAGCCTGGCAAGCCCGCGCTGCTCACCGGCAAGCCGGCACCGGACGGTGACCCGGACTACCGCTACCTGCTGATGCCGTTCCGGCTCAACGGCTAGCGGCCGGGAGCGGCTAGTCTGCCAGGCGTGCACCTGGCCAGGCTCGCGCTCACCGACTTCCGCTGCTATCAGTCGGCGGACGTCTCTCTCTCCGCTGGCGTGACCACCTTCACCGGCCCTAACGGCGCGGGCAAGACCAACCTGATCGAGGCGGCCTGCTACGTCGCGACCTTCGCCAGCCACCGGGTGGCCGCCGACGCGGCGATGGTCAGGTCGGGCGCGGACCGGGCGATCCTGCGGGCCGCGGTCCGTTCCGGCACCAGGGACAGCCTGGTCGAGATCGAGCTGAACCCGGGCCGGGCGAACCGGGTCCGGCTCAACCGGGCACCACTGAGCCGGCCGAGAGAGGCGCTCGGGACGCTGCGCTGCGTGCTGTTCGCCCCCGAGGACCTGGCCATCGTGAAGGGCGACCCGGATCAGCGCCGCCGCTACCTGGACGACCTGCTGGTGGCCAGCCGCCCGCGGTACGCGGCGGTGCGAGCCGACTACGAGCGGGTCGTCAAGCAGCGGACCGCCCTGCTCAAGTCGGCCCGGGCGGCCGGGCGCGGGATCCCTGCCGGGCTCGACGTCTGGGACGAGCAGCTTGCCGAGCGCGGCGCAGCCCTTACGGCCGGACGCCTGCGCCTGGCGCAGGCGCTGCGCCCGCTGCTCACCGCACGCTATGCCGAGGTATCCGCTGACCCGCAGGGGGCCTCGATGAGGTATCGGCAGGGCTCGGAGCGGTCGGCGGTGTTCGACCCCGAGCCGGACGAGGCCGCGCTGGCGGAAGCCCTGAGCGAGTCCGTCGCCCGGCTCAGGCAGGCCGAGCTCGACCGGGCGGTGTGCCTGGTCGGCCCGCACCGCGACGAGCTCGAACTGCGGATCGGCGACCTGCCGGCCCGCGGTTACGCCAGCCACGGCGAGTCGTGGTCGCTCGCCCTCGCGCTCAGGCTGGCGGCCTTCGGCCTGCTCCGGGCTGACGGCGAGGACCCGGTTCTGATGCTGGACGATGTCTTCGCCGAGCTCGACGCGGGCCGCCGGGACCGGCTGGCCGAGCTGGCTGCCGATGCCGAGCAGGTACTGGTCACCGCCGCGGTGGCTGCCGACGTTCCCGCCCGGCTGGCCGGGGCCAGCTACGCCGTGTCCGGCGGGGTGATCAGCGATGGCCACTGAGCCGCCTGCCGGAGACCGGACGGAGCCCGGACAGCGGCCGGCCGGGTCGCCCGAGGCTGACCCGGCTGCCCTGGCGGCCGAGGCCCTGGCCAGGGCACGGGCTGACGCCCTGGCAAGAGGCGGCCGCCCGCCGGGACTTGCCGAGGACAAATTTGCGCAACGAAAGAACAGCACCGCATCGCCAGCGGCTGGCCAGCAGGGCCGCAGGAAACGCCTCGAGGACCCGGCACCGCTGGGTGCCGCGATCGACGGCCTGGTCGCCGAGACCGGCTGGGAGCTGGCCGTGGCGACCGGCTCCGTCTTCGGCCGGTGGGCGCAGATCGTCGGCCCTGACCTGGCCGCGCACACCACTCCCGAGCGGCTGGCCGACGGTGAGCTCGTGGTCACGGCGGACTCCACCGCCTGGGCGACACAGCTGCGGCTGCTGGCTGCCGATCTCGTCCGCCGCCTGAACGCCGAGCTTGGCGACGGCTCGGTGCGCCGGGTCAGCGTCCGCGGTCCCGGGGCGCCGGCCGGCCGGACCGGGCAGTGGCGGGTACGCGGCAGCCGGGGCCCGCGGGACACCTATGGATAGCGGCCCGAAGGGGTCACTACCTTCAGATAGCCGCCCGTACCCGGGTAGACACTGTCGGCTGGCGCGCCGGTCGGGCTTACGGCTGAGGCTGGCGGTACGTGCAGGTAAAATAGGCAAGCGTACCGGGATAGCTGCAGTCGGGGAAGAGCGACGGCCGCCCGTGCGCATGTCCCGCTTTCAGGAGGAGCGATCCGTTTGTCTTACGACGCACGCTCGATCACGGTCCTCGAGGGCCTGGAGGCGGTGCGCAAGCGCCCGGGCATGTACATCGGCTCGACGGGCGAACGCGGACTGCACCACCTGGTCCAGGAGGTCGTCGACAATGCCGTCGACGAGGCTATGGCAGGCTTCTGCGACCAGGTAGACGTCACGCTGCTCGCCGACGGCGGCGTCCGGGTCGTCGACAACGGCCGCGGCATCCCGGTGGACAACCACCCGGTGGAGAACCGCCCGGCCGTCGAGGTCGTACTGACCACTCTGCACGCCGGCGGTAAGTTCGACAGCAAGTCCTACGCGGTCTCCGGCGGGTTGCACGGCGTCGGGGTCTCGGTGGTCAACGCGCTGTCGGCGCGGCTCGACGTCGAGATCCTCAAGGACGGCTACGTCTGGCGCCAGTCCTATGCCACCAGCGAGCCGACCGGCCCGCTGGTCAGGGGCGAGGCCACCGACGCCACCGGCACCATCATCACGTTCTGGCCGGACGACACGATCTTCGAGACCACCACGTGGAGCTTCGAGACGTTGTCCCGGCGGCTGCAGGAGATGGCGTTCCTCAACCGGGGACTGGCCATCAGCCTGACCGATGAGCGGCCTGATCACATGAACGGCGAGCCGCACGCGGTGAGCTACCGCTACGAGGGCGGCATCGCTGACTTCGTGCGGTATCTCAACGCCAGCAAGGAAGCCGTGCACGAGTCGGTGATCGAGTTCGGCGACGAGGCCCCCGGCATCTCCGCCGAGGTGGCCATGCAGTGGAGCGGTTCCTACGCGGAGTCCGTGCACACCTTCGCCAACACGATCAACACCGCGGAGGGCGGCACCCACGAGGAGGGCTTCCGGTCCGCGCTGACGACGATCATCAACCGGTACGCCCGCGAGCAGAAGCTGGTCAGGGAGAAGGAAGAGAACCTCACCGGCGACGACGTGCGCGAGGGCCTGACCGCCATCATCCACGTCAAGCTGGCTGAGCCGCAGTTCGAGGGCCAGACCAAGACCAAGCTGGGGAACACCGAGGCCAAGTCTTTCGTGCAGCGGGTCTGCAACGACCACCTGCGCGACTGGTTCGAGCGCAACCCGGGCGAGGCCAAGGCCATCGTGATCAAGGCCACCCAGGCGGCGCGCGCCAGGATCGCGGCCAGGCACGCCAGGGACCTCACCCGCAAGAGCGCGATGAGCGGCGCCGGGCTGCCCGGCAAGCTATCGGACTGCCAGTCCGGCGACCCGTCGATCTGCGAGATCTACGTCGTCGAGGGCGACTCGGCCGGCGGCTCGGCCAAGGGCGGCCGGGACCCGATGTTCCAGGCCATCCTGCCGATCCGGGGCAAGATCCTGAACGTCGAGAAGGCCAGGATCGACCGGGTGCTCAAGAACAACGAGGTGCAGTCGCTGATCACGGCCCTGGGTACCGGCATCCACGACGATTTCGACATCAGCAGGCTGCGGTATCACAAGATCATCCTGATGGCCGACGCCGACGTGGACGGCCAGCACATCACGACGCTGCTGCTGACCCTGCTGTTCCGGTTCATGAAGCCGCTGATCGAGGCCGGGCACGTTTACCTCGCTCAGCCCCCGCTGTACAAGATCAAGTGGGAGGGCCGGGGCGTTGCGCCTGGCTATGCCTACTCCGACCGGGAGCGGGACGCTGTCATCGAGGCGGGCATCGAGCAGGGCCGCAAGGACCCGCGGCCCAGGGACGGCGTGCAGCGGTTCAAGGGACTTGGCGAGATGAACGCGACCGAGCTGTGGGACACCACCATGGACCCGGCCAGGCGCGTGCTCAAGCTGATCACGCTCGACGACGCCGCCCAGGCCGACGAGCTGTTCAGCGTGCTGATGGGCGAGGACGTGGAGGCCAGGCGAGCGTTCATCCAGCGCAACGCCCGGGACGTCCGCTTCCTCGATATCTAGGTTTCCCGGAGGAATCCGCATGAGCGTGGACACCCCGCAGGTGGAGCCGCAGGAGCCGGGCGGCCGGCTGGAGCCGGTCGACATCCAGGTCGAGATGCAGCGCAGCTACATCGACTACGCGATGTCGGTCATCGTCGGCCGCGCCCTGCCGGACGTGCGGGACGGTCTCAAGCCGGTGCACACCCGCGTCCTGTACGCGATGTACGACGGTGGCTACCGGCCGGACCGCGGCTACTTCAAGTGCTCGCGCGTGGTCGGCGACGTCATGGGGCAGTACCACCCGCACGGCGACTCGGCCATCTACGACGCCCTGGTCCGGATGGCGCAGCCGTGGTCCATGCGGATGCCGCTGATCGACGGGCAGGGCAACTTCGGCTCGCCCGGCAACGACCCGCCCGCGGCCATGCGGTACACCGAGTGCCGCCTCGCCCCGCTGGCGATGGAGATGCTGCGGGACATCGACAAGGAGACCGTCGACTTCCGGCCGAACTACGACGGCCGCTCGGCGGAGCCCGTGGTGCTCCCGGCCAGGTTCCCCAACCTGCTCGTCAACGGGTCGGAGGGGATCGCGGTCGGCATGGCCACCAAGATCCCGCCGCACAACCTGCGCGAAGTGACCGAGGGCGTGCAGTGGTACCTGGAGAACTTCGACGCCAGCGACGAGGAACTGCTCGACGCGCTGATGGCGCGGATCAAGGGTCCCGACTTCCCGACCTACGGCCAGATCGTCGGACGGCGCGGCATCGCCGACGCCTACCGGACCGGCCGCGGCTCGATCACGATGCGGGCCGTCGTCGAGGTGGAGGAAGACCGCAAGGGCCGGAACTGCCTGGTCGTCACCGAGCTTCCGTTCCAGGTCAATCCCGACAACCT
>DASWAA010000092.1:0-17407 GCA_036391385.1 Streptosporangiaceae bacterium
GCGGCCTGCTGGCCCGAACGCGAGCTATTCACCGCGCTGAGCCGGAACGCGCTCATCATGTAGATCACCGACGCGACGGCAGCGATCAGGACCAGCGTCATCAGCGAGAGAGTGGCCCGGGCGCGCCTGGTGCGCAGCACCTGCCCGATCCCGGGCTGACCGAAGGCGGCGAGCCGCGCGGCAAGGCGCGGATCGTCGGCGGCGAGCATGCGCTCCATCTCTTCGAGGATGCGCTGCTCGTCCATGGGAAGCGCCACCGTGTCACCTCCACCGCCACTGCCTTAGCCGCCGACCCTGCGGCCAGGCTTTTCCTTACTATCCCCCGTTGGAAGATTTTTTACCTACCGATGACCTAAGAGTAGCCCCGGCGATCCATAGTTGAAAGATTCGAACGTATGTTCTATGATAACCCGAGTGCGATGGGACGGTCTTCGGCTACATGATCGGGATCCGGACGAGACGGCGGCCGGCCGGCCGGAGCGATCGGCACCGCCCGGCCCGCCCGCCCCGCCCGGAGTAGCCAAGCCGGCCGCGGTCACGCGGCAGCCCCGGCCGGAACCGCTGGCGATGTTCGGGCGGGACGC
Source organism: Streptosporangiaceae bacterium (assembly GCA_036391385.1). Taxonomy (GTDB): domain Bacteria; phylum Actinomycetota; class Actinomycetes; order Streptosporangiales; family Streptosporangiaceae; genus Chersky-822. Next base: position 585 of record DASWAA010000092.1, read on the forward strand.
GGTCGCCCGGACCTTCGATACACCGGGATTCCGCGGCATGGAGTTCTACGAGATTCACGCCCGGTCGATTATCAATAAGGTTCCGGACGCGTCGAGGATGCCGTTCCGCTGGACAATTAACCCCTATAGGGGATGCTCGCATAGTTGTGTTTATTGCCTGCTGGGCGAAACGCCGGTTCTCATGGCCGACGGGCGGATCAGGCCGCTCGCCGAGGTACGGGTCGGCGACGCGATCTACGGGACGGCCCGGCAGGGAAACTACCGCCGGTACGTGCTCACCGAGGTGCTCGCGCACTGGCAGACAGTCAGGCCCGGCTATCGCGTCACGCTCGCCGACGGGACGCACCTGGTCGCCAGCGGTGACCACCGGTTCCTCTCCGACCGGGGCTGGAAGTTCGTGACCGGCGCCGAGCAGGGATCCTTCCGCAGGCCGCACCTGACCGCCGGCAGCAGCCTGATGGGCACGGGCGGGTTCGCGCACCAGCCCAAGGACTCGCCCGACTACCGCCGCGGCTACCTGTGCGCCATGATCCGCGGCGACGGACATCTGAGGCGGTACCCGTATGACGGCAAGGAGTCCTGCCTGTTCCTGCTGGCGCTCGCCGAAACTGAGGGTCTCACCAGGACGCGGGACTACCTGGCTGCGGCCGGCCTCCGGACCACGGAATTCACCTTCGCCGAGGCCGCCGACACGCGCAGGCGAATGCAGGCGATCAGTGCCTCATCCCGCGATGGCGCGCGCGTGATCGAGTGGCTCATCAGGTGGCCGGAGTCACCGGGTACCCAGTGGTGCAAGGGCTTCCTGGCTGGAATCTTCGACGCCGCAGGAAGCTATGACAGCGGCGTCTGGCGGGTGTGTCATGGCGACCCGGAGATCCTCGGGCAGACGGCCTGCTCGATGCGGGCGCTCGGCTTCACGGTCGTCGTCGAGCCGGCGCGGCCGAACGGCGTCACGAGCATCCGGCTGCTCGGCGGGGTCAGGGAGGCGCTGCGTTTCTTCCACACGGCGGACCCGGCGATCACCGGCAAGCGCTCGATCGCGGGCGCGGCCGTCACGAGCGACGCCGGCCTGCGGGTCACCCGGATCGAGCCGCTCGGCATGGACCTCCCGATGTTCGACATCACCACTGGTACCGGGGACTTCATCGCCGATGGCGTGGTCAGCCACAATTGCTTCGCGCGGAATACGCATACCTACCTTGACCTGGACGCCGGGCTGGACTTCGACACCAAGGTCGTGGTGAAGGTCAACGCTCCCGAACTGGCCCGCAAGGAGCTCGCGCGGCCGTCGTGGACCGGCGAGCACGTCGCGATGGGCACCAATGTCGACTGCTACCAGCGCGCCGAGGGCCGGTACCGGCTGATGCCGGGCATCATCGGGGCGCTGCGTGACGCCCGCAACCCGTTCTCCATCCTGACCAAGGGAACCCTGCTGCTGCGCGATCTCGACTTGCTGGAGGAAGCCGCCGAGGTCACCAGCGTGGGGCTCAACCTCTCCGTCGGCTTCACCGACGCCGAGCTGTCGTCGCTGGTCGAGCCGGGGACTCCGAGCCCGCAGCGCCGGCTGGACGCGTGCGCCGCGGTCACTGGCCGCGGGCTGCGCTGCGGAATCCTGATGGGCCCGGTGCTGCCGTTCCTGACCGACTCACCAGGCCAGCTTGAGGCGACAGTGCGCGCCATCGCGGCCAGCGGAGCGGCCAGCGTCAGCCCGGTCGTGCTGCACCTGCGTCCCGGCGCCAGGGAGTGGTACCTGGCCTGGCTGGCGGAGCACTATCCGGAACTGGCCGGCCGGTACCGGCAGCTCTACCGTTCCGGTGCGTACGCGCCGAAGGACTACCAGCGCAAGATCTCCGCGCTCGTCGCCGAGTTCGCCGCCCGGTACGGGATCGGCCGTAACGGCGCCGCCGCCGCGCGACGGGTGCGGCCGCGGCCGCCGCCGCGATCGGACCCGCGGCAGCCCGCCCCGGCAGCGCCGGCGGGAGAGCAACTCACCCTGATGTAACCTGGCCCCGGCATTAGAGGAGGGTGCATGCGGGGCGGTCAGGCCCGGCTTGAGGCCGGTCAGCCGGACACCCGGGCGGGCAGGCAGCCAGGCCGCCGGGTTCTGGGCGCGCGCGAGATCCTGCTGGTGGCCATGGGCGGCGCGATCGGCAGCGTCGCCAGGTACCTGACCGGGCTCGCGTTCCCGCCGCCAGCGGCAGGCTTCCCGTGGCCCACCTTCACCGTCAACGTCTCGGGCTGCCTCGTGCTCGGGTTCCTGCTGGTGTACCTGCTCGACGTCTGGCCGCCGCGGCCGGGCCTGCGGCTCTTCCTGACCACCGGCCTGCTTGGCGGCTACACCACGTTCTCCGGCTACGCGGCGGGGATCGCCCACCTGCTCGACGGCCGGGCCTTCGCGCTCGCCGATGCCTATGCCCTGACGAGCCTGCTTGCCGGTCTCGTGGCCGTGTGGTCCGGGGTTACGCTGGCGAGGCGGACGGCGAGCCTGCACCGGGCCAACCGGAAGGCGGCGCGGTCGTGAACCTGCACGGGGCGGCCCGGAGGGTCACCATCTTCGTCGGCGAGTCGGACCGCTACCACCACCGGCCGCTCTACGCCGAGATCGTGCACCGCGCGCATCAGGCCGGGCTGGCCGGTGCCAGCGTGTTCCGCGGCACGGAGGGTTACGGCGCCTCCTCGCGGATTCACACCAGCAGGCTGCTCTCGCTGAGCCAGGACCTGCCAGTAGCCATCGTCGTCGTCGACACCGCCGAGGCCACCGAGAGGTTCCTTGCGGCCATCGACGACCTGATCGCCGATGCCCTCGTCATGGTCGACGACGTTCGGGTGCACCGGCCTGCCACCGGACCGGGCCCGACGGCGTGACCGTTCTGCTCGTCGCGCTCGGCGGGATGCTGGGCGCGCCCGCCAGGTACCTCACCGACCGGTTCGTCCAGTCCAGGCACGACAGCGTGCTGCCGTGGGGCACCCTGATCGTCAACGTGGCAGGTTCGGCGCTGCTCGGCTTCCTGATCGGCGCGCAGGCCCACCTGGGGATGCCGTCCAGCGTCGCGGCACTGGCCGGGGTGGGCTTCTGCGGGGGGCTGACCACGTTCTCCACCCTTGGCTACGAGACGCTCCGGCTGCTCGAGGACGGCGCGATCGGCGCGGCCGGCCTGAATATGCTCGGCAGCCTGGCGGTCGGGCTGGCCGCCGCCTACCTGGGCCGCGGCCTCGCGCTCGCCCTGTAGTCCCGGGTGCGCCCTGGCGCCCGATCGATATCAGGCCAGATCCCCTGCAGTAGCCACTACCAGCACGCACGTAGAGTTATCTGCCGTGGGATCTCAGCGCGATGAAGCCGCCGAGCGGAACCCGGGCCGCCTGGTCGTCCGTACCGTCCCCGTAACTGACCCGGGGGACCTCATCGCCCGGCTCCCCGGCGCCGCTTCCCTGGCCTGGGTACGGCGCGGCGACGGGATGGTCGGGTGGGGCACCGCGGCCAGGATCACGCTGCCAGCCGGGCACGACAGGTTCGCCTCCGGGGAGAAGTGGCTGCGCGAGCTATTCGACGGCGCGAGCGTCACCGATGACGTCGACGTTCCTGGCTCCGGCCCGGTGGCGTTCGGGAGCTTCACGTTCGATCCCGCTTCTGACGGCTCGGTGCTCGTCGTCCCGCGCACCGTGCTCGGCCGCAGGAATGGCGTGGCCTGGCTGACCACGATCGGCCCCGATGCCGGCGATGGTGCCGCGGGCGGCCAGCCGACCGGGACCGACGACCTGCCGCTGCCCGCCCCGGCCTGCCTGCCGGCCGGGATCCGCTGGTCCGACGGCAGCCTGACCGCACCGCAGTGGGAGCGCGCGGTCGCGGCAGCGGTGGCCGCGATCACCGCGGGCGACCTGCGCAAGGTCGTGCTGGCCCTGGAGCTCAACGCGGTCGCTGCCCAGGAGATCGATACCAGGGTGCTGCTGTCGCGGCTGGCCGGGCGATATCCGGACTGCTACACCTTCGCCTGCGCGGGGCTGGTCGGCGCGACCCCTGAACTGCTCATCCGGCGCACTGGCAGCGAGCTGTACTCCCTGGTCCTGGCGGGCACGATGCCGCGCGGCGCCACACCGGAGTCAGACCGGGATCTGGGCGAGACGCTGCTCGGCTCGGCCAAGGACCGCGACGAGCATCAGTACGCGGTCGCCGACGTCCGGACCGCGCTGCGGCCGCTCTGCCATGACCTGCGGGTGCAGGAGGAGCCGTTCCTGCTCCGGCTGGCTAACGTCCAGCACCTGGCTACCGAGGTGCACGGTCAGCTCGCCTCGGGCGAGGCCGCGAGCCACTCGGCGCTCGCGCTCGCGGCGGCACTGCACCCGACCGCCGCCATCTGCGGCACGCCGGCCGAGCCGGCCATGGAGCTGATCCGCGAGCTCGAGGGAATGGACCGGGGCCGTTACTCGGGCCCGGTCGGCTGGGTGGACGCCCGCGGCAACGGCGAGTGGGGCATCGCCCTGCGCTGCGGCGAGATCGCCGGCCAGCAGGCCCGGCTGTTCGCCGGCTGCGGCATCGTGGCGGGATCTGATCCGTCCGCCGAGCTGGCCGAGGCGCGGACCAAATTCTGGCCGATGCGCTACGCGCTGGAAGGCTGATCCGGGACCGGGTACGGGCGTCGCGGCCGCTCGGCTATCGGTGCGGTCACGGTGTGATTGCAGTTCAATAAACGCTGGCAGCCGTTTCCTGTAGGCGGGTAGACAGCCGCCCTGAATGCGTGTAGTTACGGAAAGTGAGGATGCGACTACGCATAGTAACTTACGCGCTCGGGGGAGCACCTGCGCTCCAAGCCAGGTCCTAAGGAGTCTGCTCATGACACGTCGTTCCCAGCGGATTGCCGCTATGGCGGTAGCTGGCCTAGCAGCCGCGGGCCTTGCCGCCTGTAGCAGCACTACGACAAGCAACACCGGCACCAGCGGGAAGCCGGTTTTCGGCGGGACGCTGAAGTTCGTCGCGGCGTCCGGTCCCGACCATATCGACACGGTCCCGGCGTATTACACCGCCGACTACATACTCGAGCGCGGCTATGCCCGGCAGCTGGTCACCTATAAGACCGCCCCGGACCCGACGCTCACCTCGCCTGGCTGGAAGACAAATACCACGCCGGTTCCTGACATCGCCACCTCGGTGCCGACCACGTCCAACGGCGGCATTACCAACGGGGGCAAGACGTACACGTTCCATCTCAGGAACAACGTCGACTGGAACTCATCTCCGGCGAGGCCGGTAGTCGCCGCCGACTTCCTCCGGGAGTACAAGGCGTTCTGCAACCCGGTCAGCCCGGTCGGCAACCTGCTGTACTACACCGCGACCATCGCGGGCCTGCAGAAGTACTGCTCGCAGGAGAGCGCCTACTTCGCGAACAAGGCGCACCACCCGACCGCCGCCAACATCGCGAACTTCCAGAACACGCACACCATCTCGGGGATCACCGCGGTGAACCCCACGACGCTGAAGTTCACGCTGGTGGCTCCGGCCAGCGACTTCATCTACATGCTGGCCATGCCGTTCGCCTCGGCGCGGCCGGTCGAGTACGACAAGTACGTGCCGAACAGCCTGGCGCTCGACCAGCACACGATCTCCGACGGCCCGTACCAGATCACCACGTACACGCCGAGCCGGTCGATCGTGATGTCGAGGAACCCGGCCTGGAAGCAGTCCACCGACCCCAACCGGCACCAGTACGTCAACCAGGTCACGGTGACGATGGGAGTCTCGGACGCGCAGACGCAGTTCAACGACATGAAGGCGGGCCAGTACGACCTGCCGCTCGACACTTCGATCGTGCCGAGCGAGATCCCGACCCTGGTGTCGACCCACGATCCGAAGTTCAGGGCGTGGCCGGGCAGCAACACCTTCCCGTACGTCGTCTTCAACCTGCGCAGCCCGAACAGCGGCGGCGCGATGGGCAAGCTCGCCGTCAGGCAGGCCATCGAGTACGGGATCAACAAGGTCGCCGTGCAGAAGGTGATCGGCGGCCCGACCGTGGCGCAGATCCTGAACACCGCCATCCCGCCGGGCAACGTCGGCTACAAGAACTACGTCCAGTACCCGACCAACAACAACCAGGGCAACACTTCCAAGTGCAAGTCCCTGCTGGCTTCGGCCGGGTACAAGAACGGGCTCAGCGCCACCTACCTGTACCCGAACGACAGCATCAACAAGTCGTTCTTCGAGTCCATCCAGGCCAGCCTCAAGCCGTGCGGCATCAACCTGAACGGCAAGCCGGAGGCCGGGTCGACCTTCTTCGTCGACCTGGGCAACGCGCCGGTGAACAACAAGGCGGGCACCTGGGACATGGGCCAGGCCGGCTGGTTCCCTGACTGGTTCGGCGACAACGGCCGCACGACCATCGCGCCGCTGTTCCAGACTAGCTGCGTGCTGAACACCACCAACTACGGCTGCTACAGCAGCCCGAAGCTGGACGGCCTGATCAAGCAGGCCGAGGCGGCCACGAGCCTCAGCCAGGAAGGGAACCTCTGGAGCCAGGCCGATGTCAACGTCATGCAGAACGCCGTCATCGTGCCGCTGCTCAGCCAGCAGCTGCTGATGTACTCAAGCGCGAACGCGGAGCAGCAGGGGACCTCGGCGATCGTGTACCAGCCGAACATCGGCGGGCCGGACATCACCAACATCTGGCTGAAGAACGGCTGATGAGTCAGCGCAGGTCCGGCCGGGTATGCAGAGATCATGCCCGGCCGGACCCGCTAACTCGCCGGATGGACCTGATGGACCCCGCGAGATGCCCGCCCTCGCCAGCTAGTCACAACATGAACCGCTAAATCGGCTCACCCCCCGCCGATAGTGCCGCGAGTCCCCCGCCCCCCGGGCGCTGGGCGGCACTGCCTGGGAGGGAGAACGATGAGCCTGCTCGAGGTGACCGACCTGCGGGTGAGCTTCCCCACGGCCGATGGCGTGGTCAGGGCGGTACGCGGCGTGTCGTTTCGGGTCGACGCCGGGCGCACGCTCGGCATCGTTGGCGAGTCGGGCAGCGGCAAGACCGTGCTGACCCAGAGCCTGCTCGGGCTCACGCCCGGCGGCCAGGTCAGCGGCAAGGCCGTCTTCGACGGCGTCGACCTGGTCGGCCTCGACCAGCGGTCGATGCAGCGGATCCGCGGCAGCGGCATCTCGGTCATCTTCCAGGACCCGCTCACCAGCCTGCATCCGCTCTACAAGGTGGGCTGGCAGATCCGCGAGATGATCAGGGCCCACGACAAGTCGATCAGCAGGGCCAAGGCCACCGAGCGCGCCGTGGAACTGCTCGGCCACGTCGGCATCCCGCGGCCCAGGGAGCGGGTCAACGACTACCCGCACCAGTTCTCCGGCGGCATGCGGCAGCGTGTCATGATCGCGATGGCGATCGCGCTGAACCCCAGGCTGATCATCGCGGACGAGCCGACGACGGCGCTCGACGCCACCGTCCAGGCTCAGATCCTCGACCTCCTGCTCCGCCTGCAGGAGGACTCCGACACGGCGCTGCTGATGATCACCCACGACCTCGGGGTGATCGCCGACATCGCCGACGACGTGATGGTCATGTACGCGGGCCGGGCCGCGGAGAAGGCAACTAAGCGGGACGCCTTCTACGCGCCGCACCACCCGTATACCAAGGGCCTGCTCGAGTCCATCCCGCGCAGTTCCGCGGCGGCCGACCGGCTCAGGCCCGTCACGGGCCAGCCGCCGAGCCTGATCAGGCTGCCCTCCGGCTGCGCCTTCCACCCCCGCTGTGCCTACGTGATGGACCGCTGCATGACCGACGAGCCGGCCCTGCTCGCCGTCGGCGACGCCGGAGGGCACCGGTCAGCCTGCTGGCTCCCGGCAGCCGCGACCGGGCTCGGCGAGGAGGCCGAGGCACTGCGCACGGAGGCGGTGGGGGCCGGGCGCACCAGCAAGGCAGCGCAGGTCGCCGAGGCCATCGCGGCCGCGCCCGAGTCAGAGGGGAGCGTGATCGCGTGAGCGGAACGCTGGGCGTACCCGCCACCGGCACCAGCCTGTCCGAGGCTGACCTCGAGGACGACGTCCTCGTCCGGGCAGAGAACCTGGTGAAGTACTTCCCGGTGCACGGCAGCGGGTTCATCCGCCGCACGGTCGCCAACGTCCAGGCCGTGGACGGAGTCTCGCTGACCATCAGGCGCGGCCGCACCCTGGGCCTAGTCGGAGAGACCGGCTGCGGCAAGTCGACGCTGGCCAGGTGCATCGCCGGGCTCATCCCGGTCACCGCGGGCAAGGTGTACTTCGAGGGCAGGGACATCACCAACCTCCCCCGGCGCACCATGCAGCCCGTCCGGCGGGAGATCCAGATGATCTTCCAGGACCCCTATGGCTCGCTCAACCCGCGCCGCCGGGTCGGGGCGATCATCGGCGACCCGTTCGCCGTGCACAAGACGGCGAGTGGCGCGGAGCGCAAGCGGGCCGTCCAGGAGCTGATGGAGCGGGTCGGGCTCAACCCCGAGCACTTCAACAGGTTCCCCGCCGAGTTCTCCGGCGGGCAGCGGCAGCGGATCGGGGTGGCGCGGGCCCTGGCTCTTCGGCCCAAGCTGATCATCTGCGACGAGCCGGTGTCGGCCCTCGACGTCTCGATCCAGGCACAGGTGCTCAACCTGCTCGCCGACCTGCAGAGTGACTTCGGCCTGTCCTACCTGTTCATCGCCCACGACCTGGAGGTGGTCAGGCACGTCAGCGACGCGGTCGCGGTCATGTACCTGGGCCGGGTCGCCGAGTCCGGACCCGGCGCCAACGTCTACGACCACACCCGCCATCCCTACTCGACGGCGCTGCTGTCCGCGGCCCCGGCCGCCGACCCGGACGCCGCCGCCGAGCGGCAGCGGGTGATCCTGACCGGCGACGTACCGTCGCCGATCAACCCGCCGGCCGGCTGCAGGTTCCATCCGCGGTGCCCGAAGGCACAGGACACCTGCCACAGCGTCGAGCCCGTGCTGGAAGCCAAGCCAGGCGACCCCGCCTCGCATCTCACCGCGTGCCACTACCCGGTCAGCGAAGGCGAGGTCCTGGCCAGGGCGGGCCGGAGGGAGTACCGATGAGCATCACCGAGATCCAGATCCAGGCGACCGCCGTCGAGGACGCTCCGGTCCAGGCCATCGAGGGCCGCAGTCAGTGGCAGCTCACCTGGCGCAGGCTGCGCTCGGACAAGGTCGCCGTAGCCTCGATAGTCGTCATCGTCCTGATCGGTGCCGCCGCCCTGTGCGCGCCGCTCGTCGCGAGCCTGGTCGGGCACGGCGAATACCAGCCGTTCCCCAACAAGGGCACGAACTCCTTCGGCGAGCCGGTGGGGCCCGGGACCAACGGCTTCCTCATCGGCACCGACGCCATCGGCCGTGACCTGCTGATCCGCGTCCTGTACGGGGCTCAGATCTCGCTGTTCGTCGGCCTGGTCACGACGTTCGTCGCCGCGGTGAGCGGTGTGAGCATCGGCCTGGTGGCCGGTTACTTCGGCGGCTGGGTCGACACGGTGCTCGCCAGGATCATCGACGCCGTGCTCGCGTTCCCTTTCATCGTCCTGGCCCTGGCGCTCGCCGCGGTGCTCAGCCCGAGCCTCGCCATCGTGATGGGTGTCATCACGTTCTTCTCCTGGGCCGGCATCTCCAGGATCGTGCGCGGGCAGACGCTGTCGCTGAAAGAGAAGGAGTACATCGAGGCCGCCAGGTCGATCGGCGCGGGCCCCTGGCGGATCATGTTCATCGACATCATGCCGAACCTGCTCGGCCCGGTGCTCGTGCTGACGACGCTGTATATCCCGACCGCGGTCAGTTTCGAGGCGACACTGTCCTTCCTCGGGATCGGGATACCGCCGCCCGCGCCGAGCTGGGGGAACATCCTCGCCGAGGCCCAGGATCACTACCAGACGGCCTGGTGGTACGTGGTCTTTCCGGCCGCGGCCCTGCTGATCACCACCCTCGCGTTCAACCTGCTCGGCGACGGCATCAGGGACGCGATGGACCCGAGGACCGAGCGGATCTTCGCGGGCAGCAGGGCCGGCCGCCGCCGGCGGGGCAAGCGCGGCAAGCCGCGCGGGCTCGACCTGGACCAGGCCATCCTGGTCGGCCAGGAAGCCGACCTCTCCGTTGACCGGCCGGTCCCTGCGGGAGAGGAGGGCTGAGCCATGGGCATGGTGCGCTTCCTGATCCGCCGCGTCGTCGCCGGCCTGATCGTGCTCTGGGCCGTCGCCAGCCTGACGTTCTTCCTGTTCTTCATCGCCGTGCCGGAAGGGGTGGTCGCCCGCAACCTGGCGGGGCGGGCCGCCACGCCGGCGGTCATCGCACAGGTCGAGCGGAATCTGGGGCTGAACCTGCCCAAGGCGGTGCAGTACTGGCACTACCTGTATCACCTGCTGCAAGGCAATCTCGGCTTCTCGTACTACACGCAGCAGCCCGTGACCACGATCCTGCGGCAGGCCCTGCCGGCCACGATCTCGGTCGTCATCGGCGGGACGATCCTGTGGCTGGTCGTCGGGATCGGCACCGGGATCCTGAGCGCGACCAGGGCCCGCAGCCTCTTCGACCGGGTCGCCACAGTGGGCGTGCTCGCCGGAGTGTCGGCACCGGTGTTCGTCGTCGGCGAGCTGCTGATCGTCCTGGTGTTCGTGAACCTCAGCAACAACGGCATCACCTGGATCACGACCGGCTACACGCCCATCACCCAGAGCTTCTCCGGCTGGCTGGGGTGCATGATCCTGCCCTGGATCACGCTGGCCGTCGTCCAGGCCGCCGTCTACACCAGGCTGTCGCGCGGGTCGCTGCTCGACACGCTCGGCGAGGACTACATCAGGACGGCGCGGTCCAAGGGCATCTCCGAGCGCCGGGTGCTGTACCGGCACGCGGTGCGCTCGGCGCTGACGCCGGTGGTCTCGCAGCTGGGCGTCGACATCGGCGCGCTGCTCGGCGGGGTGATCGTGGTCGAGCAGGTCTTCGGCCTGCAGGGGCTCGGGCAGCAGACCGTGACGGCGATCACCCAGGGCGACGGCCCGCTGGTGATCGGCTTCGTCATCCTCGCGGCACTGTTCGTCGTCGTCGCCAACCTGGTCGTCGACATCTCTTACGCCCTGCTCGACCCCCGCGTCCGGGTCACCTAGACCGCGGCGACGGCGGCGGCGGCGACGGTCGCCAGCCTCGCCCGCAGCGCCGCCTGCCCGGCACGGTCCGTGCGCAGCTCTGCCAGCCGCAGGCCGCTCCCCCGGGTCGCCAGCGCCGAGAGCTCGGCGGCGAGATCGCCAGGCCGCTCGATTCGCCGGTACGGCACTCCGGCGGCCGCGGCGAGATCGGCGAACCTGGCGCCATGCGGGGTACCGAACACCCGCTCGAACGGGAGGGGGAACGCCGCCTGCTCCAGCATCGAGAAGATCCCGCCGCCGTCGTTGTTCACGATGATCAGCAGCAGATCGGGACGCTGATCCTGCGGACCGAGGAAGAGCCCGGCCGCGTCGTGCAGCGCCGCGAGGTCCCCGAGCAGCGCGGCGGCAGGCCCGCCACCGCGTGCCTGATGAGCCAGTGCCGCGCCGATGGCCGAGGAGACCAGCCCGTCGATGCCGCTCGCGCCCCTGCTGGCCAGGATCCGGAGCCCGTTCCTCGGCGCCAGATGCTGATCCAGATCCCTGATGGGCAGGCTGGACGCCGCCCACAGCAGCGCGCCATCCGGCAGCGCCGCAGACACGTCCCTGGCCAGCCGCGGCTCGCTCAGCATCTCGGCGGCGTCGAGCATCCCGTCGACTGCCTGCCTGACCGCGCGGTCGGCCCGCAGCCATGACGCCGCCCAGCCGCCAGTCCCGCCGGCGACCTCGGCCGCCGCGCCGGCCGCGCCGCCCTCGGCCGGGCCCCCGGTCAGCCGCACCTGCGCCGCGACATCGGTCGCCGTGCGGGCGGGGTCAGACCACCGGCCAGGACCCTGGGCGAGCACGACGTGCCGTGCCGCTCCGACGTCGCGGAGCAGGGCGGTCTGGCCGCGTGACAGCCCGGGCCGCCCGGCCGACACGACGATGTCCGGCCGGTGCCCGGACCTGAAGCCCGCGTCGGCGAGCAGGTACTGGTACGCCGACAGCGCGAGCGGCCCGCGCCTGGCGCCCGACGACGGCTCGGCAAGCACCGGCCAGCCGGCCGCCTTGGCGAGCTCGAGCAGCGGCCCGGTGTCGTAGTCGCCGTCGCCGCAGACAATCAGCCCGCGCTCGGTCCACGGCAGGTCGGCGCTCGCCGTGAACGATGTCCACGGCCGCCCCGCCGGCCGCCCGCCGAGCTGACCGGCGCCCGCGGCCGCGAGCCCGGGCCCGGGCCCGGCACCAGCCAGGCCGACCCCCGCGCCAGCCAGCCCGGCACCAGCCAGGCCGACCCCCGCGCCAGCCAGCCCGGTATCAGCCGGGCCGACCCTCGCGCCAGCCAGCCCGTGCCCGGCACCAGGCGGCCCGGCCGCTTCCCCGCCCCCGGCACCGGCCAGCCGGCCGCCTGGGCGAGCTCGAGCAGCGGCCTGGTGTCGTAGTCGCCGTCGCCGCAGACAATCAGCCCGCGCTCGGTCCACGGCAGGTCGGCGCTCGCCGTGAACGATGTCCACGGCCGGCCCGCCGGCCGCCCGCCGAGCGGACCGGCGCCCGCGGCCGCTGGCCCGGCCGACTCTGAGTCAGCCAGGTCCGGCACGAGCGGCTCGCGCAGCGGCAGGTTCAGGTGCACCGGCCCCGCTGTGCCGCCCGCCGCACCGGACGCGATCCCCCACGCCCGGGCGACCGCCGACCGCCAGTATCCGGTCGCCGGCTCCCCCTCCTCGGGAACGCCGAGCTCGCAGAACCACCGGACCGCCGACCCGTAGAGCTTGAGCTGGTCGATCGTCTGGTTGGCGCCCGTGCCGCGCAGTTCGGGCGGCCGGTCGGCGGTGAGCACGAGCAGCGGCACGGCGGACTCGTCGGCCTCGATGACGGCCGCGTGGAAGTGCGCGGCGGCCGTGCCCGAGGTGCAGATCACGGCGGTCGGAGTCCGGCTCGCCTTGGCCAGGCCGAGCGCGAGGAAGGACGCGCTCCGCTCGTCGAGCCGCACGCTCAGGCGCAGGTCACCAGCGGCCGCCCGGCGGTGGAACGCCATCGCCAGCGGCGCGCTGCGCGAGCCGGGAGCGATCACCACCTCGCGCAGGCCGCACCTGACGAGCTCGTCGACCAGTACGGTGGCCAGCGACGTCGACGGGTTCATGCGCCGGCCGCGCCGTACAGAATCGCCGGGTGGGCCTCGCTGACCCGGCTCACCGGAGGAACTCCGCGGCGGCCAGCGCGCGCTCGCGCCATGGCTGCGGATCACATTCCCACGCGGCCAGCCGTTCGAAATCCACCATGACAGGCCGGACCGGCAGCATCCCGCCCTCGGGCAGCAGCGGGTCGGCCGTCACGTCCCCGGTGAGCATGCTCATCGTCGCCAGGCCGCAGTCGTAGTTGAGCTCGGGCAGGGCGGCGGCGAGCGCCACTCCTGCTGCGATGCCGACCGACGACTCGATCGCGCTCGATACCACGACCGGCAGGCCGCACGCCCGCGCCACCTCCAGGGCAGGCCGGACGCCGCCGAGCGGCGCGACCTTGAGCACGACGATGTCGGCAGCCCCCGCGGCCCGCACCGCGAGCGGGTCGGCGGCCTTGCGGATCGACTCGTCGGCAGCCAGCGGCACGTCGGTGAGCCGCCGCAGCCTGGCGAGCTCGTCGAGCGTCGCGCAGGGCTGCTCGGCGTACTCCAGCCCGAACGGGCGCAGCCTGGCAAGCGCGCTGGCCGCCTGCGCGACGTCCCAGCCGCCGTTGGCGTCCACCCTGATGCGCCCGTCCGGACCGAGCGCGTCCCGCACCGCTGCCACCCGCTCGACGTCGTCCGCCTCCGCCTGGCCGGGCTCGGCGACCTTGACCTTCGCGGTGCGGCAGCCCGACCGCGCGACGATCTCGTGCGCGACCTGCGGCCCGACGGCTGGCACCGTGACGTTGACGCCGACCGCGTCCCTGGCCGGCTCGGGCCAGCCGGCCGTCGCCGACTCGATCGCGCTGGCCAGCCAGCGGGAGCTCTCGGCGGGCCCGTACTCGGCGAACGGCGAGAACTCGCCCCACCCGGCCGGCCCGTGCAGCAGCGCTCCCTCGCGCACGGTGATGCCGCGGAACCTGTTGCGCAGCGGGATCGCGAAGGCGCGCAGGGTCGGCAGCAGCCCGGCCAGAGCATCACGCGCCGCGGCGCCTCCGATCACCGGCTCGCCCGCCCCGGCCCGGGTCACGGGCGGCGCGGGAACCTGGAGAAGTCCGGGGCCCGCCGGCCCACGTAGGCGTCGCGGCCCTCCTGAGCCTCCTCGCTCATGTAGTACAGCAGGGTCGCGTCCCCGGCGAACTGCTGCATGCCGGCCGCCCCGTCGGTGACCGCGTTCAGCGCGCCCTTGAGCATCCGCAGCGCGAGCGGCGACTTGGCGAGCAGCTCACGCGCCCAGGAGATCGTCTCGGCCTCCAGCTCGGCCAGCGGGACGACCGTGTTGACCAGGCCCATGTCCAGCGCCTCCTGCGCGCTGTACTGGCGGCACAGGTACCAGATCTCGCGCGCCTTCTTCAGGCCGACGGTCGCCGCCAGGAGCGAGGACCCGTAGCCCGCGTCGAACGAGCCGACCTTCGGACCGGTCTGGCCGAAGACCGCGTTGTCCGCCGCGATCGTCAGGTCGCAGCAGACGTGCAGCACGTGGCCACCGCCGATCGCGTACCCGGCCACCATCGCGATCACCGGCTTCGGCGTGCGCCGGATCTGGACCTGCAGGTCGAGCACGTTCAGCCGGCCCACTCCGTGGTCGTCGCGGTAGCCGTCGTCGCCCCTGATCCGCTGGTCGCCGCCCGAGCAGAACGCCTTGTCGCCGGCCCCGGTCAGGATGATCACGCCGATGCCAGGGTCGTCCCTGGCGACGTTGAATGCGTGCTGCAGCTCGAAGAGCGTGGTCGGCCGGAAGGCGTTCCTCACCTCGGGCCGGTTGATCGTGATCTTCGCGATGCCCTCGGCCGTCTCGTAGAGGATGTCCGTGTACTCCTGCCCTGGAGCCGGACCTGACGACTGCCAGTCGATCACTTCTCCCCCTACCGTCGGGTGCCTGAATCCGCCGATTAACCTTACGACCGTGACTTCCCGGCCCTTGCACGCGGTCCTGCTGCCGGCGCAGGCGGCCGGAGGGCGGCTGCTGGACCTGCTCGCGGCGGCGCTCGACGGCAGCGGGCCTGCCATCCTGCCACTGGACCCCAGCCTCCCGCGCGCCAGGCTGGACGAGCTGATCCAGGCTTTCGCCCCCACTGCCATCCAGACCGAGCATGACCGGCACGTGCTCGCACCTGCCGGTGACGGTTCTTGCGGCTCCGCCGGTCATGGCGGCTCGGGCGGCTCGGCCGGCCCTGGCGTCGGTGACGAGATCGCCGTGGTGCTGGCGACCTCCGGGTCGACCGGGCTGCCCAAGGGCGCGGAACTGAGCGGTGACGCGCTGCTGGCCTCGGCTCGTGCCTCGCTGGCCAGGCTGG
Source organism: Streptosporangiaceae bacterium (assembly GCA_036391385.1). Lineage (GTDB taxonomy): Bacteria > Actinomycetota > Actinomycetes > Streptosporangiales > Streptosporangiaceae > Chersky-822. Next base: position 16,100 of record DASWAA010000092.1, read on the forward strand.
GGTCGACCGGAGGCGAGCGCTGGCTGTGCTGCCTGCCCACGCATCACGTCTCCGGGCTCGGCGTGCTGGTGCGCTCGCTGGTCTCCGGCACCGAGCCGGTCATCGCGGACCGGCCCGACCGCGGGGTGTTCGCCGGGAATGTTGACTACGTCTCGCTTGTTCCCACTCAGCTGCGCAGGCTGCTCGACGCCGGCGTGCCCCTGGCCAGTTTCCGGGCGATCCTGCTCGGCGGGGCGGCCATCCCGGCCGGCCTGGTGGCCGAGGCCGCGGCGGCGGGAGCGACCGTGGTCACCAGCTACGGGATGACCGAGACTTGCGGCGGCTGCGTGTACGACGGCGTGCCGCTCGACGGCGTGCGGGTGGCGAGCGGCAGTGACGGGCGGATCAGGATCAGCGGGCCCGTGCTGTTCTCCGGGTACCGGCTCGCGCCAGACCTGACCCGGGCCGCCCTGGAAGACGGCTGGTTCGTCACCTCCGACCTCGGCGGAACCGGCGAGGACGGGCGGCTGACGGTACGCGGCCGCGCGGACGACGTGATCATCTCCGGCGGTGAGAAGATCGTCGCCGGGGAGGTCGAGCACGTGCTGCGCGGCTGCCCTGGCGTGCGCGACGCCGTCGTGGTCGGAACGCCGGACCCGGACTGGGGCGAGCGGGTAACGGCTGTGGTCGTCGCCGTGGATCCGGCGAGCCCGCCCAGCCTGGACGAGCTCAGGGCCTTCGTGCGGGAGCGGCTGCCCAGGTACGCCGCGCCGCGGGGACTGCTCGTGGTCGGCGAACTGCCGATGCTGACGTCAGGCAAGGCCGACCGGCAGCGGTTGCGGCGGCTGGCAGCCGGGAGCTGAGGCGGCCGCGGCCGCACGGGGTGATTCGGCGGGGCGGATCGGGGTACCTGAGCGGAGCGGGCCAGACCGGAACGGGGTACCTGAGCGGAGCGGGCCAGACCGGTCCGGCAGAGAGCGCCCGGCGCAGGAACTTTGGCACGCTACCGCCGCGCGGGAAACAAACAGGCCCGTCGCGCGTTATACGTAGCGCCCGTCACTGCACAATACCAAGGGCCGCAAGTCTTCGGTACTGGCGCGCTGGCGGGTGCCGGAATCTGCGTAAGCCGATGCGCACGCGAACGGAGGTGTCTCATGCGCAGCACTGTCCAGGCTCGGTCCGAGCGCCACGACGAGGTCGCCGCGAAGCACGCGGGCAAGCCCGACGGGCGCACGCGCCGTCAGGGACACCCCGAGCGAGGCGCTGAACATCGTGAAGTGGAGCCAGCCGACGTGATTCATGCCGATCCGGAGCTAGACGAGATCGAAC
>DASWAA010000093.1:0-1582 GCA_036391385.1 Streptosporangiaceae bacterium
CGGCGTCGGCGACTAGCTCGATCCGCAGTTCAGGCCCGAGCGGCGTGGCCAGGTGCACCTCGAGCGGCTGCTGCACGGCGACCGACGCGACCGCGATGCCGCCGACGTAAGTCCGGCCCTTGCCCAGATCGTCGAGCAGCCAGCTGCCGTTCTGCCAGCGGATCCTGGCATGGTCGCGCGAGACGATCGAGTCGGGCACTACCACGGCGCTGTCCGGGCTGCGGCCGATCCGTACCGTCTGACCTGGCTCGAAGGTGAACGCCTGGCCAGCGGCAGTGACCCTGAGCTCGCTCAATCGCCCGCCTCCTTGCGCGGCCCGGCACCGACCAGAATGGGCGGGCGCGCGCTCAGATTACCGACACCAGGTCCATGAGTCGGTCGTTCCGTGCACGGCGATCAGGCCGGCGGGCGGTCAGGCGCTGGCGCCCTCGGTGATAGCGGCGTCAACCTCCGCCTTCCGTGCGCTGAGCTCGGCGGCGTATTTCTCCTCGTCGATCCGCTCGGCCAGGTCCTCGTCGGCCTTCATCAGCACCTCGAGATCGCTGTCTGCCGCCCCGATGACACCGAGGTCGGCGAAGGCGTGCCGGACCTTCGGCCCCCACAGGCCGATGTCGCGCACGCACGGCACGATCCGGCTGAACAGCAGCGACCGGAATGCCTGCTGTACCGGGGACTTGTCGGTGAAGTCGACGCACTCGTCCACGTCGAAGTCCAGCCGCTCCCAGACCTCTTCGGCGCGGAACCTCCTGTTCATCAGGTAGCAGCCCTCGATCAGGAATTCCTCGCGCTCGGCGCGCTCGGCGTCGCTGAGCTCGGCGTAATAGTCGCGCAGCGCGAGCCTGCCGAACGCGACGTGCCGTGCCTCGTCCTGCATCACGTAGGCGAGCAGCTGGGTCACCAGCGGGTTGTTGGACATGTCCCTGTGCACGCCGAAAGCGGCCAGCGCGAGGCCCTCGATCAGCACCTGCATGCCGAGGTAGGGGTAGTCCCAGCGGCCGTCGGACAGCGCCTCTTTCAGCAGCTTCGCCAGGTCGTCGTTGATCGGGTAGTAGATGCCGATCTTCTCCTTGATGAACCGCTGGTAGAGCTCGACGTGCCTGGCCTCGTCCATCACCTGGGTGGCGGCGTAGAACTTGGAGTCCATGTCCGGGACCGACTCCACGATCCGGGCCGCGACGGTCAGGGCACCCTGCTCACCGTGCAGGAACTGGCTGAACAGCCACGACGACAGGTGGATGCCAAGCTCGTCCCGCTCCTTCTGGGAGAGGACCTCCCACTGCCGGGAGCCGTAGATCGGGGAGAACTCCTCGGAGATCCCCATCACGTTCGTGGGGTCCACGGGAAGCTGCCAGTCGATGCGTTTGGTGGCATCCCACTGCTTGTCCTTGCCCCGCTGGTACAGGTCGAGGAGGCGGCCCCGGCCGTTGTCGTATTCCCAGCTGAAACGGGCGGCACCGGTGGCTGGAACGTCCCAGGTGCCGGGCGCGACGGGGGTGGCGTAGTTGTCGTAGGTGCTCACGGCAGGCTCCCTGAGTGACGTTGCGCACATATTACTGGCTGGTATCGCTTTGCTCCAGGGCCA
>DASWAA010000094.1:0-15969 GCA_036391385.1 Streptosporangiaceae bacterium
TTCCCGGAGGTGGTTCACAGTGGCTCGCAGATTCGCCTACCTGGTGGCAGGGATCATCCTTGCCGCGATTGGCATGGTAGCCGGGGCGCCAGCCGCCTTAGCGCACGCGACTGTCGTCTCCACCAGCCCGGCCGACGGAGCCATCGTGGCGCGCGCGCCATCACGGGTTAGCGTGACGTTCGACGAGCCGGTCGGCATCACCGCGGGCAGCCTGGAGGTGTTCGCGCCGGACGGAAGCCGCGTCGACACCGGCGGCGCGGCACACAGCACGCCGGAGGGGATCCGCGTCGCGCTGAGGCCGGGGCTCGTGCACGGCACCTACACTGTCGGCTGGCATGTGATCTCCGCAGATTCCCACCCCGTGCACGGCGCGTTCACCTTCTCCATCGGTGCTCCCAGCAGTACCACGGTCAACCCCGCCGCCCTCGGACCCGGCGTGAGCAGGCTGGCTGGCGTCCTTCTCGGCGTGGTGCGATGGATCGCCTTCGTCTGCTTCGCGATCCTGGCAGGCGCGATCTCGTTCGTGATCTGGTGCTGGCCCGCCGGGGCCAGCCGCCCGGCCGTGCTGCGGCTGGCCATGGGCGCGTGGGCCGGGCTCGCGGTGTCGGTACTTGCCGCGGTGCTGCTGCAGGGGGCGTACGGGACCGGGCAGGGTGCCAGCCATGTGTTCCTGCCAGAGGTGCTGCACGCCACCTTGTACAGCCGTTACGGCCGGGCGCTCGGCGTGCGGCTGCTGCTAGTGATAGCCGCGCTCTTCGTTTTCTCCGTCACGCTCGGCAGCCTGCGCGCGGATGACCGGCGCGCGCGCAACGCCGCCGGCGCGGTCTGGGGGGTACTCACGGCCGCTCTCGCGGCTACCTGGTCGGTGGCCGGTCACGCCGGAACGGGGAGCCAGGTGCCGGTGGCGTTAGCCGCGGACACAGTCCACCTCAGCGCTGTCGCCATCTGGCTCGGCGGGCTGGTCATGCTGTCCCTGATCGTGCTCCGCCGCGCCCGCCCGTCCGGGTCCCGGCCTGCGAGAGGCCGGGCCGGTCACCGGGATCAGGCCGCCACGGCGCAGGCGGCGCAGGCAGTGACGAGGTTCTCGCCGATCGCGCTCGGCTGCGTCGTTGCCATCGTGGCGACCGGCACCTATCAGTCCTGGCGCGACGTCGGCGCTGTGGGGGGATTGACCGGGACAATCTACGGTCGGCTGCTCCTGGTGAAGATCGCGGCTATGTGCGCGCTGATAGGTCTCGGTTACCTGGCCCGTCGTCGCATTGCCCAGGGGCTGCTCATGGTCCCGGCAGCGGAATCGCCCGCCACGGCGCGGGAAATCGACACCCAGCGCCGGATCAGGGCCGGAGTCGGCGGAAGGCTGGGCAGCGCGGGCAAGGATGCGCGGCCGGCCCGTACGGCAGGCATCGGGCTCAGGCCGGGATATCCGCGACCAGGAGACGACGGTGCGGGCGCGCTGCCCGACTATGACCTGGCGGCCGTGTCGCTGGCCCGGCTGCGCTGGTCTGTCGCGGCCGAGGTAGTCATCGCCGCATCCGTGCTCGCCGTCACTGCCGTACTGGTCAACACGCCGACCGCCAGGGAGACCTTCACTAGTCCCGTCAGCGCGACGGCGGCGTTCAGCACTGGCGGCCCCGGCGGGCGCGGAACTGTCAGCGTCACCGTGACTCCCGCGGGCCCCGGATCCAATTACGTCACCATGTCGATCACCGGCAACGCAGGACGGCCCTTCCGTCCCCGGCAGATCCAGGCGGCTCTGTCGCTGCCCGGTCGCCACCTCGGACCGCTGCCCGTCTTGCTGAGGCGGACTGGTCCCGGGCACTACCGCAGCGGGCCAGTCCCTGTCGCGATAGCCGGGGCCTGGCAGCTGCAGATCACTATTCGCAGTGATGCGTTCGACGAGACGACCATCTACATCCCGGTGCCCGTCCGCTAGGCCGGGCACCGGCGGACGGGAGGACCGCGACTGAACTGGGCGCCGCCTCAGTGCGGGGACTGGCGGTGAGGCGCCGGCAAAGATTTCGCCGCGCCAAATTCTCGGCCCGGATCTGGCTGACCATGGCCATCGTGAATGTCATGAGGCTTGCGCACTCCCCTAGGGATGATTAGCCACTGGATGTGACGTGCCAGCGAGCCTATTCTTTGCCTAGAAGTTACTCAGAAGTCATTAAGATCCGTCCATCATCCGTGATACCTGCCGTCCGCCGAGACCGCGAAACCGGCCTCGACGTGGCCGTCCGACCGCCCGGAGGCCGCCATGATGATCTGCGTCTGTTTATTGAATCGGTATAAATCAAAACATATATATCATAAGCTTAGAAAAGCACCATTGCGTGCGATCTGTTCGGTGGCGGGCAGCACACCGTGATCGAGCGCCTCGTCATCCAGCCCGTGCACGGTCCGCAGGGCGATGGCGAATCCGCCGGGGGATTAGACGCGGATCCCGTCGGTGCCAGGGCACGTGCCTTCGCCGGTGCGAGCCGGCCTCTCCGGGCGGGGGTTCCCCACGCCATCTCCGCGTCTGCCGGGCCAGCACCCGAGCGGGCGCATCGGAGGCACGCATGCAGCCCAATGGTGAAAGCCCCGGTACGGCCATGGTGCCGCTGACCCAAAGGGAGATGAGGATCGTCTTCCTGATGGGCGCTGGTCACACCACTGCCGAGATCGCCGAGCTACTCGAAGTGCGCCCTTCCACGGTGGAAAACCGAAAGCGGCAGATCTACGAGAAGCTCGGAGTGGGCAGCCAGAGTCATGCGGTCGCCAAGGCGATCTGGCTCGGCCTGCTCCAGACGGGCCGCCCGGCCGCCGTCTCGCCACGCGGCCCTGGTGGGCCGCAGCACGCGGGCGAGCACGGGCACGCTACGCTCGCCGTGCTGATGGGGCCCGCAGGTCATGCACGGGACAAGGTGGCGCGACTGCTCGTCTCGGAGCGGACGCCGTTCGTGGTCGTACTCAATCGGGACGAACTCGTCTGCGATCACTGGTTATCGTGGCACCGCGGTCCGATCGTCGTGCTGCTCGTGGATCCTGAACCAGAGGACTGGTCAGCGGCCATGCCTCTGGGCTTTCCGATCGTGGTGGTCCGCGGCGGTGACGTCCCCGAGCAACTGGTTATCGCCGATGCCCTGGCGCACCAGGCGGGCGGACTGGTCGCCGAGGCCGATGTTAGTGCCGGCATCGGTCCGACCTTGAGCGCCGTGACGCAGGGCTTGCTGGTGATGAGCTGGGGATACGCCGAGGCGCTGCTGAAATGGGCACCCAGTTCCCCGGCTGTCGAGCCCGAGCTCAGCAGGCGCGAGTGCGACATTCTCGACTCGATCGCGAGCGGGCACACCATCAGGCAGACCGCCAGGGCACTGGGCATAGCGGCCAAGACGGTGGAGAACACCCAGGCGCGGCTCTTCAGAAAGCTCGGCGCCCGCAACCGGCTGGAGGCGCTGACGATCGCGGATTCCCGTGGTCTCATCGGCCGAGCCGACGAGCCCTGACCGGGGACGCCGCCGCCACCGCCGGGGCGGGCCGTCCCCGGTCGGGCCCTGGATGCGTGCATCCGCTCCTAACACGTAGCGCGGTACCGGGAAGTTCAGCCTTGCTCATCCTCGCACTTAGTTAGTGAACTCACTTGACAGCGACAGACGGATCTCGTCAGACTGTAAGTGAGTTAGTTTACTCACTTACTCGTTCACTCACTTTCGTCATCGTCGTCTAGTCCAGGAGGTGCCGCGGGCATGGAGCCAGTCCAGGGAGAGGTCATGGCGGCCGCCGGCTCGCGGCTAGCTCTTCGCTCGGGGATCGGCGTGATCACCCTCGTGCTGCTCTGCGCCGTGCAATTCCTCGACATCGCCGACTCCGCGATCGTCAACGTCGCGCTACCGTCCATCCAGCACAGCCTGAGCTTCTCGCAGCAGAACCTGCAGTGGGTGGCGAGCGGCTACATCCTCACCTACGGAGGCTTCCTGCTGCTCGGAGGTCGCCTCGGCGATCTGCTAGGACGCCGCCGCATGCTGCTGATCGGGCTGGCAGTCTTCACCGCGGCGTCAATGACCGCCGGGCTGGCCGGCGATGCGGGTCTCCTGGTCGCAGCCCGGCTGATTCAGGGGACCGGTGCCGCGCTCATGGCGCCGGCCGCGCTCTCGGAACTCACGACCAGCTTCCGCGAGGGCAGGGACCGCAACGCGGCGCTCGGGGTCTGGGGAGCCGTCAGCGGGATGGCCGCCGCGGCCGGGGTCTTCCTCGGCGGAGTGATCTCGCAAGGCCCGGGCTGGCGATGGGTGTTCTTCGTGAACCCGCCGGTCTGCGTCGTAGTGGCTGGCGGAGCGCTGGTCCTGCTCACGAGGGACCGCGGGGTCAGGGCCGGGGGGACGGCGTTCGACTCCCAGGGCGCGGTGCTCGCGACCGGAGGCATGCTGCTGCTGGTGTACAGCCTCGTGCGGGCGCCCGTCGTCGGCTGGGGATCGATCCAGACCATCGTCACGCTGACCGGATCCGCTGTGCTGATCGCCGGTTTCGCGGTCAACGAGGTCCGTAGCCGCAACCCGCTGGTTCCGTTCGCCATTCTCCGGGTAAAGGGCCTGGTAGCGGCCGACCTGACTCAGCTGATCGCCTTCTGCGGCTTCTTCTCTATGTTCTTCTACGCCACGCTGTACATGCAGGAGGTCCTGCACTACTCACCCCTCAAGGCGGGAGCCGCCTATCTCCCGATCACGGCGGGGTTCGCCGTCGCCGGAGGTGTCGCCTCGCAGCTGATCACGCGTATCGGAACCCGGCCGGTGGTGACAGCCGGGTGCCTGATCGCCGCGGCTGGCATCTACTACGTGTCCAGGGTGCCGCTGCATGGCTCGTACGCGCGCGACCTGCTCCCCGGGTTCGTCGTGATGTCACTGGGGGCGGGATCGGTCTTCGTCTCGGTCACGGCCACGGCCAACGCCGGCGTGCCAGCCGACAAGGCAGGCCTGGCGGCCGGGCTGCTGAACTCCTCGCAGCAGATCGGCAGCGCGCTCGGCCTCGCCATCCTCTCCGCCGTCGCGATCACCCGCACCGGCCGCCTGATCGCCGTGCACGTGCCGCATGTCATGGCGTCGGATGCCGGTTACCACCAGGCCCTGCTCACCGGTAGCGTCCTGATGGCCGCCGCGGCCGTGCTCGCCCTGCGCATCGGCAACACCCGGGAAGCGGCCCCCCTGGTCATGGTCAGCGCGGAGTCGCCGCTCAAGCCGGAACCAGTGGCCTCGCAGCCGGGAGACCACCTTCCACGGTAATGGCGTAGTCTGATAAGTAAGATGACTGACTCAGCTGTGGACCAGGAAGCCGCCGGCACCGGGCGGCCGGGGAAACGACAGCGCCTGACGGCCGCCGCGACCCAGCTGCTGCACGAGCAGGGCATAGAGCGGACGACGCTCGCCGATATCGCGAATGCCGCCGATGTGCCACCCGGCAACGTCTACTACTACTTCAAGACCAAGGACGACGTTATCGCGGCAGTCGTCGAAGCCCGCGCGCAGCAGATCAGGACGACTCTCGCGGCCATCGACGCTCGTCATCAGGCACCGGCGAGCCGGCTGAAGGCGCTGGTGCGGGAGTTCGCCGCGCAGGGCCAGGCAGTGGCCAGGCACGGCTGTCCCTTCGGCAGCCTGTGCTCCGAGCTCGGCAAGCGCGCCGGGGAGTCAGGCATCGCGGTTGCTGAGCTGATGCGCATCCTGATCGACTGGGCGCAGCAGCAGTTCCAGTCGCTGGGCCGGCCTGACGCACACGACCTCGCCCTCGACCTGCTGGCCGCCTACGAAGGCAGCGCGCTGCTCGCTAACACCTTGCGCGACCCCAGCCTGCTGACTGGCGCGGCCCGCCGCCTTGACCACTGGATCGACACGCTATGACCGTGCCGTTAGCGCGCAAGCCTCCTCGGTTTTGCCGCGAAAGGAGTGCTAGGAAAGCAGTTCCTCAGCGGCGAGGTCGAGCACGTGCGCGACGTGCCGGGTGGCCATCGCGGCGAACATCTCGTCGCCGCGGTCGGTGCGTTCCACCAGCATGGACGCGCCCACCGTCATCACCACGCCGCTGAAGGCGTAACGCCGGTAGCCGGTCCAGCAGTCGTCCCAGCTCAGCTCGACGCCATGCGCGGCGAGGGCCTGGTGGTACCTGCGGACCAGGCCCTCCTCATGGGCCCGCCTGTCTTCCACGGTCAGACTGGATCCGAGCAGGTAGGCGAGGTCGGCCAGGCCTGGCCCGTAGGCGCAGGTCTGCCAGTCGAGCACGGCCACGCGCGCGCCGCCGAACAGCAGGTTGTCGGCGCGGAAGTCACCGTGCGTGAGGGTCCAGTCGCCGTCCCGGTGGGAGAGGTAGCCGCCGAGCCTGGGCATGAAGCGCGCGATCAGACCGAGCGTTGCCGCGTCGAGACGGTCGGCGTAGCGCTCGGCGAAGCCTGCGTGCACCGAGCTCACGATCTCGGCGGTGAACGCGAGTGCCTCCGGCGTGCTGCGGTTCAGCCAGGGCAGGCCGGCCAGCGCCGGGTCGCCCCAGTATGCGGCGTGCACGGCCGCGAGCTCGTCGATCGCCGCCGCGGCCTGATCCACGGTGATGCCGCCAAGCTGGTCGCCTTGCTCGGCGGGGGAGAGGTCCTCAAGCAGCACGACATAGTGATCCGGCTCCGGGTCGTACGCCGCGTGATAGCACGCCGGAAGGTGCGCGGTCAGCCCGCCCGCGAGCTGCGCGTAGAAAGCGGCCTCGATCTCGTAGGTCCGCACCGTGCGGGCCGCCATCCGGCTGGCCTCACTGGCTGCGGGGACCTTGGCCACGAATGTGGCCGGGAGGTCGACGGGCCGGTCATAGGTCACAGTCAGCCGGACGCTGTCGGACACCTGGCCGGTACCGACCGGCTGTACGTCCACTGCCGTCACCGTGGCTCCGCCGAGCCGTCCGGCCAGCGCCCCGGTCAGCCACTCGGCGGTCAGCTCGTGCGTCCCGGCGACCACCGGGCCGACCGGCGGGGTAGAACCGCCGGCCACGGACTCCGGCATGGGACCAGGGGCAGCCGGATCAGTCATTCGCCCGGACCTCCCGGTCGAGGCGCTGACTCAACCTGGGCCTGCGCGCCGGTCCAGTCCTGCTCTTGCCAGCCGGGAGGCTGATTCCACTCCGTCCAGCCGTACCCGGTGCGGCCGTCGGCGGTCTCGAAACGGCACAGAGCTCGCGGGAAACGCGCTATCCGCCCGTCCGGTGAGGTCATCGCGACCGGCGCGAAGCGCTGCGGGGAGACCGTCAGCGCCAGCCCGTCCAGCGCCAGTTCGGAGTGTGCGGGGAAGTGATCGGCGCCGAAGCGCGTCGACGCGCGGAAGCCGTCACGGTGGCTGAGCGTCCCGTCCGGGGCACGCAGGAACGACGGCCAGGGGAAATCAATCCCGAGGTTGGCCTGCACGCCGTGGAACGCCGTATTGTCCTCCAGCCGGCCAGAAGTCCATAGCCAGGAAATGGTCCACCAGTCCCGCTCGCCCCAGCTGTGATCTCGCTCGCCATGCCCGGAGAAGGAGATCTGCTCGTCGCCCACCCGGATCGTCCCGTGCACCGATGCCGGGATTTCGTAGCGGCTCATGTCGCGATACGGGTAGACCCCGCCGTCGGTCGCCCACTCCAGGTCCAATCCGAAGGGGGTGGTCTCGCTGGCGCTCAGGACGCCGGCGTCGTAGGCGGCGGCCGGGTCGGGCAGCACCGCGGCCGCGGCGGCATCGAGGGTGAGCCGCACTGCCTCGAGCGGCCGGAGGGTTTCCTGGGTCGCGGTATACCCGGCGCCGCTGGTGACCAGCTGCCGATCCGCGCCCGGCGCGCCATCGGGCCCGTCGCATGGCAGCGGGGCCTGGTTGTCGGCGATCAGGATCAGAGGCTGTCCGGGCCTGACCAGGCACGCCCAGTACCAGGCGCGGTCCCAGTTGGGATACAAGCCGAGCCGGACGTAGCCGCCGACCGACCCGTCGGCAGCCGCGAAGTCGAAATACCAGGACTCGTTCCACAGCAGCTCAGTGCCTGCGGGATGCAAGCCCTCGTCCCCGGACTCCAGGCGCCAGGTCCCGTGATCGATGATCGGCACCATGAATGTCCTCCGGATGGAAATGCTGACCTAATTTCGCGCCGGAGCCACCATGACGCCTCCGCAACAGGACGGTATCTAACGACCTGCATGTTTTCAATGGATATGGACGGACCGTCAGCTTGCGCTCTCCCAGCGCTTCAGGCCGTGCTCGATGGCCTCGATGATCCGCGGCCGCAGGCCGGCGGCGCTGATGATCGCGTCCACCGAGCCGACCTTGACGGCGCGCTGGATGCTGTGCACGCGGTCGAATTCGGCGGCGACCTCGCCGAGCTTCTCCGCCCGGACGGCGGCCTGCACCTCGGCGAGCTGGGCGTTCAGCGCCGCCCGCTCGGCCCCGCTGGCCGCCGGGACCTGTGCCTGCAGCCCGGTCACCCGCGGATCGGTCGCGGTGCGGTTGTTCACCTCACCGGAGAACACCACGGCAGCCGCCGGAGCGCCGCCGAGGACCGAGGCGAACGAGCCCTCCAGTGCCAGCACGGTCATGTTCGGGTTGAGCGCCTTGGAGAACACCACGAACGCCCCGCCGTGGTAGCGGGATATCACGCAGAACACGATCGGCCCGTCGAAGTTCACGATCGCCCGGCCGATCTCGGCGCCGTATTCAAGCTGGAGCTTGCGCATCGACTCCGGTGAGCCGTCGAACCCCGACAGGTTCGCCAGTACCACCAGCGGCCGGTTACCGGACGCCGAGTTGATCGCACGCGCCGTCTTCTTCGACGACCGAGGGAACAGCGTGCCAGCGGTGTAGGTGTCTGGCCCGTCAGTGGGCGGGAATCCGCGCCGCGGCACTGATCGCGACTCGATGCCGATCAGGCAGACCGGCCAGCCGCCGATGTGCGCGTCCTGCACCACCGAGGTGTCGGCGTCGGCCATGCCTGCCCATCGCTCGAGCACCGGGTGGTCCTGGTCGGACAGGGCACGCATTACCGTGCGGATGTCGAATGGCTTCTTGCGGTCCGGGTTGTGCTCCGCGGAGAAGATCTGCCCGACGGTGGTGAAATCGCTGCCAGCGCTCTCGTGCGGAAACTCGGAGACGTCGCGGTCGACCGGGTCGGTGGTGCGGGCCCGCCGCGGCGCCGTCTCGCCGGGCACGACGTAGGTGTGGTCGTAGTACGCCATCAGCACGTCACGTGCGGCCGGCAGGTTCGGCGCCCAGTACTGCGCCTGGCCGTTCGGCCCCATCACGCGGTCGTAGCCGCCGATGCCGAAGTTGTCCTCGGCCGACACCCCGCCGGAGAAGTCAAGCGACTGCTTGCCGGTGAGCACCATCGCCGAGTCCGGCGTCATCACCAGGATGCCCTTGGTGTGCATGAGCATCGTCGCTTCGGCGTTCCAGTACGGCTGGGCGCCGACGGTGATCCCGGCGACCACGATGTTGATCTCGCCGCCGTCCTGGGTGAACGTGACGATCCGCTTGAGCGCGGCCGCGACCCAGTCCATGTTCTCGGTGCCCGAGGACATCGAGATCCGCGCACCCGCAGACAGCGCGAACCACTCAAGCGGGACGCGCATCCGCTCGGCGAGGTCGAGCGCGGCGATCACCCGCGAGCACTCCGGCTCCGACAGCGCGCCCAGCGCCTTCGTCGGGTCGCCGAGCAGGACCACGCGGGTGACGCCTTCGGGGTGCCGCCGCGTCGGCGTCGTGACGACGCCCGCCACGATCGCCGCGGAGTTCTTCCCCTTCGGCCGGTCCGCGGGCACGAGGACGCCGCGGTCGTCGAGGTCGTGCTCGACGAAGGTGCCCTCCGGCCCGGCGAGCAGGCCGGTCAGCTCGTAGGGGTAGACGTTGCCGCGCCGCGCCGCGGTCAGCACCTTCTGCCGGTAGTCGTCAAGCGGCTGCACCGGTTCCGTCGTCGGCTTGCCGACATGCAGGTGCGCGCCGCGGCCCGGGTCGAGGGTGATCCGCACCGCGACCTCCGCTATCTGGCCGGAGGCGCTGCGCTGGCGGGCCACGAACTGGACTTCCTCAAGCCCGGCGCCCGCCGTAGTCGGCAGGATCCGCTGGACCAGCGCGTTCAGCTCGTCGGCGGAGAGTTCGGTTAGCGGCCAGACATACATCAGGATCCGGTTGGTGTCGAACCGCTTGTTCTGCGGGCGCTGCGCCTGGATGTTGCGTATGGAGTCCAGGCCCGAGGTGATCGCGTCCTCCACCGCGGGCAGCGCGACAAGCCTGCCGTCGGCCTCTCGCAGCGGCGTCAGGTCGCGGACCTGGCCCATCGCGATGAGCCGCTCGTCTGCCGGATTGCTGCGGGCCACCGCCTTGAACAGGTAGATCTCCTCGTCCGCGGACGGCAGCCGGGTGAGGTCGAACTCGCGCAGCCGGTGCAGCTGCAGGCGCTCCGCGATCTGCGGGTGCAGGCCGCGGATCAGCCGGTCTTCGGCGAACCCCGCGCCGTCGGGCCGGAAGGTGAAATGGTGGTGCATCACGGCACCGCTGGTGCCGGCGACGGTGGTGGTGATCCGCCGGACGCCCGCGGGCTGCGGGCGGTCGGCGATGAGCTGGCCGAGCCGCACCGCCATCGCGTCCGGATCTGGCTGGTCCTCCCAGGTGACGTAGAGGTCAGCGACCAGCTCGTGCTCGGCGACGCCCGCGGCGAGTGTGCCGACGGCACTGATGGCGTCGGGCAGTGCGGCGATGTCGACGGCGGTGGTGGCCACGCGTGTCACGCCGCCTGAGCCTGAGTGCTTGACGGTGACGAACCGGCAGCCCGCCGTCTCCCGCGCTGTGACCTCGGATAGCCCTCGGTTGTCGTAGTAGCGGCGGGTCAGCACCTCAAGCAGCGGCGCGTGGTCCCGCCCGGGCCGGCCGATCCGCTGGCCGATCAGCCGGACCAGCGGCTCCGAGCTGGCCACCATGGCCTGGATCCGCTCGGCGCGGTCCGGCGCGTCCGGATTGCGGTCCAGGTAGCGCAGATCGTCGCGCACCGCGGCGTAGACCATGGCGCGGTTACGGCGCAGCAGCGGCTGGGCGAACCAGCGGAACACCACGCCGCGGGCCAGGTCGGACACCGCGGGAAAGCGCACCTGCGTGGCCTCGACCAGGTGCTCCAGGGTGAGCCCGGCGCGCTCGCTGAGGGATTCGAGCGGCGGCGCTCCGGACAGCCACTGGCGCAGCAGTTCCGACACGATAGCGACGTGGGTGCTCATCTGCTGCTGGGCCAGGAAGATACGGAAGACCGCGGCCTCCAGCTCCGGCGTGCGGTCGAGGTCGGTCACGCCGTAGTGCGCGAGCACCTTGGCGAGCTTGGCCTGGAAGCTCTCGGTGACGCCGGCGCGTTCGACGTCCAGGCTCTGCAGGTAGCTGTGGAAGTTCTCGCGCGGGCTGTGCACCGGGCTGTCCGGCTCGACGTCGAGCTCGCCTGCCGGCTTGTTGCGGCTCAGCTCCAGCAGATCGGCGAACACCGTCAGCAGGTCAAGCTCGCCCGGCAGCGGCCGCCCGCCGAGCTCGGCACGGGCAGCCAGATACCCGGACAGCACGCGCTTTCTCTCCTGCGGGTCGGCATCGAAGCCCAGCAGCAGACTGCGCAGGTCCTCCAGGCCGCGCTCGACCCGGTCGGCCGCCGGCCTGTCCGATCGCTCGGCAGGCAGGTCGATCTCGATGATCTCGCCGGTGCCCGCGGCTTCCTCCTCCGCGGTTTCGTCGGCGACGGGTTCCAGGCGCATCAGCGGCGCGCCGGTCTCGACCTGGCTGCCCACCGACACGGGGCATTCGCGGACGCGGGCCCTGAACGGCGCGCGCAGCACGGTCTCCATCTTCATGCTCTCGATCACCAGGACCGGCGCGCCCGACTCGACGATGTCGCCGACCGACAACGGCGTCGCCACGACCAGCGCGGGTGCGGGGGAGTGGACGACACCGCCCTCGTCCCGGCTGATCCGGTGGGTGACTCCGTTGACCTCGATCAGGTGGATCGGGCCGTGCGTAGCCGACACCAGCCGGAACCGGCGGCCGTTGACCACGATCTGGCCGCTGTGCGCGTCGAATCGTTCAAGCTCGACCTCCGCAGGGTGCACGTCACCGCCACCGCAGACGCCGAGGCGGAACCGCTTCTGCCCGACGCGGGCCACGCTCACCCGGTAGCTGACGCCGCGGAGCTTGAGGTCCAGCGGGCGGCCCGGGTCGTGCTGCACCTGCGGGCGCCCGCCGTGCGCGGTAGACAGCAGCCGCTGGCGGCTGACCTCCTCCTCGTCCTGGTAGGCCTCGATCGCGGCGGCGGCCAGGGCGATCGCGGAATGCCTGTGGTTAACCAGGCGGCCCTGCGCGCGCTCGCGGTCGATCCAGCCCGTGTCGGCGCTCGCGTCGATCACCGCGGGCTGGTCGAGCAGGTCGAGCACGAAGCTCTTGTTGGTCGCGCCGCCCTCGATGATCACGGTGGTCTCGGCCATGGCGCGGCGCAGCCTGCCAAGCGCATGCTCGCGGTCGCGGCCGTAGGCGATGATCTTGGCGATCATCGAGTCGAAATCGGCCGGGATGCTGTCGCCCTCGCTGACGCCGGTGTCCACGCGGATGCCGGGCCCGGAGGGCAGCACGAGGCGCTCGATGCGGCCTGGGGCGGGCGCGAAGTCACGGTCGGGGTCCTCGGCGTTGAGCCGGGCCTCGATGGCGTAGCCAGCCTCGGCCGGGCGGCTGCCTTCCAGTCTCCCGCCATTCGCCACGTGCAACTGCAGCCGGACCAGGTCGGTACCGGTGGTGATCTCGGTGATCGGGTGCTCGACCTGCAGCCGGGTGTTCACCTCGAGGAAGGCGAAGAGCTTCTCGCCAGGATGGTAGAGGAACTCCACGGTGCAGGCACCGCGGTAGTCCACGGCCACCGCGAGCCGCTCGGCCGATGCCTTCAGCTCAGCTATCTGCCCGATCGCCAGGACCGGGGAGGCGGATTCCTCGATGATCTTCTGGTTGCGCCGCTGCACCGAGCAGTCCCGGACGCCCAGCGCCCACGCGGTGCCCTGACCGTCGGCGATGACCTGGACCTCCACGTGCCGGGCGCCGGTGACCAGGCGCTCAAGGAAGACCACGCCGGAACCGAACGCGCGCACCGCCTCCTGGCGGGTGCGCTCGAAGGCGTCGGCCAGATCCTCGGCAGAGGCGACCATGCGGATGCCGCGGCCGCCGCCGCCCGCGGTCGCCTTGAGCATCAGCGGGTAGCCGATCTCCTCGCCGACCCGCAGTGCGTCCCCGAGGGTGGCGACCTCGCCGCGGCTCCACGGCGCGACCGGAACGCCGACTTCCTCGGCGATCAGCTTCGCGCCGATCTTGTCGCCGAGCCTGCGCATCGCCTCCGCGCCCGGCCCGACGAAGGTAACGCCGATCTTCTCGCACAACTCGGCGAACGCCGGGTCCTCGGCGACGAACCCCCAGCCGACCCAGGCGGCGTCGGCCCCGGTCTCTGCCAGCGCGCGCGCCAGGACGGCGTGGTCGAGGTACGGGCGGGCCGAGGCGGGGCCGAGAGGATAGGCGACGTCAGCCTCGCGGACGAAGGTCGCTGTGCGGTCCGCGTCGGTGTAGAGCGCCACCGTCTCGGTCCGCGCTCCGGTCTCCGCCGAGAGATCCCGGACTGCATGGATGAGCCGCATCGCGGCCTCTCCGCGGTTGACGATGGCGACACGACTGAACACCGGCTGTAGCCTCCCAACTACCCAGAGGCACACGGCAACGCCCGGGTCCCGGGGCGCCGCCTGCACCTGCCTATACCCTGCTCGATTACCGCCGGGTACACCAATGGCCCACATCGCGCATACCGGATCGGGTGCGTTGTGGAGACCCCACAATAAGCGGGCCGAGCACACGGCCTGGCGGGTAGTTCCGCGCAAGGTCTGCGACAAACATGACTGAGCTACGGGACGATGAGGCTAGCCACGTTCGAATATGCGCCGCAGTCGACGCCCTTGCAGGCCTGGAGCTTGAAGTCATACGTGTCGCCTGAGTTCAGCAGGCGGACCGTCCATGGCTTCTGGTGCGTGGACAGCGGCCACGGTAGTCGCGTGAAGGTGGTGTCCCCCCTGGTCACGTCCTCCAGGTAGACGTAATAACCGTTCGCGCCTGGTACGAGCGTCCACGACAGCACCGCCTGGCGCGGCATGCTCGACGGCATCACAGTCAGCTGTGGCGGGGTCAGCGGTCCGGTAGGCAGTACCGGGAACGGCCTTGGGTAGGCGTTGCCGAGGTGGAACCGGCTCGCGAGGACATCTGCGAATCCAGCCGCTATCTTGACCTCGCCGTTCGCGTTGGGATGCGTTCCGTCCCACAGGTCGGCGGCTATGTTGATGCCGGATCCGTCGTATGCGACGGCTATCGGTGACGCGGTCGTGGAGAGCTGCGAGGCAGTCGAGCGAATCGTCCGGTTGTAGGCGGCGACGCTGGCGGCGAACGCGGGATTGATCTGCTCGTGGATGTCCGGTGGTATGAGGCCGAGCACGATCCGGATGTGCGGGCGGGCGCTCCGGGCGGCGGCGATGAAGCTCGCCAGGTTCGCGGCCATGGCCGGCTGGCTGATGCCGTACCAGAACAGGTCGTTAAGGCCAAGCAGCACCAGCAGGTAGTCCGGGCGGTAGGTGGTCACCTTGCCCGTGATCGCGTCCTTCTCTCGAAACAGCGCCAGACCCCAGGTCGCGTCGTTCGCGTGCTCGAAGTTAGGGGCCGCGTAGCTATGGTCCCCCTGGACGTTGGTCACGTTGTTGAACAGCCAGCCGTACGGACCAACCATCCGCGGTCTGACGCCGTCGGCCAGCAAATGCTCATAGAGCCGGTACTGCCAGGTGTAATCGCCGGCGCTGCCCTGGGTGATCGAGTCACCGACGATCATGATCCGCGGGCGCGCGGGCGCGCGCGCCGCGCTCGGCGACTGGCTCGCAAGCGAGGACGCCTGGTGCGGGCTCGGCCGCGGACGAGGATGCGATGCGCCAGGTCGTGGCGGCCCGGCGGCTGCGACCTGGCACGCGGCCACCGCGATGGTCACTACGCTCGTCAATGTCACCATGGCCGCATGACGTCGGCCGCGCCGCGCGCTGCTCGGGCGGAATAGCACGGATCACCTCACCTGGCCTGCTGCAGCCTCATGGCTATCGCAAACGCCGCTAAGGCCGCAAGGGCTAGCTGATCATCACTTCCCGCACCCGCCCGGAGGAGGTCGTCGGTGAGGTATCTGTCCGGGTCGGCGGCGACTGACGTCGGCGTGCGGCCGGGTGTCGCCACTCGGCCGCACGCCTTCGTCCCGGGCAGACGGACTTTCTGCCCGGAGCGGAGATCAGCTCACGTTGATCGCGGTGTCGTCGATGACAAACGACGTCTGGTACTCGTAGTCCTCGGCACCGGTGAATTTCAGCGTGATGGTCTGCCCGGCGTAGGCGCTCAGCGAGAAGCTGTGCTGGGCGTAGCCGGTGTTGTGGTTGAGGTTGGAGTACGTGTGCAGGGTCGACAGCACCGTTCCTGAGCTGTTGAGCACCTGCACCTTCAGCGTGTCGTACGCGGTGGTCGTGCTGGTCTCCGCTGTGTCGACGTGCAGCCAGAAGCTGAGGTTGTAGGTCGAGCATCCGGTTGGCAGCTTGACCGACTGCGACAGCGTGTCGGTGTGCGTGGTGCCGTAGCCGTCAAGCCAGGCGTCCCACGAACCGCTGTGCGGTGGCTCCGCGGTGCTGTTGCTGATAACGCCGGAGGTCGCCGACCACGGTGCCGCCGACCCTGTCTCGAACCCGGGGTTGCCGAGCAGTTGCGCTGCCGCGCAGCCGGTCGGCGTGGCGGTCGCCTCAGTGCTCTGCGGGCCCTCGCCGATGGCGTTCACGGCGCTGACCTTGTAGTAGTAGGCCTGGCCGTTGGTGAGGCCGGTGTCCGTGCAGGACAGCACGGCGCCGAGGCTGCCGCAGCCGCCCGAGGTCAGCAGCGTCTCGCTGCCGCT
>DASWAA010000095.1:0-12552 GCA_036391385.1 Streptosporangiaceae bacterium
CCGCCGCCGAGGTCGCCGCTGAGGCGATCACTCACCTGCGGGAGGCCACGAACGGCGGCCGGATCAGGCCGGTGATCACCGTCTTCGCGCCTGACCTACCGGGCAGGCCAGGCCCGAGGATCCTCTCCCAGCAGTTAGTCAGTTACGCCGGCTACCAGTCTGCCGATGGCGGCGTGATCGGCGATCCGGCGGCTGTCGGTGCGACCAGGCTCGCACAGGAACTCGGCTGGCCAGGCGGCTCGCCTCCTGGCCGGTTCGACGTCCTTCCGCTGGTCGTCAGGGAAGCTGACGCCGACCCTGGGTGGTATCAGCTCCCGGCCGGCGCTGTCCTCGAGGTGCCCTTGTGCCATCCCGATCTGACCTGGTTCGCCGACCTCGGCCTGCGCTGGTACGCGGTCCCCGTGATCAGCGACATGTACCTCGAAGCTGGCGGTATCAGGTACCCGGCGACGCCGTTCAATGGCTGGTACATGTGCACCGAGATCGGGGCACGCGACCTCGGCGACGTAACGCGCTATAACCAGCTGCCGCTGATCGCCGAGAAGCTCGGCCTGTCCACGGCCAGCGACCGCAACCTGTGGAAGGACCGGGCGATGACGGAGCTCAACCTCGCCGTCCTGCACTCGTTCCAGGCCGCTGGAGTGACCATCACCGACCATCACACCGAGTCGGTGCGCTTCCTCAGGCACCTTGAGATGGAGGAGCGCCAGGGGCGCGGCTGCCCGGCGGACTGGACCTGGATCGTCCCTCCCGCCGCATCGTCGGCGACGCCCGTCTTCCACCGCTACTACCAGAACTTCGACCAGACGCCGAACTTCTACCGGCACCCGGCGCCAGGTCAGGAGAGCCCCGAATGACGCCAGCGGAGACCTGACGGGGGGCCTGACGGGGACCGTCAGCACGCCCGGCCGGTCACGTGCCGCCGCTGGCGAGCCGGCGGTTGGCCAGCACGCCCTCGTCGAAGTGGATCCGCTGCTCAGGCAGGCCGGCCTTGGTCAGTGCCCTGATCGTGTCCCGCACCATTTGCGCCGGCCCCGATACGAACGCGTCGAGTTCCGACTGCGGCATATACCTCGCAGCGACCCGCCCCACGTTGCCCTGCATCCCCTCGTAGCCAGGATCGTCCGAGGTGACAGGGTTGACCTGCAGCCACGGATAAGCATCGGCTAGGTGCCATAATCCGGGCAGGTCGTAGAGCTCCCCGCGGGTCCGCGCGCCGCAGAAGAGCAGCACGTTGCGGTGCCTGCGCTGCCTGGAGTCCTCGTAGATGGCCTGCTCGGCGATCGCTTTCAACGGCGCCAGACCGGTACCCCCGGCGACGCAGAGCAAGTCCCTGCCCCCGGCTGCCGCGAGCGTCATGCTGCCCACGGCCGGCCCGATGACGAGGGGGTCGCCTACCGCCGTGTGCTCCACGAGCGCGGTGCTGACCCAGCCACCGGACACTGCCTTGACATGGAACCTGAGCAGCCCGTCCTCCCGGGGACGGCAGGCGACGGACAACGGCCGCCACACCTTCGGCCACCGGCGCGTCTGCACAGTCACATGCTGGCCAGCCTGGTACGGAAGTGCCTGGTCGGTGGCGACCGTCAGCACGGCTATGTCCCGCCCCCGCTTCTCATGCTCGACGACCTCGCCAGGCCAGCGGGCAGGCAGGCGGGCACTCGCCTCGTTCGCCGCCTTGACCATCACCTCCGCCGCGACGGCGTAGGTACGCGCCCAGGCCTCCTCGGCCTCCGGCGTGAAGGCCCGGCCAGCGAATGCTCGCAGCGTGGCGATCAGCGCCTCCCCCACCGCCGGGTACATCTCTGGCCGCACGTCGTACTTGCGATGATCCCGGCCGAGCCCGGCCAGGTAGGTGGTCATGTCGTCGGGCGTGGTCAGGCTCTCGACGATCCTGGTGAGCGCCCGGAACAGCCGGTCTCGCTGCTCGTCCATGGCCGGCGGAAAGAGATCGCGCAACTCGGGGTTACTGGCGAAGAGCCAGCCGTAGAAGTACGACGTCGCCATGTCGCCGGCGGCCGCGACCAGGTCGAAGGTCTCCCGGATCGCGCTCGGGACAGGGTCAGCAGGCTGCCTGGCCCTGGCTGCCGGTGGCTTGCCGGTCACTACGGCCGGGCCCGCCGCCCTGGCAGAGCCTTCCGCCCCGCCCTGTCCGGCCGCTAAGCGATGAACCGCTTGAGCCGCCGCATCGCCCTGCCCGGCCGCTCGCGGCGACCCGGCCGTTCGCGGCGACCCGGCCGGCTCGCCGGCTCGACCTCCGTTGCCGGCACCCGTGGCCGGCGAGGGGTCGTCGGGCAGTTCCTTCAGGCAGTCCCGGACCCGGACTAGCAGGTCGACGTCCTGCAATGCGTTCGCCGGCCGGACCGACCGCGACTGCCCAGGCAGCCAGCGCCGTCTCACCTGCGCAGCGTCGTCGCCCTTCGCCGCCCTGTCCGCTTGCACTGACCCTTCAGCCGTCTGCCCGGGCATGTCGCTGACCGGCGCGGGATAGAGGCCCTCCGCACGTGTCGCCTCCGGCGGTGACTTCAGTCGGCGGGCCATTAAGCTTCCCTTCTGGGCAAGGCGGCAAATTCAGGGCGGCATACCCGATTGCTGGATCGCGGTTAGGGGCTGCCGCCACGATACACATCAGCCATTCCCATTCCACGGATTTCCGCTCAGTCTCACCTGACCTATTTTGAACGCCGGACCTCAGCGATGACTGACGAAAGTTAACCCTCTGAACACTCCGTGAAAGGACGGCGATCCCGACCGTTCTCACCGTGCGCGGCCGGGCATGTTCGTTGAGCCAATGACGGGTCACGCTGACGGTAATCACGGCATATAATGCGGGGCAATCCGGCGCACTGGCCGCGATCTACCTCCGGTACCATCGGACCCGACTGGAGGAGCAAACGTGCGCTTTGCGATCAAGACGCGGCCCGAGCACCAGACCTGGGCCCAGATGCGGGATGTCTGGCTAGCAGCCGACCAGATCGAGGTCTTCGAGTCGGCCTGGAACTGGGACCACTTCTACCCGCTGTCCGCAGACCTGACCGGCCCGAACCTCGAAGGCTGGACGATGCTGGCCGCCCTCGCCGAGGCGACGAGCAGGATCCGCATCGGCTGCCAGGTAAGCGGCATGGTCTACCGGCACCCTGCCGTGCTGGCGAACATGGCGGCGACCACCGACATCATCTCCGGCGGCCGGCTGGAGCTCGGAGTCGGCGCTGGCTGGAACCAGATGGAGTGCGACGCCTACGGGATCGAGCTGCCGCCGCTGCGCGAGCGATTCGACCGGTTCGACGAGGGCATCGAGGCGATCGTGGCGCTGCTCACCCAGCCAACGACGACGTTCAGCGGACGCTACGTCCGGCTCACCGACGCACGCTGCGAGCCGAAGCCGGTGCAGCTCCCGCACCCGCCGATCGTGATCGGCGGGCGCGGCAAGAAGCGGACCCTGCGGACGACGGCCCGATGGGCACAGCAGTGGAACTCGCTCGTCCGGGATCCCGCCGACTGGTTGAGTCTCAAGGAGGTGCTGCTGTCGCACTGTGCCGACCTGGGCCGGGATCCGGCCGAGATCACCTGCTCGGTGAACATCAGGCTGGACTCCGACACTCAGGCCGCCATCGACTCCGCCGCGAACGAGGCGGAGTCCTACCAGAAGGCAGGCGTCGATCTGGTCATCGTCGGCCTGCCGCTCGGGGCGACGCCAGCGGTGCTCGAGCCACTGGCCAGCCGCCTCGCCGCGCTGGCCTGAGTGCGCATCGGCCTTCGGCATGCGCGGCCAGCGACTTGCCAGGTAGGTTCCTCCAGTGGCGCAGAACCAGGACGGGCACGGACCGGTGGTGGAGATCTACACCGACGGAGCGTGCAGCGGCAATCCGGGCCCGGGCGGCTGGGGTGCCCTGCTCAGGTACGGCTCGCACACCAAGGAGATCCGCGGTGGCGAGCCGGCCGGCACCACGAATAACCGGATGGAGCTCATGGCCGCCATCAGGGCGCTTGAGAGCCTGACTCGCCCGACGTCGGTACGCCTGCACACCGACAGCGCCTACCTGCGAAACGGGATCACCGCGTGGCTGCCGAACTGGAAGCGCAACGGCTGGCGGACCGCGGACAAGAAGCCGGTGAAGAACGCCGACCTCTGGCAGCGGCTCGAGGCCGCGGTCGAGCGGCATCAGGTGGTCTGGCTCTGGGTCAAGGGCCACGCAGGCGATCCGGGCAACGAGCGCGCCGACGCGCTCGCCAACCAGGGCATGCGCGAGGCGGCCGGGCGGGCCTAGCCCGAAATCCCGTCAGGCCGGATTCAGTGACCGGGAGCGCAGGTCTGCCAGGGCAGGGCCTAGCTGCGGATAACTGAACGAGAAGCCGTGCCTGATCAGCTGCCCTGGGACGCACCGCCGTCCGGTGAGGGCTAGCGCAGGGTCACTCCGCAGCGCGACCGCGCCGACCCGCA
Source organism: Streptosporangiaceae bacterium (assembly GCA_036391385.1). Lineage (GTDB taxonomy): Bacteria > Actinomycetota > Actinomycetes > Streptosporangiales > Streptosporangiaceae > Chersky-822. The sequence goes on from DASWAA010000095.1 coordinate 4,442, forward strand.
GGAGCCATTCCGGCGTAGGCGGCGCGGCTGGCCGGTGCCAGGCGCGGCGGAACTCGGCCATGAACTCAGCGTTGCGCACGGGCTGCGGGCTCGTCGCGTGGACGATGCCAGTCAGGGTCGGGTCGTCCAGGCAGGACCGGACGATGGCGAGGAAGTCGGCGACATGCAGCCAGCTGACCCACTGCCGTCCGGTGCCGATCCGCCCGCCGAGGCCCCAGCGGACCAGGCCGCTCAGCCGGGTGTAGGCCGGAGTGCCGGAGTCGAGGACGACGGCCGTCCTGAGCACGACCTGGCGCCGTGCGGCTGCGCCGGACGCGGCGTCCTCCCATGCTCTGGCGACCCCGGCCATCTGAGCCGGGCCCTCAGCAGGCGGTGCCGTCTCGTCCAGGATCGTGTCACCGCCGTCACCGTAGATGGCCAGCGTGCTCATCTGGATCCAGGCCGACGGTGACTCGGGCAGGCTGGCGGCCGCCGCGGCGAGCGCGCGGGTGGGAAGCACCCGGGACCGGGTCAGCAGGTCGATTCCCGCGGCCGTCGGCCGGCGGTCGACCAGTTCGCCGGCGAGGTTGATCACAGCCGCGCCCGCGAGCTCAGCCGCCCACGGCCCGACGGTGGCTCCGTCCCAGCCGACCTGCCGTAGTCGCCCGCCGCCGACGGGCGACCGGGTGAGGATGACCACGTCGTCGCCCCGGTCCGACAGGTCGGCGGCGACGCGCCGGCCAAGCGCGCCCGAGCCGCCCGCGAGCACGACCTTCACGGAATCCTCACCAGCAGGTGCATGCTCAGATAATTCCAGATAATGCCACCGCATCGAGCACCTCCGCGAGGATCTCCGCGGCGCGGACCAGGGCGGGCGGTTCGGCGGCTGAGTAGCTGAGCCGCAGGTACGAGGCGGGCGGCTCGCCAGGGAACGACATCCGGCCCGGACTGACCGCGAGACCGCGCGCGGCCGCGGCGTCAGCGACATCGGTATCGGAGCAGGTGTCGGGCAACCGCAGCCACAGGTGCACGCCGCCGGCCGGGACGATCGGCAGCGAGCACGCCGGAAGCAGGCTGGTGATCGCGGCCGCCAGGGCGTCCCTGCGCTCCCTGAGCGCGCGCCTGATGCTGCCCAGATGCCGTGGCCACCCGGGAGCAGTCAGGACATCGATCGCGACCTGCTGCAGTACCGGCGCCACGAACAGGTCGTCGCTGATCCGGCCGCGCCGCAGCCTGGCGAGCACCGGCCCGCGGGCCGCCAGGCCGGCCACCCGCATCCCGGGCGCCACCGGCTTGGAGAGCGACCGCAGGTAGATGACGTGACCGTCGTCGTCCAGGCTGGCCAGCGGCGGCGGCGACGCGGCAGCGAGATCGAAATCGCGCATCCAGTCGTCCTCGATCAGGAAGGCCCCGTGGCGGGCGACGGCGTAGAGCACCGCCTCCCTGCGCTGCGGCGCGAGCACCGCGCCAGCCGGGTTGGAGTACCTCGGCTGCAGGTAGACCAGCCTCGCACCGGTGCGCGCCAGCGCGTCGGACAGCACGTCAGGCAGGACCCCGTCGTTGTCGCCGGGGACGGGCACGAGGGTCAGTCCGGCAGCCCGGGCCACGGCGAGCGCGCCGACATAGGTCGGAGACTCCAGGATCACCGGGTCGCCGGGTGAGCACAGATGCCGGAACGCGGCCGACAGCGCCGCCTGCCCGCCCGGGGTGATCAGCACGTTCTGCGCGGTCATCGCGCCACCGGTCTCGGCGGCGAAGTGCGCCCGCAACTCAGGCAGTCCCTGCGGCGGCAGCCTGCTCCACGCCTGCGGGCGCCGGGCCGCCCTGGCGCCAGCCGCAGCGAGCAGCCCTAGCGGCTGCAGTCGCTCGTCGAGGAATCCGCTGGCCAGCGGGAGGGCATCCGCCGGAGAAGGCTCGACGAGGCGCTCCAGGTCGGCGCCCAGGCCACTGCGGCTGCCCAGGGCCAGTGTCTGCCAGGAGACGTCGGCTGCCACCGCCGCTGACCGGCGCGGCGCCGTATACGTACCGCTGCCCGGTCTGGTCACCAGCAGCCCGCGCTGGGCGAGGTCGGCGAGCAGTCGCTGCACCGTAGCCGGGCTCAGCTGGTAGCGATGCTGCAACTCCCGGTAGGAGGGCAGCTTCGTCCCGGCCGGAACCGACCGGATCAGCTGCTCCAGGCCTGCGATAGCGGAGGCATGACTGCTACCATCATTCATGAGAGCCAATAGAAGCACTTCTGTCTTCAGCGGGAAAGCGGCACCCCTCCTGCTCGGTGCAATCGGCGTCGCATGCTTCAGCATGACCTTCCCGGCCACCACCGCCGCCGAGGCCTCGTTCAGCCCGATCGAGGTGGGCGTCGGCCGCTCGGTCATCGCCGTGCTGGTCGCCGTCTCGGCGCTCGCGCTGCGCCGCCAGCCGCTGCTGCCTCCGCGGACAGCGTTCCCGCGCATCCTCATCGTTGCCGGGCCGGTCGGCATCGGATTCGGCCTCGTCTCCGCCCTCGCACTGCACTACGTGGACAGCGTGCACGGTGCCGTGCTCACCGGCCTGATCCCGGCGGCTACCGCCGGAATGGCGGTCTGGCGAGCCGGGGAGCGTCCGAGAGCCGCGTACTGGGCCGCGCTGGCGTTCGGCCTTGCCATCGTGATCGGCTTCGCCATCGTGCAGGGTGGCGGCAGCCTGCACCTGGCCGACCTGCTGCTGCTGCTCGCCATCGGCATCGCCGGCATCGGCTACGCCGAGGGCGGGGCACTCGCCCGCGAGTACGGCGGCTGGCGGGTAATCTGCTGGGCCGTCATCATCGCCGCGCCGGTCACCGTGCCGATCACGGCCGCGGCGGTCATCGCCGATCCGCCTGCCCATGTCACGGGCAGCGCCGTCGCCGGCCTGTGCTATGTGGGCGTGGTGTCGATGGTGCTCGGCTTCTTCGCCTGGTACCACGCCATGGCCGTCGGCGGCGTCGCCCGGGTGGGACGGCTGCAGCTCGCCCAGCCCGCGCTGACCCTCGGCTGGTCGGCGCTGCTGCTCGGCGAGCACGTCAGCTGGCTCAGTGCCGGGGCTGCCGCCGCTGTCATCGCCGCCACCGCAGTCGGCCGCAACGCCCGCGTCGACGTGGTCGCGCCAGCGGCGAGCGGCCAGGCCCGCCCGGTGCCGCTCACCGCCCCGTCAAGCTGACCTGGCACCGCCTGCGGCGGTTAACCTGAGCCCATGCCCGCTGCGAAGGAGATCATCACGGTCGCCGGGCGCGAGGTCGCGATCTCGAACCCGGGCAAGACTTATTTTCCGGAGAACGGCGCCACCAAGCTCGATGTCGTCCGCTACTACCTCGCCGTGGCCGACGGTGCGCTGCGCGGCGTCGCCGGGCGGCCCATGGTGCTGAAGCGCTACGTCCACGGGGCCGATGGCGAGGCGTTCTTCCAGAAGCGGGCGCCGTCGTCACGCCCGGAGTGGATCGAGACGGTCGAGCTGAGCTTCCCGTCCGGCCGGACCGCGGCGGAAGTGGTCGTCACCGACGCCGCCGGACTGGCCTGGGTGGCCAACCTGGGCTGCATCGACCTGAATCCGCATCCAGTGCTGGCCACCGACCTGGACCACCCGGACGAGCTCAGGGTCGACCTCGACCCGGTCCCGGGTGTGGCCTACCAGCAGATACTCGACGTGGCGATGGTGGCGCGCGAGGTCATGACGGACTTCGGGCTGACGGGCTGGCCGAAGACGTCGGGCTCGCGCGGCTTCCACATCTACGCCAGGATCGAGCCCCGCTGGACCTTCCCTCAGGTCCGGTCCTGCGCGGTCGCCCTCGCCAGGGAGATTGAGCGGCGGGTGCCGCGGCTCGCGACCTCCCGGTGGTGGAAGGAGGAACGGCACGGCGTCTTCGTCGACTACAACCAGAACGCCAAGGACCGGACGGTTGCCAGCGCCTACTCGATCAGGCCGGTGCCGCAAGCCCGGGTATCCACGCCACTGACCTGGGACGAGGTCCCTGACTGCGATCCCGGTGCCTTCACCATGCAGACCGTTCCGCAGCGTTTCGCCGAGCTCGGCGACCCGTGGGCGGGCATCGACCACGCGGCAGGCTCCCTCGACCTGCTGCTCGAGCAGACCGAGCGAGATGAGCGGGCGGGCTTGCCGGACGCTCCGTGGCCGCCGCACTTCGTCAGGCAGGAAGGCGAGGCCCCGCGAGTGCAGCCGTCCAGGCGCCGGCCCGCCTCAGCCACAGCGGCAGCCCCCGCGCCGGGCAAGAGCTACGGAGCCAGCGGGCGGCGAAGGACGACCATGCCGCTCATCGAGATCGCCAGGGCGGCCAGCCAGGCCGAGGCACTCGCCGGGCTCGAGCGCTGGAAGGAGCGCCACCCGGAGGCCGCCGCGCTCTTGCAGCCCGCCGACATCCTGGTGGACTCGATGCGAGGCCGGTCCTCGACCTGGACCCGGATCCGCCTCAACCTGCGCAACGTCCCGCCGGGGCAGCGCCCGGCACAGGAAGCTCTGGAAGTCGACTACGACCCATGGCACGGCCTGGCCGATCCGCGACGGCCGATGGGCGAGTCATCGGCCCCATGATTCACAGGGGGCCCATTGTGGGGCAGACTAGCGGTATGCCAAGTCTGCATTCTCGTGCGCTGCGTCTTGCACCGGCGGCATTGCTTGTGGCCCTCGGGCTGACACTGGCTGCCTGCAGTTCGGGCGGCTCCGGCCCGACCACCCCCTCGAGCACGCAGCCCGCGCCGCAGTCTTCCTCCCCCTCGGCGCCCGCGGGCGCCGAGCCGATCAGCGGGGCCGGCGCGGCCGCGGCGATCGAAGCCAACTGGGCGACGTTCTTCAATGCCAAGACTCCGATCCCGCGCCGGCTCGCACTGCTGCAGGACGGTCAGGCGGTCGCCCCGGTGATCAGGGCGCAGGCCGGCTCGTCACTGGCACTCCTGGCCACCTCGAAGGTCACCAAGGTCACGCTAACCGGTACAAGTCAGGCTTCCGTTACCTACACCATTTTCGTTGGCGGAAAGCCAGCACTTCCCAACCAGAGCGGCGTCGCGGTCTACCAGGGCGGTGTCTGGAAGGTTGGCCTGGTCAGCTTCTGCGGACTGCTCAAGCTGGAGAACGCGGGCAAGACGGCCGGGCTGCCCGCGGCCTGCACGGGGTGACCCCGCCGGTCGAGGCTGGCGCCTGCACGGAGCGTAATCTGGTTGTTGACATCCCAGTGGCCGTAACGTACCGTCTCCCGCCAATTGGGGACTGGTTTCCCATGCCCGACGTAGCCCGGGAGAAGCCTGATGGCTGATGCGCCACCGGAGCACAACGACCCTGATCCCCAGGGCCCGCCCAGCCGGCCCGAGCCTGCTTACCTAGCGACGTCGGTCACGGCAGGGGCGGACCCGGCGACGGCTTACTCGGACGCGGCCGAGCCGACTGGCGGCGAGGCCGTCGCACGGCATCCGTCGCTCGCGCTCGCGACGTTGTGCATCGTGCTCTTCCTGACGTTCCTGGACATCACGATCGTCAGCGTCGCCCTGGCCGGGATCCAGAGTCAGCTGCACGCCGGCGTCTCCTCGCTGCAATGGGTGGTCGGTGCCTACGCGCTCACGTTCGCGAGCACAATGCTGATGTTCGGGACCATCGGCGACCAGTTCGGCCGCAAGAAGGTCATGCTGATCGGCATCTGCATCTTCCTGTTCGGCTCGCTGATGTCGGCGCTGTCGGTGGACATCTTCAAGTCAGCGCCGGCGGCGCTCGCCCTGGTGATCGCCGGGAGGGCCGTGATGGGCCTCGGCGCCGCCGCCAGCGAGCCGGGAACGCTGTCGATGCTGCGGCATCTGTATCCCGACTACCGGCAGCGGAACCGGGCTATCGGCGTGTGGGCGGCCGTTTCCGGGTTCTCGCTCGCGCTAGGCCCGGTCGTCGGCGGCGCGCTCGTCTACCTGTGGTCCTGGCCCGCCATCTTCTGGTTCAACGTCGTCTTCGGCGTGCTCGCGCTGGTACTCACCGCGACTGTGCTGCCGGAGAACTCCGACCCGGACGGTCAGCCGATCGACATCGCCGGCGCCGTACTCGGCGCGGCGGCGCTCTCGACGCTCATCTTCGCGGTGATCGACGCCGAGAGCTCGGGCTTCAGCTCGAACCAGGTGATCGGGCTGCTCTGCGCCAGCGCGGTGACCCTGGTCGCCTTCATCTGGCGGGAGAGCAAGGCGGCGCATCCGCTGCTCGACCTGAAGTTCCTGCGGGTTCCTCAGTTCGCGACCCCCAACGTGGTGGCCTTCTGCGCCTATTTCGCGACCTTCGCGATCTTCTTCTTCACCGCGCTCTACCTGGAGGAGGTCACCGGGTACAACGGCGGTCAGATCGCCGAGGTCTTCCTGCCGATGACCGGGCTGATGATCCTCGCCTCGCTGCTGGCCGGGCGGTGGACCAGCGTCGTGGACCTGCGCTGGTCGATCGTCGGCGGCTGCGTGACGTTCGGGATCGGCCTGCTCTGGACCAACGCGGTGATCAGCCCGCAGCCGCCGTACCTGCCGCTCGCGGCCGCCCTCGCCCTGACCGGCATCGGCATCGGCAGCTGCGTCGTCCCCATTACCTCGTCCGTCCTCGCCGTGGTGCCGCCCGAGCGATCAGGGATGGCCGCGTCGACCACGAACACGAGCCGCGAGGTCGGCGCGGTGATGGGCGTCGCCATACTCGGCGCTGTCGTGATCGGCAAGCTGCAGTCCGCGCTCGTCGCCAGCCTGACCAAGCTCGGGCTGCCGCGCAGTATCCAGCCGATCGTGATCAACGGCGTCCTCACCGGTCAGGAACCCTCGGCCGGCAAGACTTCGTCGCTGGCACCACCCGGCCAGGGCAAGCTGGTCACCCAGGTCATCCACGCCACCTACGCTGCCTTCCAGGCCGGCCTGCACGACGCGCTGTACCTGTCGGCTGGCCTGGTCTTCGCCGCCGGGATCCTGGCCGCTGTCACGATCAGGGTCGGCGCGGACCGGCCCGTCCAGCCGTCGGCCTGATCCGGTTCGCGAGCCTGGCCGGTCAGCTCGACCAGCTCGCGAGGCGCTCGGCGAGATCCGCCGGCGGGTCGGATACCTCGACCAGCTTGACCCGCGCCCGCGCGCCGGCCACCAGCCGCACCGACCGGCGGCGCACGCCGATCGCGTCGGCCACCGCGTCAAGCGCGGCCTGGGTCGCCTTGCCGTCGACCGCCCGCTGAGTGACCCAGACTCCGAGCACCTGCTCATGCCCCGGCTCGGCACGCAGGTCGCCGACTCGGGTCCTCGACGCGCCAGGGTGGACCCTGATAGTGATGCGAGCAGGCTCTGCCACTCCCCCATTGTCCAGGCTGGCGCCGTCGCACTCAGACGGGCCGCACGATCACCTGGACCTGCCACACCTGCTGCGCGATCTCGCACGCGGGAACCGTGTGCAGGCAGGCCGCGTCCGACATCGACGTGATGGCTGCCTTACCCGGCCGGATCGCCAGGAAGCTGGCCAGGGCCGGACCGCTTTGCGGATAGCCGCCGCTCGCGCTGGTCAGTCGCAGCACCGCGGGCTCGGACCCGGTCACGCGCGGCCGATCCCACCAGCCCGGCCCCTGGCCGCCGAGCACCACCACGACCCGCTGGCCAGGACGCAGTACGACGGTGACGCCGTTATCGGACTGCGTGAGCCGCACCTGACCGGAACGGCCCGCCACGATCCGCCTCGGCGGCGCGGTCACCGTTCCCGGCGGCACGGTTCCCGCTCCCGGCGCGGGCACCGCGGTGGCCGACCCTGACGCCGGCACGGTCACCACCTGACCCGGTGACCCGGATCCGGTACCGATCGATGGCCCGGCTGAGGAGGCCGCCGGCCGAGCGCCGCAGCCGCTCAGCGCCACGGCGCAGGTCACCGCTGCTACAGCGACGGCGGTCATCGCCACGGCGGGTGAGCTTTTTCGTGATCGCACGGTGCTTGGACGCCGCGGTGTCCGGTGCGGTTCCGGTGAACCCGCGCGAAAGGCACGATGGCGACGCCGGCCCCGATATGCTCAGCCCGTCCGATCCTGCCCGGGCTGGCAGGGACAGCGTGGAGGACCGATGACATCGTCTGGCGGACGATTCCATGGCCGGCTGACATCGGCAGCCGTGACGGTATCGCGCTGCGCCGTAGCGACC
>DASWAA010000096.1:0-13971 GCA_036391385.1 Streptosporangiaceae bacterium
GGTGCTGCGCACCAGGCGCGCCCGGGCCACTCTCTCGCTGATGACGCTGGTCCTGATCGCTGCCGTCGCGTCGGTGATCTACATGATGAGCGCGTTCCGGCTCAGCGCGGTGAATAGCTCGCGTTCGGGCCAGCAGGCCGCAACGCACTCGAGCCAGCAGGCCAGGCACCCGGTCCCGGCGACTGTGATAGCCCCGCCGAGCCCGGCGCTGTGCGCGGCGACCTACGCGCCGACCTGCGGTGGCTGGCCGCTCTTCGGCGCCACCCCGCCTGCGTTCCGGTCGAGAACCCCGGCGACCAGCACGGCAAGCAGCCGCGCGGCCAGCGCGGCAGGCATCCCGGCGGGCAACCCGGCCAGCCGGTGAGCTGACCGGCCGGCAGGCCTGGCCGGAAGGCCTGGCTGGCCGGCGGGCCTGGTCGGCGCGGGCGGACCAGGCCGTAGCGGGTTATTCTCCTGCCATGCCACCGTATGAGCATCCGGTCGAAGGCGTCACCCACCGCGTCGTAGACGTGAACGGCCTGTTCGTCTATATCGCCGAGGCAGGCGAGGGACCCCTGGTCGTGCTGCTGCACGGCTTTCCCGAGTCCTGGTACTCCTGGCGGCACCAGCTGACCGCGCTGGCCCGCGCCGGTTATCACGTGGTGGCGCCGAACCAGCGCGGTTACGGCAGGACCGGCGGGCCTGACGACGTCGCCGAGTACACGATGCTGCACCTGACCGGCGACGTGATCGGGCTGATCGACGCGCTCGGTGCCGAGCAGGCCGTCGTGGCCGGCCATGACTGGGGCGCTCCGGTGGCCTGGAGCACCGCGCTGCTGCGCCCGGACCGGGTGCGCGGGGTGATCGGGCTGAGCGTCCCTTACTCGCCGCGGGGGAGTTCCCGCCCGATCGAGACGCTCAGCGCGGTCTACACGGACCGGTTCTACATCTGCTACTTCCAGCAGCCCGGAGTGGCGGACGCCGAGCTGAGCCTGAATCCGCGGGATTCGCTGCGCAGGCTGCTGTGCGCGGCGTCCGGCGAGGGCACGATGGGCGGCGTGCCGGTCGTACCAGAAGGCGGCGGGTTCCTGGACATGTGTCCCGAGCCTGCCGGGCTGCCGCCCTGGCTCACCGAGGACGATATCGACATGTTCGCCGCCGACTTCGCCGAGTCTGGCTTCACCCGCCCGCTGAACTGGTACCGCAACCTGGACCGCACCTGGGAGCTGACCGCCGCCTGGCGGCACGCTCCGGTGACCGTCCCCGCGATGTTCCTGGCCGGCGACCGGGACCTGGTCGTCGCGTTCTCCGGTGGCCCGGCGATGCTGGCCGGCCTCAAGGGCGTCGTCCCAGACTTGCGCGAGGCCCGGCTGCTGCCGGGGTGCGGCCACTGGACGCAGCAGGAGCGGCCCGAGGAGGTCAGCGCGGCGATGATCGACTTCATCGCCGGGCTCGGCTAAGCGACCCGAGCGACCCGAGCGACCGAGCGACCCGAGCGACCGGGCAGCCAGAGCGACCGGGCAGCCAGAGCGACCGGGCAGCCCGAGCGACCGAGCGACCCGAGCGACCGGGCAGCCCGAGCGACGGACAGCCCGAGCCCGGGCGGCGCAGGGCGCTCGGACGGCCCAGGTCAGGGTTCTGCCCGTACGGGCAGCCCGACCCGGTCCCGTGCCTCGGCCCACAGCTCGCGGTAGTAGCGGGCCGCCTGGCTGCGCGGCGCGGAGGCAGTGACAGGCGCCCGCTCGACCGACATCCGCTCGATGGCCGACAGCGCCGGGATGGCGGTCGCCGCGACGTCGCCCCGGCTCGCGGGGAGTTCCTCGGCGATCTCCCGGTGCAGCCGCTTGCGCCGGTCGATCATCGAGAAGAACGCCAGCACCCGCGGCCGCCGTCCATCGAAGCCGGCGATGAAGTCGGTGAGCTGCTCAAGCGTCCTGACCGACAGCGTGGTCGGGATCAGCGGGACGAGCAGCAGGTCAGCGGCATGAAGCACGTTCTCCGACAGCAGCGAGATGCTGGGCGGGCAGTCGAGCACGACGAGGTCGTACTCGCGGCGCAGCGGGTGCAGCAGGCTGCGCAGCCTGGTCGCCGACTTGCGCTCGCCGTCCAGGTGCAGGTCGAGGTGGCGGTAGGTGAAATCGGCGGGCAGCAGATCGAGGTTGTCGAAGTCGGTCGCCTTGATCGCGTCGTCGACCGGGCGCTTCCCGGCGATCAGGGCCTTGCCCCCGCCCTTGACCCGCGGCCTGACCCGGAACAGGAAGCTCGCCGCCGCCTGCGGGTCGAGGTCCCAGAGCAGCACGTTGTAGCCATCCTGGGCCGCGAGGTAGGCGAGGTTAACCGCGGTCGCCGTCTTCCCCACGCCGCCCTTGATGTTGTAGCTCGCCACGACCTTCATGCCGCCGCCTTGGTGAGCGCCGTGATCCTGGCCCGGCCGTGCGGGCTGGCGAACTCGGCGAACCGCCCGGCGAACTCACTCCTGGCAGCTTGCTGCCGCCGCGCCAGTGCCGCGGCGATCTCGCCCATGGCCAGCAGGGTCTCGGCTGGTGCGCTGCGGTCCGCGAGCATCCGCCGCGCGAACGCGCGCAGCTCAGCCTGCTGGACCTCGGTGTCCTGGAATTCGCCGAGGCAGTCCTGGAGTGCCTTGAGCTCGTTGACCGCGCGCCACTGCTCGGCCGGATCGTGCAGGGACGCGAACACCTCCAGGGCGTAACGCAGCTCCTTGCATCGCTTGCGCAGGTCGTGCAGGGCCTGCGGGGGTGCGGCCGCGTCGATCGCCGCGCCGCGGAGCAGCACCTGCTGGTGTGCCTTCGCGATCCGCCTGGCGGCGAAGGCGCCGGTCACCGGGCGCTTGCCTGGCGCGGCGGCGACCCGCTCCAGATCCTGCCGCCATCCGCTGGCCAGCTGCGCGAACCGTTCAGAACGCAGCCCCCTGGTGAGCTGCCGCTGCGCCGCTGCGCGCTCCCTGGCGAGGTACTCATGGAAGGGCTCAAGCTCGGAGCCGTTCGCCGCGAGGAGCCTGGCAGCCATGCCGGAATAGCCGAGGAGATAGACATCCAGGTCCCGCGTCGGCGTAGTCAGGTCGCCCAGCCACCGGAACTCCGGTGCGTACTGGCTCACCATGCTGTCAGGCAGGGCACGGCTCGCCATCTTGAGCACGGACCTGGTCCTGCGCACGGCCACCCGCAGGTCGTGCAGGAACTCGGTGTCGATGTCGCCGATCGTGCCGGGCATATTGACCTGCACGGTGTCGAACAGCGAGCCGAGGACGGTGGCGAGCGCGAGTCCGGCCGGCATCGCGCCGGTCAGGCGGACGTCGATCTTGCTGCTGTAGTCACCTGGCCGGCGGCCCGCGGCGGAAAGAGCCGCCTCGAACGGCGAGGACGCGGCGGAGGTGATCCCTGGCGCCGCTTCCAGCGCGGCAGCGATCCTGGACGCCTGGGCCTGGTAGCCGCGCAGCGCACCGACGGTGATGCGAGTCGGCGTGGCTGACCGCTTCGGCTGGGTGAGGGTCATCGTGTCCCGGGTGAGCAGGGCGATCGTCTTATGGTCGGTGTTGAGTGCGCGATGCTCGGACAGCACGCTGGTGGCCCTGACGACCGGGAGCAGGGCCCGCACGCCGACGACCGGGGCCAGGTGCTCGCGTAGCGGACCGAGCGGCAGCTCGTCGATCAGGCCCGGCCAGCGGAGCTGGCCAGCGGCGGGCTCGGTCGCCGCGAGCTCGCCGTCCCGGCCGGTCAGCACCAGCTCCGCCGATCCTCGGCGCGCCACGAGCTCCAGGGTCAGCCCGGCGCGGAACAGCCGCCAGTCGAAGGTGTCGAGCCAGGTCCTGCGCAGCGTCCGCGGGCGGCCGCCAGGTGCGATCTCGAACCTGGCGTCGTCAATCGGCGGAAGGCCGTCGCCGGGCGCGCCAGCATCGCCGGAGAGGACGAATTCCCGCACGGCACTCAGCAATCGCCCAACCTCGCACTAGGGTCCGGATCCGATGGGCTCGACAGCAGCGTACCCGCTGCGCACGTGCCCCAATTAAGACATCGCCGCATCCCGCCGGGGCGGGACGAGCCGAGGCGGGACAAGGCGAGGCGCGGCGGCGCGGTGCGCGTCAGGAGCCCGACGCGACGGTCAGAACGAGGTGCGCTCCAGCCAGCGGGCAAGCAGGTCCGCGTCGCCATGGACGGTGACCCCGTGATGCGTGGCCGGGAGCCGCCGCAGCAGGACGAGCAGCACATCCGCCGCCGGCCCGGTCAGCGCCACGTCTGCCTTGGCGTGCCCGGCGGAAACCTCGAGGCCGCCGTCCGCGCGCCTGACTAGCCACTCGCCCGTGCCGTCCAGGTCGCGATCCGTGACATGCACGTGCAGGGACCGGCCGTCGGGCAGCGCGTCGGATCGCGGGTCAGGCTCTCCGCCGCTGCGCCCGCTCGCCATGGCGAGCCACTCGTCGATGGCATCGCTGGCGAACTCGGCCGTCAGGACGGGCTGCCGTCCGCAGGCCAGCGCGGCGTCCGCGCCGTGCACGAGGGTCTCATGCGCCATCCGCCGGGCCCAGAACGAGGCCGGCCGCAGCTCGCCGAACGCCCAGACCCGGTCCTGGTCCGCCTCTCGCACGGCGTCGGTCAGCCTGCTCGCGCCCGAGGTGAGCCAGGGCCCGCGTGCCCCGGGATCGTCGGGGAGCCGCCCGTCAGGCACCGACCTGAACTCGATGAAGTCCGCTGACCTGGTCCGCACGATCTCGGCGGCCCACCGGTGCGCCCGGCCGACATGAGTGGCGAGCTGGCGCAGCGTCCAGCCCGGGCAGGACGGAACCGGCAGGTCAGGCTCGGCACCGTCCACCAGGGCGGCAAGGGCCGCCGTGCTCTCCCCGAGCTCGGCGAAGTGCCGGATGACCGGCAGCGGCGGCATGCTCGGTCAGCCGCAGCCGCAGGCGCCGCCGCAGCAGCCGCCACCGCCGCCGCCGGAGGATGGCTCGCTGCCGCTGGCGCGGCCGCCCACCGCGATAGTGGACAGCAGCCGGACGGTGTCGTCGTGTCCCTGCGGGCAGGCGCACGGCGCGGAAGACTCGCTCATCGGGCGGGTCCGCTCGAAGGTATCTCCGCAGGCGCGGCAGCGGTACTCATATCGGGGCACGCCGTCATCCTACGCGAGGCAAGGCCTGCCCGCTCGGCTGCGCTCGCGCCCGTATGCGACGGTCACTCAGGCCGGTGCTCTAGACCGACGCTCCTGGCTCGCGGCTCGGCAATGGCCAGCGCGGCCGTGGCCGCGACGGTGGCCGGAAGCGGCTCGCCGTACCCGCCGGCGCCCTCGTAGTAGAACTGGCCGCCGCGCAGCAGCGACACGATCGCGCCGGCCACTGACATCGCTATCGCGACGCCGAAGACGACGACAAGACCATGGTGGAAGGGCCCGGAGATAAGGTGCGGGAAGTATTCCTTGCTGGTCAGAAGCCTGGCGTCCGGCTTGCTTATCCGGTGCAGGATGCCGGAAGGCGCCAGCAGGCGGCCGATCGGGTTGTACCCGAGGAACGAGGCGAACAGCGTGCTGACCGGCGGCAGGCTGGCGGCGCGCGCGGCGATGGCCTGCGGCACGCCGTGCGCGCGCAGGCCCGCGCTGAGCACACGGGGAAGCGTGCTGGCCAGCCCCGCGATCATCAGCGAGAAGAAGATGCCGATCGACAGCGACATGCCCGAGTTCTGGAACGTCGAGCGCATGCCCGACGCCGCACCGCGGTACCTGGCCGGGACGCTGCTCATGATGGCCGACGTGTTCGGCGAGGCAAACAGGCCGGACCCGAGCCCGTTGCAGAAGATGATCGGGGCGAAGACCCCGTAGGAGAAACCGACCGGCAGCATCAGCAGCGCGCCGAAGGCCGCCGCCGACACGAGCAGGCCCGCCGTCGCGAACGGCCGCGGACCGTACCGGTCGGACAGGTAGCCGGAGATCGGCCCGGCGACAAGGAAACCGGCGGTCAGCGGCAGCAGGTACAGGCCGGCCCGCAGCGGCGTCTGCGAGAAGTCGTATCCGTGCAGCGGCAGCCAGATGCCCTGCAGCCAGATGATGAGCATGAACTGCAGGCCGCCGCGCGCGATCGAGCCCATCAGGCTGGCCGCGTTCCCTGCGGCGAAGGCCCGGATCTTGAACAGCCCGAGTTCGAACATCGGCTCGGCGATCTTCGTCTCGATCACGCAGAAGGCCGCGAGCAGGGCAGCGCCGAGCGCGAGGCCGCCGAGGACTCGCGGGCTGGTCCAGCCGGTCGGGTGCGTTCCGTACGGCTGGATGCCGTACGTGATCGAGACGAGCAGCAGCCCGGCCCCGGCGGCGAAGGTGATGTTCCCCAGCCAGTCGACCCGGGCGCGCCGTACCGTCGCGATCTCGCGCAGCTTCCGGTAGGACCAGATGGTGCCGAAGACACCGATCGGCACGTTCACCCAGAACACCGCCCGCCAGTCCCAGGCGGCCAGCACGCCGCCCAGGATCAGCCCGATGAACTGGCCGGAGATGCCGCAGATCTGGTTGATGCCGAGCGCCATCCCGCGCTGCCTGGCCGGGAAGGCGTCGGTCAGGATCGCGGCCGAGTTCGCCATCAGCATCGCGCCGCCGAAGGCCTGGACGAGCCGCCACAGGATGAGCCACAGCGCGCCGGGCGGCCCGGTGAGCGGGTCGAGTGACAAGGCGACGGAGGCCAGCGTGAAGACGACGAACCCGAGGTTGTAGATCCTCACCCGGCCGAACATGTCGCCGAGTCGGCCGAGCGTGACGACAAGGACCGCCGTGACGAGCAGGTAGCCGATGATCATCCAGAGCAGGTAGCTGATGTTGCCCGGTGCGGTCGGGTCGAGGTGGATGCCGCGGAAGATGGCCGGCATCGCGATGATCACGATAGACGTGTCGATGGTGGCCATCGTCATGCTGACGGTGGTGTTGGACAGCGCGACCCACTTGTACCTGTCGCTGCCCGAGCGTGCCGCGCCGGCGTCGGCTGGCGATGCCGCCCCCCGCTCTGGAACCCCGCGCTCCGGAACCCCGCGCTCCGGAACCCCGCGCTCCGGAACCCCTCGCTCCGGAGCGCTGCCCTCGGCGTCTGCCCTCGTCACGGCTAAAACTTTAGCACGGCTAAAGATCTAGCCTCCGTGACTGCGCAGCGCGTGCCTGGCGCTCGCCTGAATCCTGTCCCGCTAGCGGCGCGCGGGCCGGTCCGGCCGTTCGCCCGGGCACAACACGGGCCTGGCCAGGC
Organism: Streptosporangiaceae bacterium; assembly: GCA_036391385.1. Taxonomy (GTDB): domain Bacteria; phylum Actinomycetota; class Actinomycetes; order Streptosporangiales; family Streptosporangiaceae; genus Chersky-822. Next base: position 7,205 of record DASWAA010000096.1, read on the forward strand.
CGTCGCGCCGGCCGGGCCAGGCCCGCAGGTCATGCCCCTGGTTGAGCAGAATCAGCCGGGACCGCGCCTGGTGATCGGGATGGTGACCACCCTCGGCGAGCCAGCCGGCGGCCGCCTCTGCGTGTAGATGAGCGTGAGGTGCGTGAAGAACCAGTGACTGCCACGCCAGTGCCTGACGCCCCAGGCGATGACGATCACCGCATGCAGGCGGAAATGGCCTGCCGCACAGCTCGGCCTGCAGGTGTTGATCGCGTCCCAGCCGTGCCCGAACGCCACGCGGGTACGCCAGCTGCGCCACGACAGGTGGACGAGGACGTTGTTAGCGTCCGCACAGGTAATGACATAGTGCAGCGGTGCGACGACGCCCCGATGCTGGCACGTGATCAGCACCGTTGCCAGCCAGGCTGGTGCCTCGGGCTGCGCGACGACCTGATGCTGGGCCACTGCCACGGTCCGGACCGGTGCCGCCTGGGCCATTGGAATTGCCGTGCTGGAGATGGCACAGGCAATTCCTGCCATCCCGACCGCTATCCGAGTGAATCCTTTCACAATCCCCCCTGAGATCCCGAAAGTAATGATGATTTGCACATGAGTGGATTACATTGACGCGCCGAATTCTCGCAGGCGTGCCACCTTTCACAGCGTGCCACATTTCACTGCGCGCGCGCCGATCATCAGGTGCAAGGAAGTCAGGCGGACTGCTCGCGCTCAGGCCAGGCGCTCTCCAAGGGCGGGCGCGGCCGGGCTCAGCTCCGGGTCGATGGCGGCGACGGTCGCGCAGTCCGGCGCGAACGTCACGTCGGCGACAATGCGCTGGCCGGCGAGCACCAGCGGAAGCCAGTACCTGGCGTCATCCCACATGCCGTCGAGCGGCAGCGCCGTGTCGGCGAACCAGCGCGGGATGAGCTCGTCGGACTCGGCCGGCTCGCCGGCGAAATCGGTGGCGACGAAGACCTCGGCGACCTGATCCCAGGACGGCCTGGACGGGAACATGAAGTTGAGCGATGCCATGTGAGTCAGCGCCGCGGCCTCGACGATCAGGCTCGACTCCTCGGCGACCTCGCGGGCCGCGGCGTCGGCGAACTCCTCGCCGTCCTCGACGTGCCCGCCGATACCGACCCATCGCCCGGCGCCGAAGCCGGTCTTCTTGAAGCCGAGCAGCACCTCGCGGCCGCCGTCGCTGGCCGGCCGGATAATCAGGCACAGGCAGGTCCGGATCCTCACCGGACCTAGCGTACGTGCGGAGGCTAGGTCGTGCCGCGCACCATGCCGATCAGCCGGTCGAGCACCGTGCCGCCGCTGACCCGCAGTCCGTCGTGCTGGTACTCGCTGGTCACCCAGCGCCGCAGCCCGCGGATCCTGGCCGAGGTGTCGACCGAGAACTGCTGCGGCACGTACATGTCGTCGTAGTAGACGGCCGCGGCGGCAGGCACCTCGCACGCCGACAGCCGGGCCGGGTCGTAGAGCCGGGGCCACGCCTCATGCTCGGCCAGGATCTCCGCCGCCTGCGCCAGCGGGCGCAGCACCGGGTCCGCCCGGAACATCCACGGGTAGATCATCTCCCCGGTGAACAGGAGCGGCCCGTCGCCGTCGAGCGCGGCCCCCGGGTCGAAGGCGGGGAACTCGCCGAGTACCCGCTGCGCTGACCACCTGGTCGCGAATTCCTGCGCGTAGCACGCCTCGTGCAGGACGGCGTAGAGCGGTCCGGGGGCGAACGTCAGCATCGCCTGCGCCCGGTACAGGAAGTCGTCGCCGAGCTCGTCACCATGGAACGCGTCGTCGAGCAGGTAATGCAGCTGATGACTGCCGGGCGCCATGCCGAGGCCGAAGCCCAGCGACTGGAACATCGGCACGGTGAGCGGCGCCCCGGACGGCAGGACGACCTCGCTGGCGGCAAGGTGCCGCGCGATCCGCCTGGCCAGCTCGACATCGCCGGCGTACCGCTCGTAGTGCGCCGCGTTCGTGGCCGCGACGACCTGGTAGGTAGCACGGTAGACGTCGTCGGCGGTCGTCTCCAGGCCCGGCAGGCCGCCGGTGATGAACGCCTCGGCCAGCCCGTCCGGCGCCTGGGACAGATAGGTGACCGTGCAGAATCCGCCGAAGCTCTGCCCGAGCACGCTCCACGGCCTGCCGCCGGCGAGCCGGTGCCTGATCAGCTCCGCGTCCGCCACGATCGAGTCGGCCCTGAAGTGCGTCAGGTACTCGGCCTGCGCCTGCGGCGTGCCGAGCCCGGCCAGGGTCAGCCTGCTGGCCGGCGTCGACCGGCCGGTGCCGCGCTGGTCGAGCAGCAGCACCCGGTAATCGCGCAGCGCCCGGTCAAGCCAGGTCTCCCTGCCAGTCGGCCGCGGGCTCGGCCGGCCAGGTCCGCCCTGGAGATACAGCAGCCACGGCAGGTCGCCTGCCTGCCTGCCCGGGGCGTTCTCGGTCGCGACGACTTCGCGGGCGAACACCGTGATCTGCTCGCCATCGGGGACGGCGTGGTCGAGCGGCACCTCGAAGACATGATCGGTAAGGACTGTTCCCGGCTGGCGGAAGGAGGACATGGCCGACACGGTACCGGGGCATCGGGCAGTGCAAGATAGCCACATGGCTGCCAGCCAGGGTCGGTCAGACCCGTCACCGACGGAGAACCTCGCCGTGACCATGTTCAGGCAGGACCGCGCGTCCCTGGGGCTCGGCATGGAGCTTGCCGAGGCCGGCGCCGGCACGGCGGCCGTGCGGATGACGGTCAGCTCCGCGATGGTCAACGGGCACGGGATCGCGCACGGCGGGTTCGTGTTCCTGCTGGCCGATACCGCCTTCGCGTGCGCGTGCAACAGCGGGGGAGTGGTCACGGTCGCCGCCGGTGCCGACATCACCTTCGTGGCTCCGGCGCGGGAGGGCGACGTGCTGGTGGCAACTGCCAGCGAGCGGGTCAGCTACGGCCGCAGCGGCATCTACGACGTGACGGTCCGGCGCGGCGGCGACGTCATCGCCGAGTTCCGCGGCCGGTCACGAGCGGCCGGCCGGCTGAACGATTCGCTAGCGTGACGAGAAGAGGCGCGATGGCTCAGGTCCCCGCCTGGCTGACCAGGACCGTGATGTACGAGATCTACCCGCAGTCCTTCGCTGACTCCGACGGCGACGGCATCGGGGACCTGCGCGGGATAACGCAGCGGCTGGACTACCTGGCCTGGCTGGGCATCGACTCGATCTGGCTGAACCCGTGCTTCGCCTCGCCGATGCGCGACGCCGGCTACGACGTCAGCGACTACCTGTCGATCGCGCCCAGGTACGGCACGAACGAGGACCTTTCCGCGCTGGTCGAGCAGGCTGGCGGCCGCGGCATCAGGGTGCTGCTCGACCTGGTGGCCGGGCACACCTCGGACCAGCACCCGTGGTTCCTCGCGGCCCGCGACGACCCGTCCGACGACCGGTATATCTTCGCCAGCCAGGAGAGCTCGCCGGGGGATCTGTGGGTCGCCTCGCCGGGCCGCCGGCCCGGCTGGTACCTGCCGAACTTCTTCGCGTTCCAGCCCGCGCTCAACTTCGGCTATGCCCGGATGAACCCCGCCGAGCCGTGGCGCCAGCCGGTGGACGCGCCAGGACCGCGTACGAACCGGGCGGCGCTGGCGCAGATCATGGCGCACTGGCTGGACCTCGGCGTCGCCGGGTTCCGGGTGGACCTGGCCAGCACGCTGGTCAAGGACGACCCTGGCTGGCACGAGACCGCGAGGCTGTGGCGGGAGCTCCGGGGGTGGCTGGACCGCGCCTACCCGGACGCCGTGCTGATGTCGGAGTGGGACAGCCCGGGGGTCGCCGTGCCCGCCGGATTCCACGCCGACTTCTACCTGGCCATCGGCCCCGAGCACGGGTCCCTGCTCAACAACGGCGCCGGCCTCGGCGTGCCCGGCGGGCAGCCTGCCGAGCCGTGCTACTTCAGTTCCGAAGGCACCGGGTCCGTCGAGGCGTTCCTGACCGCCTGGCGCCGGGATGCCGCCGCGGCAGGCGATGCCGGCCTCATCGCGCTGTTCTCCTCCGATCACGACTTCTCCCGGCCGGCCTGCGGCGAGCGGACGGCCGACCAGCTCGGGCCGGTGTTCGCGTTCCTGCTCACCTGGCCGACGCTGCCCGGCATCCACTGCGGCGACGAGATCGGGATGCGTTTCCTGCCTGACCTTCCCGACGTCGAGGGCAGCCAGATCTGGCCCGGCTGGAACAGGGCGGGCTCGCGTACCCCGATGCAGTGGGACGACTCGCCCGGCGCCGGGTTCTCAGCGGCCGCCGCAGCGAGGCTGTACCTGCCGATCGACCCAGATCCCGGCAGGCCGACCATCGCCGCGCAGCGGGCCGACGAGGCGTCGCTGCTGCACCAGGTGCGACAGCTGATCGAGCTGCGCAAGGCGGTGCCGGCGCTGCGGACCGGCGGCCCCGTCGACGTGCTGAACGCCGGCTACCCGCTGGTCTACACACGCGGCGGCACCCACCTGGTAGTGATCAACCCGCGGCTGGAGGCCGCGTCGTTCGACCTGCGCTGGGCGCGGCCTGCCGGGCCGCTTGGCCCCCTGGCCGCGGACGGCGTCAGCGTCGACGGCGCGCACGTGCGGGCAGCCGGGTTCAGCTACGGCATCTTCGAGCTGTAACGAATCAGCACGGCTGACTGTCGGCAGCCGCTCTTATGCTCGCAGTATGGCCAACTTCGCCGTACGGATGATGCACGGGCCGCAGTGGGACCCATCCCGCCAGATCCGCGAACAGGATGGCTGGGACGAGCACGCAGCTTTCATCAGCTGTGAGACGCCGCCTGGCCGCTGATCCCTGGGCACCCGCCGGCCTGCTCGGGATCGAGATGGTCGAGCCGTGGGCCCTGTGGCTAGATGGCCGACACCCAGCCTTGTCACCTCAGCGCTGACGGATCGGGCTAGAGAGGTCAGGCAGCAGCTCGCAGAGCAGCGCGGGAAGCTCGCGCGGGTAGAACGACTCGGATGTGGCCTCAAGCTCGGCCACGCTCCACCATCGATGGCCGTCGACGACGCTGACCTCCTCGTCGCCCAGCCCGTCGGAGCTGACCTGCACCGAGCCGACCCGTAGCAGGAAGAAATCCTGTTCCTGCCGGATCCAGGTGCCACTGAAGCCGAACTCGGAGATCTCGTGCCAGACCGGCTGCCCAAGCTCACCTGGGGTGACCGTGATCCCGGTTTCCTCGCGCAGCTCGCGCGCGGCGGCCTCGACCAGGCTCTCGCCTGGCTTGGCCCCGCCGCCGACCGTGAACCAGTACGGATCCTCGCTGCCTCCCGGGTCGAAACCGTGCAGCAGCAGTACCCGTTCACTGGCGTCGACGACCAGCACCCGCCCGGCTCGGCGGGCCACGACCTCAGAGTCCGGCACGAAGCCCAACCTACCGGCCGGCCGAGCACAATGCCCTGGCCCCGGACTTCGGGGTCGCTGGCCTGGCTCGCGGCCTATACTCCCGCTCGTGTCCATGTTGCCTGAGACTCCCCGCCGGGGCCGCCCTCCCCGCCACAGCCGCAGCGACATCCTGGACGCGGCATCTGAGGTTCTCATCTTCCGCGGCTACGAGGCGACCAGGTACAGCGACGTCGCCGAGGCCAGCGGCGTCCCCGTGGCGAGCCTGCAACATCACTTTCCCACCCTTGAGGCGCTCCGCCGGGAGGCCCTGAAGAACAAGGTGCGCGCCGAGCTGTCGGCACTGGCCGGCAAGGTCGGCGGGATCGACGACCCATGGGAGCGGCTGCGCCAGATCCTCGCCACCTCGGTGGCCTTTGATCCCGCCCGCCGGCGTGGCGGCTGGGTGCTGTGGCTGGAGTACTGGCGTGCCGCGGCGCACGACGAGGACCTGGCGGCCGACAGCCGCGAGGTCTACACCCTGTGGATCGACCTGATCAGCCGGTGCATCGCCGATGGCGAGCGGGCCGGGCTGTTCCAGCTCGACGACTCCGCGCATGACGCAGCCGTCCAGCTGCACGCGATGCTCGACGGGCTGGGCATCAGGTTCGGCGTCGAGCATCCTCCCGAGGAAGCCGCCAGGGCGATCAGGCTGCTGGAGCGGGCCGCCCGGCGGATGCTGTTCCGGGCGGAGTAAGGCAAGCGGGGAAGGCGGCCGGGAAAGGTGCCGGCCTGACTGATAATTGGCCGTGACCAATGCCGCCGAAGCCGATACCGCCCTGCGCCGTCGCGCCAGCCCGCTAGCCGGATTCGCGCTCGCTCCCGTCGCCGGACTGGCGGCAGCGCTCGCGGCGCTCCTGATCGCGTTCTCGGCGCGATACGGCTACCACCGGGACGAGCTGTACTTCCTGGCCTGCGGCCGGCATCTGGCCTGGGGCTACCCGGACCAGCCGCCGCTGGTGCCGCTGCTCGCGCGGCTGATGTCGGACCTCGCGCCAGCGTCGCTGCTGGTCCTCCGGCTGCCCTCGGCGCTTGCATGCGCCGCACTCGTGGTCCTGACCGGCCTGATCGCGCGCGAGCTCGGCGCGGAGCGGCGCGCCCAGGTTCTGGCTGCCTTGTGCGTGGCTGTCGCCCCGCTGGTGATCGGCGCCGGTCACCTGCTCAGCACCACCACGTTCGGCCTGCCGGCCTGGGCACTGGTCTGCTGGCTGGTCCTGCGCATCCTGCGGACAGGGGAGCACCAGCTGTGGCTGGCCGTCGGCGCCGCCACCGGCGCCGCGCTGTTCGACAGCGACCTGATCGCGTTCCTGCTGTTCGGCATCATCGCCGGACTGGCGATCAGCGGGCCGCGGCGGATGCTGCGCTCACCCTGGCTCTACGCG
>DASWAA010000097.1:0-2331 GCA_036391385.1 Streptosporangiaceae bacterium
GACCGCGATCAGGCCGACAGCAGCGACCGCGCTGCCGAAGACCAGCCGGTCCCGGCGGGCGCGCCGCCAGGCGCCGATAAAGGTTGCCCCGATCAGCACGGTCACCACCGCTGCCAGGTAGCGGTGCGACTGCTCAAGGAAAGCGTGGTAAGTCAGTGGCAGGCCAAAGCTCCCGTTGCATGACGGCCAGCTTGCGCAGCCCATGCCCGATTCGGTGACCCGGACGGTGTCACCGATGACCACGAGCAGGTACGCGGCGACCAGGCTGACCGTGGCTACGGTGCGTAGCACCACGCTGTAGCGAAACGGGGCGCTGCCAGCGGCAGTAGCGGGCGTATCGCGGCGGGGGTTGCGAGGGACGGAATTCACTCGGTCACTTCCGGAGGCTCTCCGGCGGGGCGGGCGGGCTGAGCGCGGCTGCGCTGCGGACGGGCCATCACCTCGTCGTCAGTAGATGGACGTGACGTCAGCTTAGAACTACCCGATTGAGCACGTCCGCCTGGTGTCACGACAGGTGCCGCCCGCCGTCAGGGTCCGGTCATGGCTACTGGAAACGCACGGGCCGTCAAGGCCGATTACGCATCGGGAAATGCCGGATCGCGCTTCTCGAAGTAGGCGGTGACGGCCTCTACGTTGCCAGGGCTGCCGATCAGTGCGGCCATCGTCTGGCGCTCGTCGAGGAACTGGCCGGCCGGAGTGCGACCCGGTTCGACCGAGGCGTTCAGGAGGCGCTTGGCCTGGCGGATGGCGGCGGGGGACCGGCCGGCGATCTCGGTCGCGAGTGCCATTGCCTCGGCGAACGGGTCCTGCGCGGTCCTGGTGGCAAGGCGGAGCCGGACGGCTTCCTCGCCGGAGACCATACGGCCGGTGAAGGTGAGTTCCTTGGCGACGTCCTCGCCTACCAGCCGGGGCAGCACCCAGGTGCCGATCATGTCGGGGATGAGTCCCCAGCGCATCTCGAGGACCGAGAGCCTGGCGTCGGGGGCCACGATACGGATGTCGGCGCCGAGGGCGATCTGCAGGCCGCCACCGAGGCACGGCCCGCTGACGGCGGCGATGACCGGTACTTCGAGTTCCTGCCACACCCACCCCGCCTGCTGGCCGAGATGGGTGATCCTCCCGCTGGTCTGCATGAGACCCTGCGTCCCGGCGTCATCATGCCCGCTGCCAGTCGCCTCGGCCGGCGTGCTGCCCGCCATCATCTGGAAGGCGGCGAAATCGAGGCCCGCGCAGAAGCCCCGGCCCTCGCCGGAGAGGACGACGGCCCGTACTGAACGGTCGCTCTTGAGAGCCTCGCCGGCCTCGACGATGGCCGCGATCAGCCGCCCGTCGAGTGCGTTGAGCTTGTCGGGCCTGTTCAGGCGGACGTCGGCGACGCCTGCCCGGACTGTCACAGTGACGCGGTCGCTGGTCATCGGCCCGCTCCTTCCGGTACCACGGGTCAGGTGGCTGGATCGAGGATCTCATGACCCGATCTGGCAGGGAGCGGCGCAGCGGCCCGACGGCCTACCCGGCGGGATCCTTGCTGTAGCGGCGGGCCAGCTTGCCCATCCCGGTCACCGCGGGTCCGCTCGACGGGGCCGGCCCGCGGGTCGCGGAGTCGGGCCCGCGCCTGGATACCGGGACCGGGGAGACCGACTGGACGCTCGTGACGCTGCACACCGCGGCAGCGTCGTCGGCGGGTCCGGGTACCTGGTCGCTGGTCGGGATGGCGCTCGCAGGGACGCGGTTCGTCACCTCTTGCCGCAGGACCTGGCGCAGGTCCATCGCGTTGGCGTCCCTGGCGGTGAGCGCCTTCAGCCCGAAGGCTGACTCGATCATCTTCAGCGTCGAGGTGTGCTCGAACGGGCCGGCGCTGGCCACCCGCGGCCTTGCCAGATTGGACACGACGATGGCCGGGACCCGGAAGCCGAGCTGGGTGTAATCGGGCACCAGGCGGCCGTCGGTTGGCGTACTGCTGTTCCCGGTGTGGTCGACGCTCGCCGGGTCGGTGTCGTCTATCACCTGCGGCGGGCGGACGTGGTCGTAGAAGCCGCCCCACTCGTCGAACGTGATGACAAGCACCGTGTTGTCCAGGTAGCCCGCGGCGGCCAGAGCGTGGTAGGTGTCAGCGATGAACCGCTCACCGCGCCTGATATCCGCCTTCGGGTGGTCGTCGCTCCCCGTTCCGTCGTCGGCCAGCGCGAACTGCGGGTCGACGAAGCTGACGTTCGGCAGCTGCCCCTTGGCCACGGTGTCGAGGAACGACATCGTCTTCACCGGGATGCCGAGCACGTCGGTGTCGCCGGGAGCGAACAGGTGCCAGAACGGGTAGTACTTGAGGCCCCACAG
>DASWAA010000098.1:0-2675 GCA_036391385.1 Streptosporangiaceae bacterium
ATCTCCTTGGTCGCGACCGGGTTGTTCCAGTAGCCCTGGAAGACCATGTGGCCCCGGACGAGAATCTCGCCGTCCGGCGCGATGCGGGTCGAGCAGCCAGGGATCGGCCGGCCCACCGTGCCTATCTTCTGCGCCTCGGGCGTGTTGGTATTCGTCGCCGGGCTGGTCTCGGTCAGACCGTAACCTTCCAGGATGTTGATGCCGCAGCCGCGGAAGAAGTGACCCAGCCTGGCGCCGAGCGGAGCAGCCGCGCTCCAGGAGTACTGGACGTCACCGCCGAGCGCCGCCCGAAGCTTGCCGTAGACGAGCCGGTCGAAGACCGCGTGCCTGGCGCGGAGCATCAGGCCGGGCCCGCCCGCGTCCAGCGCCTGGCTGTAGGCGATCGCACAGGCTTCCGCCCTGGCGAAGATCTTGGCGTGACCTTCGGCCTCGGCCTTGTGCTCGGCGCTGTTGTACGCCTTCTCCCACAGCCTCGGCACCGACAGCACGGCCGTCGGCTTGAATTTCGGAAGCTCGGCGACAGCATCGGCCATGTCGACGAGGCCAAGGACGGTGCGGGAGTAGATGGCGCCGTACTGGATCACCTGGGCGTAGCTGTGCGCCAGGGGCAGGAACAGCAGCGTCGAGTGGTTCTCGTTGAACACCTTCACGAAGCCGTCGTTGCGCATGCAGTTGCGGACGTTGGCGACGATATTGCCGTGGCTCAGCATGCAGCCTTTCGGGCGGCCTGTGGTACCGGAGGTGTAGACGATCTCGGCGAGGTCGGCGGCGCCGCGGGTCCTGCGACGATCGTCGACCTGCTCCGGTGTCACCTGGGCTCCGAGTTCCCGCAGCCCGGCGAGTCCGTCGAACCGGGTGCCCTCGATCTGCCAGACGTGAGTCAGCGACGGGAGTCCGGCTCGCGCCGCGGTCACCCTGGCGGCATGCTCGTCCGTCTCCACCACGAGGGCGACCGCACCGGAGTCACCGAGTATCCACTCGACCTGGTCGAGCGACGAGGTCGGGTAGATCGGCACCGTCACGCCGCCGGCGGCCAGGATCGCGTAGTCGACCAGCGTCCACTCGAACCGCGTGCGCGACATGAGCCCGACGCGATCACCCGGGCCGATGCCCGCGGCGATCAGGCCGGCCGCGATTTCGCGTACCTGCCCGACGAACTCGCGCCAGGTCACTGGTACCCAGTCGCCGTTCACTCGCCGCTTCAGGCCGACCTCGTCCGGACGCTCCTGCGCATACGTGAAAGCGTCGTCCGTCACGTTGTCGCCCGGATTTACCTCGTATGCCACCGGCACTGAGAATTCCTGCATCAATGCCTCCCCCGTTAGCGATGCTCAAGCTCCCCGATAGCGACATTAGGCATGTCAGGGCTCTGCTGCCAGGGCTGAAGGTCCTGAGCGGACGCGCTCGCGTACGGTTGACATGGTGGACATCGACATGTCCCTGAACCCGCTCAGCGACGAGGACGCATCGATCCTCGCGCTGGAGGCTGGCACGATCCGCGGTCACACGCTCAAGATCCTGGTACTGGACGGCAGGCCACCGGAAAGCGTCGTGCCGCTGCTGAGCGCGCAGATCGAGTCCGGCCTGGCGACCGCGCCACGGTGGCGGCAGCGCCTCGTTCCCGCCCCTGGCGCCGCGACCGGCCTTGCCTGGCAGGAGGACCCGGACTTCGATATCAGCCAGCACGTCAGCGTCGTCACCGGTGACGAGGTGACCGACGAGGCGCTGCGGCAGCTCAGCTCCGCGACCATGACCGAGGCGCTGGACCGCGGCAGGCCGCTGTGGAGCATCGGTGTCGTCCCGCGCATGACGGGCCGCCGGTGGGCGCTGATCTGGAAGATTCATCACTGCCTGGCGGACGGCGCCGCGATGATGCGAGCGGGATCCGCGCTGCTGTGGACCGAGCCAGAGGCCGGCCGGCGGCCCAGCGGAACCGGAAGCAGACCGTCGTCAGCCGACTGGCGATCGGGTGCTGCTGGCTCGAGCGCCGCGCGGCGGCATGTGCCCGGACAGCTTCGGGCGGGCACCAGGCTGGCGGCGCTGGCAAGCCATCGCGGGCTGATGTACCGCGAGTTCAGGCGGCTAGGGCCGCTGTCTCCGCTGGCCGCCGACGTCGGTCCGGACCGCACCGTCGCGTTCGCCCGGTGCGACTTCGACGACCTGCGCGCGGCCAAGCGCGCGATATCTCCCCCGGCGACGATCAACGACGTCCTGATGGCCGCCGTCGCCGGGGCGCTGCGGCGCTGGCTGGAGGAGCGCGGCGCTCCGGTCACCGCGCTGAAGGCTCAGGTGCCCGTCAGCATGCATCCCGATCCCGGCACCGGTGAGCCGCAGGGCAACCGGGACTCCTTCCTGCTGGTGGGCCTGCCCATCGCCGAGGCGGATCCGCTGGCACGGCTGCGTGCGGTGAACGCCGCGACCCGGCGGCGCAAGAACCGTCATGACGCCCAGGCGATCGACGCGCTTCGGCGCACTATGGCCCGCATGCCAAGCGCCCTGCGCCGGCCAGTCAGGCACCTGGTGCAGGGCCCGCACGAGTACTCACTCAACGTGTCGAATATTCCCGGGCCTGCTACCCCGATCTACGTCCTTGACCACAGGGCGCGGGCGCTGTACTCGGTCGCGGAGATCGCCCCGCGGCATGCGCTGCGGATATCTGCCATCTCCCTGGCCGG
>DASWAA010000099.1:0-6101 GCA_036391385.1 Streptosporangiaceae bacterium
TCGCCCCAGACGGTCTCGTACACCATGCGCAGCTCGGAGATGGTGAACGGCTCGGACACGAACGACGTCGCCAGCGGGGTGTACTCCAGTTTCGACCGTGCGCGTTCCAGCCCGTCGGCGAGTATCCGGGCGTGGTCGAACGCCAGCTTGCGGCTAGTTCCCGGGCGCTGCACGCTAGGCCCGTCCGCCAGCCCTAGCGAGCCGACCGGTACCCAGGCCGCGGCATCGGCGTCGCTGCCGGCCCGCGGCTCGGGAAGCTCGGGCGCGAACGCCAGATAGGCCACCGAGATGACTCGCATCCGAGGGTCCCGCCCAGGGGTGCCATAGGTGGCGAGCTGCTCGAGGTGCAGCCGCCCAAGATGCTCTCCGGTCTCCTCGGCCAGCTCCCTGAGTGCCGCATCAGGCAGATCCTCGTCAGCTGCCAGTCCGTCGGCGCTGCTGCCCCTGGTGCTTGCTGACGTTCCAGCACGCACGAAACCCCCCGGCAGCGCCCATTGGCCCGCGTACGGCGGCGCCCCCCGTTGGACGAGCAGGACGTTCAGCTCACCGTCCCTGATCGTCAGCGCGACCACGTCAACGGTGACGGCGACTGGATCGAATGCCCTCGGGTCGTAGCTGGCGAGGAACTCCGTCTCGTCGGCATGCTCGGTCATCGCCAGTCCTTATCAACTAGAGTAAATCTCAAACTGAGAGTAACATGGTTCGCGTGGCAGTCAAGCGCAGCGTCCGGATCTGGGAATGACGACTCGCCGATCCGAGCCCGGGACAGAATGACACCTAGCGAGGGAGACCGACGAGTGACCGATCAGCCAGCATCAGCCGAGCGAATCGCCGGAGCGCTGCTCGGCGTGCACGCGGGTGACGCGCTCGGGGCTACCTTGGAGTTCAGATCGTGGCAGGCGGTGCGCGCGGAGTATCCGGGCGGCCTGTGCGAGATCGTCGGCGGCGGCCCGTTCGACTGGCCACCCGGGCACGCGACGGACGACACCGACCTCACCAGGGCCGTCCTGCTCGCCTACCTCGACGCTGGTGCCGCCAGGCTCGCAGCTCCCGGGCCGGGCGCGCCCGATTCCGCCGGCTGCGACAGCGCCTTCGACGTCGTCCGCGCTGCGGCCGATTACATGCTGGCGTGGCTGGACGGCGACTGGCCAGGCCGGGAGCCGGGCTCTTGGCCCCGTGACATCGGCGGCGCGACGTCGCAGGGGCTTGAACGCTACCGCCGCGGCCAGGACCCGCGAGCGAGCGGAGCGGGCCAGGGGCAGGCTGGAAACGGCTCCCTGATGCGCTGCATTCCGACCGCGCTGGCCGTCACCGACCGGCAGCGGCGCCTTCGCGAGTCGGCCGAGTTGTCCGCGATCACGCACGACGATGACCGGGCGACAGCGGCATGTGCCGCTTATAACGAGATCGTGGCGGCTCTGCTGACCGGAGCCTCTCCCGCCGCCGCCGTCACGGCGGGGCTCGTCACCGCCGCGGAACTCGGCAGTCAGCCTGTCGCCGACGCTGTCGCCGTAGGCCAGCGGCTCCAGCCGGCCGCGATGGCCGCCACCGGGGAGATCCCATTGCACGGTAAGGCAGCGGGCTACGTGCTCGAGTCACTCAGCCTGGCCGTAGCGGCCGTGCTCGACCCCCGTCCGCTCCCCGACGTGCTCATCGACATCGTCCGGCTGGGGAACGACACCGACACCAACGCGGCGATCGCGGGCGGCCTGCTCGGGGCCAGGGACGGGGCGAACGCCATTCCGGCCAGGTGGACCGCCGTGTTGCAGTTCGCCGCCGAGTTCGCCGCCGCCGCGCAGGTGCTTGCGAGCCGGTGGTAACCGAAGCTGTCACTCCTCGAAAACGGAAAACGGCCATAGGCACCGACCGGCATGCGGTTACTAGCGTGGCTCTGGTCGCCGCGGCCGGTAACGCCGGCAGCCCGGCCAGGACCGCGTGACGCGGACCGGGGCCGGGCTGCCGCTTGTCAGGACTATCTGCCAGTCAGCGAGCCCATGCGGGCGGCTTCGTCAGTCGCCTACCGGGCACGGGTTATACCCCAGGACATTCCTGAAGTCGTTGTAGCGGAAGGTGGGCTGGCCGTTGGCGGCCGGGTAGGCCAGTGGCAGCAGCGGCCCGAACTCGGTCGCTGAGCTGCCGCCGAACCTGTTCATCGTGCGCGGAATGAACGGCCCGCCAAGCTGCCATAGGCACTGGCCGTGCACCGCGGCGGTCGAGAAGAACGGATAGAAGTTCGCCCCGACCGGCGGGTTCACGCAGCCAGAGCCCGGGCTCGGGTCAGCGGGATTGGAGATGTGCCGCTGGCAGGGCGGGTTCGTCGCGAACTCGATGCGCGGCAGGTCGGTTTCGAACGCGACCCGGCTGAAGTTCCATCGCCCGTTGATCAGCGGGCTGGTGAACCGGATCGGGGTCGAGTGGACCTGAGCGTCCTGGACCGGATTCCTGATCGTCCCCGGCCAGGTGTTCTGGTACGGGACTCCGTCGAAGTCGGAATCCGTGCCGAGGCAGCCGCCGATCTGGACCCTGGTCGAGTCGTCGGCGTTGAAGCAGCCGAAGTCGTCTCCGTCGGGTCCGGCCGGGTCGCTGACGCTTGAGGTGGTGCAGGCGCCCGTGGCGTCGGCGTTGCCGCAGTACTCGAAGTGGCCGATCTCGTCGGCAAACGCGACGTTGTAGGAGTGCGCCGCCCACGGGACGCGGGTGTTCTCGCTGGACGTCGCGTACGCGGGGTGGAAGTTGGTCGGGATGTTGACGCAGGAGCTTCCAGTCGGTGCCCACTGGACCTCGCCGAAGCCGTTGGCCGCGCTGGCCGTCATCGAGCCGGTCGTTCCAGTCGTGGCGTCGTGGATGATGACCTGGAAGCCGTCAGCGGTGTCGTGCAGCTTCACGATCAGGGTGTCGCCGGAATTCATGAAGAAGTCCTGCGCGGGGTCGGGCGTGAAGGTCGCTGCCGTCGAGTCCACCGGGTTCGCCGGAGCCTGAGTGGCCCCGTTCTTGGTGATGAACGCGAAGTTCACGTACTCCAGGCCGGTGATGCCGGCGCAGGTTGGGTTCAGCGTCTGCCCGGTATTCATGTTCTGCGAGAGGCTGTCGATGTTCAGCGCCGCGCACCACTGAGTGCTGTCGCAGCTGTTGCCAGCTGGCCAGGGCACCCAGCCGGGCGGGTAGAACTGCATCTCCATGAACGCCGTCCCCGGATGCAGGCCGATGTAGTTCGGCGAGGTCGGGTCGGAGCTTGTGTAGATGTTGGTGTCGCTGTCGGACGTGCACGGCACGTTGGCACCGAGTGAGCTGCCGCCCGGGTTCGGCGCGGACTGGTCGTCGCACATGGCCATGCCGAACCAGAAGGCGGGGTGCAGCTGGAAGCCGAAGGTACCGCCGCTGCCATCTTGCTGCGGGAGCGTCGGCGGATCTTTCGGCAGGGTGAGGGCGTAAGTGTTGTTGTTGCCTGAGCCGGCCTTGTTCGAGTAGAAGAGCACCGACGGCTCGTCGTGACCGGTGTAGGCGTTGACGTACTGGTTAAGTTCGGTGCAGGTCACGGCGTTCTGGTCGCAGAGCTTGTGGTTGTAGCCGGAGGGACCTGCGGGCGGGGCTGCCATCGCGGTTGTGACGGCAGGAACGGCGAGCGCAGCCAGCGTCGCGATGCCGACCGCTCCGATCAGAAGGCGTTTCATGCCTGTCCTTTCCCAAGGGAAACTAAGGCCCGCCCCTAGGGCGGGATGAGAGACCGTCTGGCAGGCGGGGACGGCGATGTGAGAGCAAGAGGTGTGCGAGAAGCGATAGCAGTAGAACTGCTCCGCGGTCAATCTTAGGCGGCGGGCCCCGGATAAAGGCATCAGCTTGTAATGCCGCGCCAGAATGGTATCCGCGCGCAGGCGCCGTTGCCCTAGTGAATCGCACCGGAATCAGAGGCTTCTCACCTACGGGTGGATCGGCCGGCAATTAGCAAATACGTCGATTCGGATCGTAGCAAGCGAGCTTGAGGCCGACAAGGCGCCGCCTAACCTCACCAGCAGGTAGCCGGACATCTGGAAGAAGGAACCGCCCTCCTCGCGGTCATAAGCCGCTGGCCTGATCGTGATCACGTGCCGTCCGGCCGTCTTCCAGCGCCACGCGAACAGCACCTGATCCGGCTGGGGCACCGACGGGCTGGTCATGTTCTGCCAGATGCCGGTGCGGTCGTAGGTCTGGATACCGTCCACGAGCACTGTGGCATGCCCGGCGTCGCAGCAGGCCGCGCCGACGGTTCCCATGATCGCGATCGCCCGGCCGCTGACGGCAATCCGCAGCGGTGTACCCGATAGTCCCCGGCTGTCGTCGACGAATCTCGCGCGCGTCCAGTAGCCGGGATCGGCCGGTCGTCCGCCGGGGTCCAGGGCTGCTGCGACCTGAGCAAGCGCTGCTGCGCCGTTGACCTGCCAGGCGTTGGCGATCGTCGCCGGCGGCGGCCCGTCGAAGAACCGTCCTGACAGCCCGGCGGCGCTGGCGTCAGCCCCGGCGGCCGACGCGTTCGTCATCAGCCAGGACGCTGCGGACGCCTGGTGCTGCCGGGAGGCGAGGTTGTACATGGCCTCGATCAGCGGCTCGACGACGTCGTTGTCGGCCTGCAGGTCGGCGAAGACCCCGGCGCCGTCGCTCAGGTGCGCCTGGACCGCCCTCGCGGTCGCGGTCGCCTGACGCAGGTAGCCGCGCCGGCCGGTCGCCTGCGCGAGTGCCTGGCCGGCCCAGATCATGTTGCCGTTCACCGAGGCGAAGTAGTGTCCGGGGAGCGGACGACAAGCCGACCCGTGGTCGAATACGTACACGGTGTAGAGCGATATCGTCGGCGATTCGAAGTAGCGGCGGACCACGTCGTACTTACGCTCGGCCTTCGCCAGGTAGGCGTGGCGCCCGGTGACCTGGTACAGCAGCAGCGCGGCCTTGATGTAATTCGAGTCCGTCTCCAGCGTCTTGAGGTACCCGTGCCGGCCGTGCGGCCACTGGTAGTCGATGGCCGGGCACGCGCCGGTCGCGAACTCGGCGGCCTGCACCGAGTCGACCCAGGCGAAGGCCTGCTCGGCCTTGCGCAGTGCCTCCCGGCTTCCGGTGGCCTGGTACTCGCGCACGTCGGCGACCGAGTCCCACATGACGGTGTCGCTGCTTCCGGTGGCGGCGGCGTCCCACACCGGCGCGGTCCGCGCCAGCGTCCGCAGCAGCGGCAGCACGCTGCGATCATGAGTCAGGCGCCAGCGCAGGTAGAGCACGTAGGTCAGCGAGTCCGAGCCCCAGTCCCGGTTCTTGGTGAAGCAGGAAGCCGCCGGTACGCACATGTGCCACAGGCCGGTGCCGTTATAGAAAGAGCGCTCGAGCAGCCGGATCTCCGCGCTCGCCCGGGCCGCGTAGTCGCCGCCGCTGACCCTGAACTGCCAGCGCGGATCGTCCGTCCGGGGGAGGACGGACCAGCCGACCACTGCGACGGCGGCGGCCAGCACGGCAAGGAGCACGGCGACTCGGCGCAGGCGGAAACGGACGGTCAGCACACAAAGGATGATAAGCCGCGACTACGCAGTGAGTGCCGGAATGCTCTCATTCCAGGCTATCTCACGACGAGATAGCCCGTCATCTGGAAGAACGAGCCGCCTTGCTCGCTATTGAACGCCGCTGGCCCGATCGTGATCACGTGCCGGCCCGACGTGGGCCAGCGCCACGCGAAGAGCACCTGCTCGGGTTGCCGTCGTGCCGGGCTGTCCATGCCCTGCCAGATCCCGGTGCGGTCGAAGGTCGGCACCCCGTCCACCTGGACGGTAGCGTGACCGAAGGCGCAGCACCTGGCGCCGATGTCACCCAGGATGGCGATCGCCCGGCCGGTGAAGGCAACCTGCACGGAGTGCGTGCCGGCCAGGGTCGCCTGGTCCGGGTAGTAATCCGCGTGCAGCCAGAACCCGGGATCGGCCGGGTGCCCGCCAGGATGGAGCGCGGCCGCCGCCATCATCACCGCCATCCCGCCGTCCATCTGCCATGCCGTGGCTATCGATGCCGGGGGAGGACCGTCGAAGAACCTGCCGAACTCACCGAGCGGGTTGGTGTCCGCGCCAGCGGCCGAGGCATTGACCATCAGCCACCGC
>DASWAA010000100.1:0-2379 GCA_036391385.1 Streptosporangiaceae bacterium
TACTGGCACGAGACGCCCGGCTTGCCGGGCGACCCGCCGGTCACCCATGCCGACCTGCGGCCCGAGGTCGCCAACCACTTCCGCAAGTCGCCGGTACCCGAGCTGGCGACGACGACCGCCTGGGTGCAGGTCCCGCCCGACCTGTGGAAGGACCCGGAGACCTTCGAGTCGTTCATCAATTACCGGCTGATCGTCCGGCTGTGCACCGCCGAGAACCACACGATCCTGCGCGGCCCTGGCGGACTGCTCGAGCTGCCTGACATCGCCCGGATGCCGTCGAGGGGCCGCTTCGCTTCCGCGATCCTCGCGGCCTGCAACGAGATAGAGCAGCGGGGCTGCACCGCCGACGGGATGATCATCAACCCCGAGGACTACTACGCGTTCCTCGGCGACGGCCGCCTGATGGACGTCGTCGAGAGCAACGGCGTCTTCATCGTCCGGACCAGGCTGGTCGACCCCGGCACCGCGATCGTGGGCGACTTCGGGCACGGCGCGCAGTTGTTCGACGCCGGCCGGTCGGTGATCAAGTTCGCGCAGGCCCCGCCGGGGACGTTCGCCGAGCCGGGCGGGATCGCCTTGATGGCGCAGATCTACGAGCGGATCGTGGTCAACCTGCCGGCCACCTTCTTCGTCGTCGCACTGTGACGACGGGGCCCATGACGACGGGGCCCGTGACGGCGGGGCCGGACCGGCGCGATCCCGACGTCCTGGTCGTCGGCGGCGGTGTCGTCGGGCTGTTCTGCGCGTACTACCTCCGGCTGGCAGGCGCGAGCGTGACCGTGCTCGAGCGCGGGCCGGTCGGCGGCCCGCAGTCATGCTCGTCTGGCAACACCGGCTTCGTCGGGACCCAGGGCGCCACGCCACTGGCCGAGCCAGGAGTGCTCACCCAGGGCCTGCGCTGGCTCACCAGCGCGCGCAGCCCGTTACGGATAAAGCCACGGCTTTCGCCCGAGCTCGCGGCCTGGCTCTGGTACTTCCGCCGCCTGTGCAACGAGGACGACGCCCGGAGGTGCTTCGGCGTGCTGCTTGAGATGAAGCGGCGGAGCCTGGAGATCCTCCGGGAGCTCGCCGCCGGGTCGCCGGACCTGGCCGCGGCCTTCACCGCGCCAGGGATGATCGTCGCGTTCCGGACCGAGCAGGGCTTCGAGCGGGCCTGCCGGTCGGTGCCGCAGGCGGTTGCCAGGGGCGTGCCGCTGCGGGTGCTCGGCGACGCCGAGCTGCGCGAGCTTGAGCCGGAGGCCGAGTTCGACATCCACGGGGCGCTGTTCAACGCCGAGGGAGCGGCGCTGCGGACGCCCGAATTCGTCGTCGCCTTCGCCGGCCTGCTGGAGCGGATGGGCGTCACGGTCAGGTCGGGCACGCAGGTCACCGGCTTCGACGCCGCCGCCGGGAAGGTCCGGCTGGTACGCACCACGGGCGGTGACTTCACCCCGGGCGAGGTGGTGCTCGCGGCCGGCGCGTGGTCGGCACCGCTGGCCCGGATGCTGGACGTCCGGCTGATGCTGCAGCCGGCCAAGGGCTACGCCGTCACCGTCCGGGCGCCCGCCGCCGCGCCCCGGCTGCCCGTCCTGCTGAGCGAGGGAAAGGTCGCGCTGATGCCCCTGGGAGACCGGCTCCGGTTCGGCGGGACGCTGGAACTGGCCGGACTCGACGCCACGGTGTCGCGGCGGCGGATCGACGGCATCGTGGCCACGGTCCGCTCGTACTTGCCCGGCCTGGAGGTCGGCCCGGACCAGGAGGTCTGGAGCGGATTGCGGCCATGCACGCCGGACAGCCTGCCGCTGCTCGGCCGGGCCGGGTCGTACCGCAACCTGTCGGTGGCCTGCGGGCACGGCTATATCGGGATGGGGCTCGCGCCGGTCGGCGGGAGGCTGATCGCGCAGGTCGTTGCCGGCGAGCAGGCGGAGCTTGACCTGACGCCGCTGCGTGCGGGCCGGTTCGGCAGGAGCTGAGATGACGCGAGTCAGCGAGGCCGGCGAGCCGGCGATCGGGGTGCCCGCGATCGGGGTGCCCGCGATCGGGGTGCCCGCGATCGGAGTGCTCTGCCTGGAGACGTCGTTCACCAAGATCCCCGGCCACATCCGCAACCCGGCGACGTTCGACTTCCCGGTCGTCTACCGGGTGGTGCCAGGGGCGACCCCGGACCGGGTCGTGAGCCAGGCCGACCCGGCACTGCTCGAGCCGTTCGCCGCCGCGGCCAGGGAACTAGCCGGCCAGGGCGTGGCAGCCATCACCGGTGCCTGCGGATTCCTCGTCCTGTTCCAGCGCGAGCTTGCCGCGGCGGTCAGCGTGCCGCTGTACTCGTCCAGCCTGATCCAGCTGCCGATGGTGCACCGCATGCTGCGCCCGGATCAGAAGGTGGGCCTGCTCGTCGCCAGG
>DASWAA010000101.1:0-23732 GCA_036391385.1 Streptosporangiaceae bacterium
CGGGCAGGTACCCGAGTCGATGCCGTAGCGCTCGGTGAGAGCGCTCAGCGCCTCGACCTGATCGGCCCGGAAGCGCTCGGCGTAACGGGCGATCTCGGCCCTGATCGCCTTGCGGTGGTTGGCGACCGCGCTGAACTCCATCGTGAACGCCGTGCCGGCCGGGTCTCTGCTGTACTCCCACAGCGCCCGCAGCGGCTGCGGCGACGCAAGCGCGGCGGCCTGGCGCTCGAGCCCGATCTCGGCGCGGCGCTGGAACATGGCCAGGAACAGGTCGTCCATGGTGCGGAAGTAGTAATGCACCAGCTGTGGCTTGAGCCCGGCCTTGCTCGCGACGCGCCGCGAGGTGACGGCGGCGTGTCCTTCTTCCAGCATGAGCCGCTCCGCGGCGTCGAGCAGGACGGCGCGGTTCTTGGCGTCCGGCGCGCCGATCCTGCGCGGCGATACCATGCCGCTTACCTCCCAGACCTGTGGGAACGCCACTTCCGCCGGACATCGTAACGCGGCGCCGCCCGCTTCCCGTACCGATGACCGGCGCGGCTCACCGAGTCACCGGGTCGCCGGGTCACCGGGTCACCGGGTCATTTGAGCATGGCGCCCGCGTCGACCGGCAGCGGAACTCCGGTGATGTACCGGCCCTCGTCCGACACCAGGAACAGGATCGCGTTGCTGACGTCCTCCGGCTCCACCCACGGCACCGGCAGCATATGCATCATCTGCGAGATCGGCGCCATGTCGTCCTGGGTCGGGTTCTCCAGGTCAGGGCGGAACAGTCGGTACGTCGGCTCGTTCATCAGCATCGGCGTGTTCACCTGGCTCGGGTGCACGGAGTTGACCCTGATGCTGTACTGCGCGAGTTCGACCGCCAGCGAGCGCATCAGCCCGACCACGCCGTGCTTGGCCGAGACGTAGTGACTCATGTTCGGCAGGGCCTTCATCCCGCCCACGGAGCTGGTGAGCACCATCGCGCCGCCGCGGCCGCCGGTGATGATGTGCGGGACCGCGGCCTTCGCGGTGTGCCAGACACCGGTCAGGTTGATGTCGATCGTGTCCTGCCAGGAGTTCGCCGCCATCTCCTGCACAGCGCCGCCCATGCTGGCGATGCCGGCATTGGCCACGACGATGTCCAGCCTGCCCAGCTGCGCCACCCCGTCGTCGACCGCGGCCTTCAGCGCGTCGAAATCGCGCACGTCGACCTGGCTGGCGATGATGCGCTGGCCCTGCTTCTCGACCAGGGACACCGTCTCGGCCAGGTCGTCCGGCGTGGCCATGGGCAGCGCGCCCTCGACGTCGGCGCAGCTGTCGACGGCGATGATGTCCGCGCCCTCCTGCGCCAGCCGCACCGCGTGGCTGCGTCCCTGCCCGCGGGCCGCACCGGTGATGAACGCGACCTTGCCCTCGACTCGTCCAGCCATGGTTACCTCGTTTCCTGATAGGGGGGAGCCCGCGTCGACGTCCGTCACGCTGGCGGTCAGGCGGAGCCTTTCGCCGTGGGTTCCGGCGCTGATCCGGCGGCGGCGCGGACGGCCCTGAGGATGCCCTGGTATCCGGTGCAGCGGCACAGGTTCCCGGACAGGGCATCCCTGATCTGGTCGTCGGTCGGGTCGGGATGGTCGCGCAGGAACGCGGTGGCCGAGATGACGAAGCCCGGCGTGCAGAAGCCGCACTGCAGTCCGTGCTGGTCGCGGAACGCGGCCTGCACGGGGGAGAGCTCGCCGTCCGGCGAGGCGATGCCCTCGATGGTGGTGATCTCGGCGCCGTCGGCCTGGACGGCGAAGACCAGGCACGCCCGGACGGCCTGCCCGTCGAGCAGCACCGTGCACGCGCCGCAGACGCCGTGCTCGCAGCCCAGGTGCGTGCCGGTGAGCCGGCAGCGCTCGCGCAGGAAGTCGGCGAGAGTCAGCCTCGGCGGCACGCTGGCTCGCCGTCGCGCGCCGTTGACGTTCACCTCGATGTCGATGTCAGGCACTGAGCGCCTCCCCGATGGCCCGCTGCCAGGCGGCGGTCACCATGGCCGCTCCCACGCGCTTGCGGTAACTGGCCGGTGCGTGCAGGTCAGAAGGGACTGCCGGCAGGTCAGACACGGCGGACTGCCCGATCTCCCCGGCCGCGACGCCGTCCCCGGCCGAGCCGGCCAGCGCCGCTTCCGTGGCCAGGGCCCGGACCGGGGTCGGTCCGAGCCCGAACAGGCCGATGCCGCACCGGCTGATCCGCTGGCCGGCGTCGAGTTCGACGGCGACGGCGGCACCGGCGATGGCGAAGTCACCGCGCCTGGCGGCGAATTCCTCGATCGCGAAGCCGCACCGGCCGTTCCATAGCGGGAACGAAATCCCGGTCAGCAGCTCGTCCGCCTCCAGGCGAGTGCTCCACATGCCGGTGAAGAAGCCGTCGGCCGCAATGGCACGGCCGCCGCGCGGCGATAGCGTCTGCACCTGAGCACCCAGTGCCAGCGCCACCGCCGGGTACTCAGCGGCGGGATCGGCATGGGCCATCGACCCGCCGAGGGTCCCGCGGTTGCGGATCTGGAAATGGCCGATCAGCGGAGTGGCGCGGGCCAGCAGCGGAACGGCGCTGGCGATCTCGGCTGACTGCTCGATCGCGGCCTGGGTGGTAGCGGCGCCGATCCACGCCGACCCGTCGCGCTGCTCGATGCCGCGCAGCCCGGCGAGGCGGCGCAGGTCGACCAGATGCTCCACGACGGCGAGCCGCAGCGCGAGCATGGGCACGAGGCTCTGCCCGCCGGCGATGATCTTCGCGTCCTCGCCGAGCTCGGCGAGCAGCGACACGGCCTCCTGCGCGGTGGACGGCGCGTGATACCCGAACGCGGCGGGCTTCACCCGGTCACCGACCCGGCCGCGTCCCGCTCCTGCGCCTCGCGGATCAGCGCCACGATCGAGGCCGGCGTCAGCGGCAGCCGGGTGATCCGCACGCCGAGCGGCGCGAGCGCGTCGGCGACCGCGTTGACCACCGCGGGCGGCGCGCCGATCGCACCTCCCTCGCCGACGCCCTTGTAGCCGCCGGGTCCGGGTCCCGGTGTCTCGATGTGGCCGTACTCGATCACCGGTACCTCGGCGGCGGTCGGCAGCAGGTAGTCAAGGAAGGTCGTGGTGACGGGGTTGCCGTCCTCGTCGTATGCCAGGTGCTCGAACAGCGCGCCGCCGATCCCCTGCACGGTGCCGCCGGCGATCTGGCCCTCCACCACGTTCGGGTTGATCATCGGGCCGATGTCCTCGCTGACGACGTAGCGCAGCAGCGTCACCTTGCCGGTCACGATGTCGACCTCGCACGTGCACAGGTGCGTCGCATTGGCCCAGATCATCATGGACTGCGCCTTGTACCGGCCGCTCGCCTCCAGGCCCGCTGGGACACCGGGCGGCAGGGCATCGGGCTGGAAGTAGGCGATCGAGGCGATCTCCGAGAACGGCAGGCTCGCGGCGGGATCGCCGCGCACGGCGGCTCGCCCGCTGGCCAGCTCAATGTCCTGCGCTGCCGCTTCCAGGCGGTGCGCGGCGATCGCCACGATCCGTTCCCGCAGCACGGCGGCGGTCTCGGCCACGGCGCCCGCGGTCATCGAGCCGGACCGGCTGCCGCCCGTTCCGCCGCCGAACGGGGTGATCGCCGTGTCGCCCTGGATCGTGTGGACGTCGGCGATGTCCACCCCGAGCGCGTCGGCGGTGAGCTGGACGACCGTCGTCTCCAGGCTGTTGCCGCTCGAGCCGCCGGAGACGAAGACGCTGACCTTTCCCGACGGCTCGACCCTGATCGTCGCGCCCTCCGTGGCGTACAGCCCGAGCGCGCCGGTGGTCGGCTCGACGTAGGTGCAGGTGCCGACGCCGAGGTAGCGGCCGGCGGCGCGGGCGTCTTCCTGCTCCCGCCGGAAGGCATCGTAGTCCGCGATCTTCAGCGCCTGCTCGAACGTCTCAAGTGGCGTTATGTCGCTGTACGGCATGCCGCAGGGGTTCACGCAGGGCAGCTCGTCCCGCCGCAGCAGGTTCCTGCGGCGCAGCTCGGCGGGGTCCATCCCGAGCTGGCGCGCCGAGATGTCCAGGAGCACCTCGCGCGCCACCGACTCGAACTGCCACGGGCCGCGATACGCCGTGCGGCCCGCTGTGCTGGAGAAGACGCATTTCGAGGTGAACCCGGCGTGCGGGACGCGGTACGGACCGGGGAAGAGCATCCCGACCACGGCGGCGGTCTGCACCGGCCACGGCACCGGATAGGCGCCCACGTCCTGCACATAGTCGATCGCGGCGGCCAGGATGCGGCCGTCGTCGTCGAATGCCATCCGGGCGTCCGCGTGCTCGTGGCGCGACATCCCGGCCGACAGCAGGTTCTCCCGGCGGTCCTCGATCCACTTCAGCGCGGCGGGCACCCGCAGCGCCGCCAGCATGACGCACATGTCCTCGCGCTGCACCATGACCTTCTGGCCGAAGCCGCCGCCGGTGTCGCGCATCACCACCCGCACCCGGTGCTCGGGAATCCCGAGCAGCCTGGCGCAGAACATCCGTACCTCGTGCGGCGACTGAGTCGACGCCCAGATCGTCAGCTCGCCGCTGGGCGCCGACCACTCGGCGACCAGCCCGCGGGTCTCCATCGGTACCGCCGCGTACGCCTGCTGGTAGATCGTCTCCCGCACCACGTGCGGCGCCTGGCCGAAGACCGCCGCGGCCTCCTGCGACGGGGGAATGTCAAGCTGGCCGGCCAGGTTGCCGGGAAAGCCCGCGTGTACGAGGTGGTCGGAGTCGAGTGCCGTCAGATAGTCCGCGACCGGCGGCAGCGGCTCGTAGTCGACGGCGACAAGCTCGGCCGCGTCCTCCGCGATATACCGGTCGGCGGCGACGACCAGGGCCACCGGATCGCCGACGAAGCGCACCTCGCCCTCGGCCAGCGGCGGCCGCGGGACGTCAGGCACGTCCTTGCCGATGAGGGTGTACCACTGCTCGTGCACGCCGGGGTTGAGATCTGCCGCCGTGAAGACCGCGTGCACCCCGTCCAGTGCGAGTGCCGCCGACGCGTCGATCCCCGCGATCGCGGCCCTGGCCATCGGGCTGCGCACGAAGCAGGCGTGCAGCATGCCCGGTCGCACTACGTCGTCGACGAACGTCCCGTGGCCGGTCAGCAGGCGCGGATCCTCCACCCTGGGAACGCGGGCACCCGCATAGCGGGCGGCAACAGCCCCAAGGTTCACGGCGCCCTCCTGCGAGGCCTGCTGGTCGGTATCAGCGATGCTGTGCACTTGCTTAGCATGAACGCCCTGAACGGGTCAAGATCTGCCCAAGCGCGCGATCTGCGCGTGCCTGCCAGTAGCCGAACGTTTTAGCGCATGCCCCTTGACCTGCCGAAAACTGGATGTTACACAACCATTCAGAGAGATGCTGAGCGAGTGCACAGCATCGGCTTGGAGCGCCCGTGAGCACTGACAGCCCGATCTACTGGGACCCGTACGACGCGACGTCCCTCGCAGATCCGTATCCGACCTTCGGCCGGCTTCGGGAAGAAGCGCCGCTGTACTACAACGACAAGCATGACTTCTACGCGGTGAGCCGGTATGCCGACCTCGAGCGCGGCCTGCCGGACTGGCGGACGTTCTCCTCCGCCAGGGGCGCCATCCTCGAGATCATCAAGTCGGATATCGAGATCCCTCCTGGCACGCTCATCTTCGAAGATCCCCAGATCCACGACCTGCACCGTCGCCTGCTGGTCCGCGTCTTCACCCCGCGCAGGATCGCCGCGCTCGAGCCGCAGGTGCGCGAGTTCTGCAGGCGCTCGCTTGACCCGCTCGTCGGAACGGACCGCTTCGACCTCGTGGCAGCGGTCGGTGCCGAGATGCCGATGCGCGTCATCGGCATGCTGCTCGGCATTCCGGAGGCCGACCAGGATGCCATCAGGGAGTCCGCCGACGGGTTCCTGCGTACCGAGGCCGGCGGGCAGATGGACCTCTCCGACGGCGTGGTTCTCAACAGCGAGCTGATCGCCAGCTACATCGACTGGCGCAAGAACCATCCTTCCGATGATCTGATGACCGACCTGCTGAACGCCGAGTTCGAGGACGAGGACGGCGTGACCCGTACGCTCACCCGCGACGAGGTCCTGATGTACACCACCGTGGTCGCTGGCGCGGGAAACGAGACGACCGGGCGGCTGATCGGCTGGATCGGGTCCATCCTGGCCCGCCATCCCGATCAGCGCCAGGAACTGGCGGACGATCCGGCCCTGATCCCCAACGCGATCGAGGAGATCCTGCGGTTCGAGCCGCCCGGTCCCGCCATTGCCCGGTACGTCACCAGGGACGTGGAGTTCTACGGCCAGACCGTGCCGGCCGGCAGCGCGATGATGTTCATCGTCGCCGCCGCCAACCGGGACTGCCGCCGCTATCCCGACCCGGACCGGTTCGACATCCGCCGTGCGATCGGCCAGCAGCTGACGTTCGGCCTGGGCGCCCACTACTGCCTGGGCGCGGCGCTAGCCAGGCTGGAGGGCCGGGTGGCGATGGAGGAACTGCTCAGCCGCTTCCCGCGCTGGGATGTCGACTGGGAGAGCGCCAGGCTCGCGCAGACCTCGACCGTCCGCGGCTGGGAAACCCTGCCGATCGTGATCGGGTGAGGCGGCGGGAGGTCCGCGCCGGGGCATCGCTACGCTGCGCGTGAGTGCCACGAGCCTGAAGGGGGCTGCTCATGGACGGGGACGTGCTCGTAGTTGTCGGTACCGGCGGGATGGGGCGGGCGATCGCGGGCCGTCAGGGCGCCGGCCGCAAGGTGCTGCTCGCGGACTTCGACGAGGCGATCCTGCGCGCGGCCGCCGATTCGCTGGAAGGCGACGGCCACACCGTCACCACAGCGCATGTCGACGTTTCCTCACCCGAGTCCGTGACGGCCCTGGCTGAGACTGCTACGGCGCTGGGCAGCGTGGCCCAGGTCGTGCACACCGCCGGACTGTCGCCGGTGCAGGCACCGGCCGCGGCCATCCTGAAGGTGGATCTGCTCGGCGTCGCCCTGATGCTGGAAGTGTTCGGCGGCGTGATCGCCCCGGGCGGCGCCGGCGTCGTTATCGCCAGCATGGCCGCCTACATGGCAGCACCTCTGCCTGCCGAGCAGGAGGCCGCACTGGCGCAGACCCCCGCGCGCGAGCTGCTGCGACTGCCCTTCGCCAGCCCGGAGGCCGTCACCGACCCCGGAATGGCCTACGGGCTTGCCAAGCGCGCCAACCATCTCCGGGTGCAGGCCGCGAGCGTGTCCTGGGGCGAGCGCGGCGCTCGGGTCAACTCGATCAGCCCGGGCATCATCTCGACCCCGATGAGCCAGCAGGAACTCGGCTCGGCCAGCGGCCAGATCATGCGCGCGATGCTCGGTGCGTCGGCCGCTGGCAGGATCGGAACTCCCGGCGACATCGCCGCCGCCGCGGCGTTCCTGCTCGGCCCGGAGTCTTCCTTCATCACCGGCGCGGACCTGCTGGTCGACGGCGGAGTCGTCGCGGCGCTGCGGGCAGGGCGACTCAGCCCCGCGGGATCGTAGCCGGTCAGGCTCGTCAGTCGGTGCCGGCCTCCATCGCGGCCTGGTCGAGCAGCTGGTCGTCGCCGGGAACCTTGCCGCGGGAGGCGATCGCCTCGGCACCGCCCTCGGGCAGCGCGCCGATCAGCTCGGCCGGGCCCGCCTGGGTGCCGCCGATCAGCGCCGGATGCGGGCTGCCGATCATGCCGAGCCTGGCGTAGTGCTCGAGCTTGGCACGCGAGTCGGCGATGTCGAGGTTGCGCATGGTCAGCTGGCCGATGCGGTCGACCGGGCCGAACGCGGAGTCCTCGGTCCGTTCCATGGAGAGCTTGTCAGGGTGGTAGCTCAGCGCCGGCCCGGCGGTCTCCAGGATGGAGTAGTCCTCGCCGCGCCGTAGCCGCAGCGTCACCTCGCCGGTGACCGCCATGCCGACCCAGCGCTGCAGCGACTCGCGCAGCATCAGCGACTGCGGGTCCAGCCAGCGGCCCTCGTAGAGCAGCCTGCCGAGCCGGCGTCCGTCGCTGTAGTAGCTGGCCAGGGTGTCCTCGTTGTGGATCGCGTTGACCAGGCGCTCGTACGCCGCGTGTAGCAGCGCCATCCCCGGAGCCTCGTAGATGCCACGGCTCTTCGCCTCGATGACCCGGTTCTCGATCTGGTCGGACATGCCCATGCCGTGCCGGCCGCCGATGGCGTTGGCCTCGAGCACGAGGTCCACTGCGGAGGAGAACTCCTTGCCGTTGATCGTGACCGGCCGCCCCTGCTCGAAGCCGACCGCGACGTCCTCGGCTGGAATCTGGACGGCGGGATCCCAGAACCGCACGCCCATGATCGGCTCGACCATCTCGACGCTCGCGTCGAGGTGCTCGAGCGCCTTGGCCTCGTGCGTCGCCCCCCAGATGTTCGCGTCGGTCGAGTAGGCCTTCTCCGTGGCGTCCCGGTACGGCAGCCCGCGGGCGAGCAGCCACTCGGACATCTCCCTGCGGCCGCCGAGCTCGCTGACGAAGCAGGCGTCCAGCCACGGCTTGTAGATCCGCAGTGACGGATTGGCGAGCAGGCCGTAGCGGTAGAACCGCTCGATGTCGTTGCCCTTGAAGGTGGAGCCGTCTCCCCAGATCTGCACGTCGTCCTCGAGCATCGCGCGCACCAGCAGGGTGCCGGCGACGGCGCGCCCGAGCGGGGTGGTGTTGAAGTACGTGCGCCCGCCGGACCTGATGTGGAACGCCCCGCACGCAAGGGCCGCGAGCCCCTCTTCCGCCAGCGCCGCCCGGCAGTCGACCAGCCTGGCGATCTCCGCGCCGTACGCGGTGGCGCGGCCGGGCACCGAGGCGACGTCGGGCTCGTCGTACTGACCGATGTCAGCGGTGTACGTGCACGGCACCGCGCCCTTCTCGCGCATCCACGCGACTGCTACCGACGTGTCGAGGCCGCCGGAGAAGGCGATCCCGACACGTTCGCCGACGGGCAGGGAGGCAAGCACCTTGGACATGAGCGCAAGTATATGCAGAATTATGCATGACCATGCAACACTTCGCGCGCCTCCTGCCTCGGTGAACCGCGGCAGCCGCCTGGGCCGTCCGCTCGCGGCGGCCCGGATGGTTACCGGAACTGCCGCGCCGGCAGGATCACAGCCGAAGGATGCGCTGGGTCGTGGTAGACCTCCTGGTCGGCTGCTCGCAGGCTGACGGCGGTGGCGTGCGGCTCGCCAGTGCCAGGGTTGCGCGCGTACCGGGGGAAGGCGCCGCTGGACACCTGCACCCTGATGCGGTGGCCCGCCTTGAACCGGTGCGCGGTCGGCCACAGCCGCACCGTGGCACAGGAGAGCCGGTCGGCACCGGACAGGCTGACCAGACCGTCGCACACGTTGCGGGAGCGTCCGCGCGGATCCACGTCGCACAGCCGGACGAAGACGTCGGCGTACGGCAGGCTGGAGCGGAACCAGATCTCGGCGCTCACCTTGCCGATCACCTCGGTGTCCTGAGTTAGCGGCTCCGTGCTGTACGTGAGCACGTCGGCGCGCGCCTCAAGATCGGTGTTGTCGACCCGCCCGGCCTTCCCTGACAGCCGGACCCCACCGGCCGCCGGAGTCGGATCAGCGGGGTCGTAACGGTACCTGTCGGGCGCCGACTCCGCGGGCGGCTCACTGGCCAGGGCGCCACCGGGCCGCAGGTGGAGGCGGCTGGCGGCGTAGCCAGGCGGCGGCCATGCGTCGAAATCACGCCAGGCTTCCTCGCCCATAACGAACAGGCGCACCCGGGCGCGCGATGCTGGCTGCTCGCCGCGGGCGTGAGCCAGGGCGAAACCCAGCGTCTCCCGCATGGCCGAGCCGAACCCTCCGGGTGAGGTATGCGTCCACGGCCCGATGGTCAGCCTGGCGGTCCGGCCGGCCGCCTGCAGGACCTCATAGTCGCGCAACTGGCCGGGCAGGAAGATGTCGTACCAGCCGCCGATCGCGCTGACCGGGATGGTGACGCGTGCCACCTGGTCCCGGTGGTCCAGGGCCGTCCAGTGCGGGTCGTCCGCGTCGTGGGCCAGGATGTCCTGGATGTAGTCCGAAGGGTGACCGATGGCGGCCGTGTCCGCCTGCCCGAGCGGCAGCGTGCGCAGGGCCCGCCGCACCTTGCCGTTCAGCAGCACCTGCCGCGCGAGCGCCCCTCGGCGCTCCTGTCCCGCGATCATGACACCCCAGCCGAACGGTGTTTCGAGCGACAGCCCGTCCGGCCGCAGGAACTCCAGCGTGAGAGCGGACTCGGTCACCAGCGGGATCATGGCCCTGACCTCAGGCGGGAACGCGCCAGCCATGGCCCACTGCACGTACCCGAGGTAACTCGGGCCGGTCAGCACGATCGAACCGCCGAACCACGGCTGCTCGCGCACCCAGTCCAGGGTGTCAAGCCCGTCCTCGCGCTCACGCCGCATCGGGTCGAACACGCCGCCGGAGCCGAACGTGCCGCGCGTGCTCTGGACAAGTACCTGGAAGCCTCGCTCGGCCAGAGTCCTGCCGAAGAGCCCGCCAAGCTGGCCTCGCCTGCCGTATGGCGTGCGCACCAATGCCATCGGCAGCGAGCCGTCCGGTGCCTGCGGCGCCCATCGGTCCGCCAGCAGGACCACGCCGTCTCGCATCGGTACCCGCAGGTCGCGCTGCAGGTCCACCTTCCTGGTCAGCGGCGGCGGCAGCCGAAGAACACGCTGGACCAGATGACTGCTGAGGTTCACGAGCCCTCCCGTGCCGCGATGGTTACCAGTCATTACCGGCAATTTCGCCAATGTACTGCCTGGCGTGCGCAAGGCGACCTTGCGGAGCGGAGTGAAAAAGGACCAACGGGCAGGTCCTGCGACCCTGGCGAGCACCCCCGGTGCGCGGTGCAGTGGCGGAGTGAGCCTCTCCTTGCCTGTGCCCAAGACGGCGCAACCGAGCCAGGACGGCGAGCCGGCGCCGCGGCGCTGGCTCGTTCTCGTCGTGCTCTGCGTATCGCTGCTGATCGTCAACCTCGACAGCACCGTCCTGAATGTCGCACTGCCCACGCTGGTCAGGGACCTGCATGCCACCGACAGCCAGTTGCAGTGGATCGTCGATTCCTACGTGATCGTGTTCGCCGGGCTGCTGCTGGTCATGGGCAGCCTGGCCGATCGGGTGGGCCGTAAGTGGGTGTTCCTGACTGGCCTGGTGGCATTCGCCGCCGGCTCGGCGTGGGCGGCGTTCTCAGGCTCGGTCTCCATGCTGATCACGGCCCGGGCGAGCATGGGCATCGGCGCCGCCATGCTGATGCCGGCCACGCTGTCGATCATCACTGACACGTTCCGCGACCCGGCGGAACGCCAGCGCGCGATCGGGCTGTGGGCCGCGACCAGCGGCGTCGGCATCGCACTCGGCCCGATCGTGGGCGGCCTGCTGCTGACGCGCTTCTGGTGGGGTTCGGTCTTCCTGATCAACGTCCCGATCGCGCTGGTCGGGTTCCTGGGCGCGGTCCCGCTGGTCCCCAACTCGAAGAACCCGGCGGCCAGCCGACCCGACGTGCCCGGCGCGATGCTGTCAATCGCGGGCCTCGGGCTGGTCTTGTGGGCGATCATCGAGGCGCCGTCCAAGGGATGGTCCTCTGGCGAGGTGCTCGGGGTCGGCGCGGCCGGGCTGGCCGTGCTGGCGTTCTTCGTCATCTGGGAGCGCAGGTCGTCTCATCCGATGCTGGACCTGAGCTTCTTCCGTACCAGGGCGTTCTCCGGAGCGATCGGCTCGGTCGGGCTGGTCACGTTCGGGCTGATCGGGTCGCTGTTCGTACTGACCCAGTTCCTGCAGTTCGAACTGGGCTACTCCGCGCTGGCGGCCGGCGTCAGAGTGATCCCGGCGGCCGCCGCGATCGCCCTCGTCGCGCCGCTGTCGGCGCTGGCCGTCCGCTGGGCCGGAAGCAAGGTCGTGCTGGCGGCCGGGATGCTGATCATCGCGGCGGGCCTGTGGCAGCTGTCCGGAGCAACGGTGACCTCGACATATGTCAGCACCCTGCTGGGAATGGTCTTGCTCGGGATCGGCGCGGGACTGGCGATGCCGTGCGCCACGGCCTCGGTGATGGGCAGCCTGCCGCAGCAGCACACCGGCGTCGGATCGGCAACAAACGGCACGTTCCTCCAGGTCGGCGGTGCGCTCGGGGTGGCAGTCATCGGCAGCCTGCTTGCGACCAGCTACCACGACAAGATGACTGCCGTGCTCGCCCCGTTCGGCGTACCTCCGTCGGTCTCGCACGTCATCTACGGCTCGCTGGGCGGCGCCCTGGCCGTTGCCGAGCGGCTCGGCGGGCCAGCAGGCCAGGCGCTGGCTCAGGCGGCCAAGGTGGCCTTTATGAGCGGCATGGACCTGGGCATGCTGACCGGCGCCGCCGTTGCCGCCGTCGGCTCCGTGCTCGCGTTCCTGATCATGCCCCGCCGGGCCGGCCGGCCCGGCGTGCCCGGCTCCCGCTGAGACTGCCTCAGGACGAGATCCTGGCGTGCATCTCCCAGACCAGGATCTCGGCCGGCTCGGTCGCGGTGATGCGCTGTCCGCCGGTGGCGGTGAACCTGACGGCGTCGCCGGTGCCGAGCGGCCCGGTCCCCTCGAGGTCCACGGCGCCGAGCGGGACGAACAGGTGGCCGAACGGCGCCTCGGGCAGCTGCACGCTCTGCCCGGGCCGCAGCCGGGCGGCGTACAGGGCGGCGTACCGGTTCTTGATCCGGATGGCCGAGGCGCCGTCGTGCTTGTCCATCCCGGAGGCCACCGGGACGAGGTCGCCGCTGAGCAGCTCGTGGTCGATCTCGAGCTGCTCGTAGCCCGGGGTGATCCGGGACTCGTCGGGCACGACCCACATCTGCACGAAGTGCACGGGATCGGTATGCCGCTCAGCGCCCAGCCGCCAGGAGTCATTCTTCTCGCTATGCAGGATGCCGGTGCCCGCGCTCATCCGCTGCGCCAGTCCCGGGTAGATGACGCCGCTGTGCCCGGTCGAGTCCTGGTGCACCAGCGAGCCCTGCAGCACCCAGGTGACGATCTCCATGTCCCGGTGCGGGTGCGTCTCGAAGCCGGTGCCCGGCTTGACGATGTCGTCGTTGCTGACCAGCAGCAGTCCGTGGTGGGTGTTGGCAGGGTCGTAGTGCTGGCTGAAGCTGAACGAGTGCTTACTGTCCAGCCAGTCGATGCGAGTCTTGAAGCGCTCGCTCGCCCGGCGGACGTCCACCAGCGGGCTCACGGTGCCGGTCGTCATCGCGGTTCCCTTCAGCAGTCAGTGAAATGACGCGTACTGCAACTTACATGACACGTCATTCATTCCGCTAGGATAACGGGCGTGACCCGGTGGCTGAGCGACGACGAGCAGCACGCCTGGCGCGGACTGCTGCGGATGACCTCGCACCTGCAGGCCAGGCTCAACCATGACCTGGCCGGGTCGGGTCTGTCACTGGCCGACTACGACGTGCTCGTCACGCTCAGCGAGACGCCGGGCGGCCGGATGCGGATCTTCGAGCTCGGGCGGCAGCTTGCGTGGGAGCAGAGCCGGCTCTCCCATCACCTGGCCCGCATGCAGCGCCGGGAGCTTGTCCGCCGGGAGAACTGCGCATCCGACCGGCGCGGCGCGTTCGTCGTGCTGGCGGATGCCGGACGCATCGCCATCGAGCAGGCCGCGCCAGCGCACGTCTGCTCGGTCCGTGAGCTGATCTTCGACCACCTGACGCCCGGGCAGGTCGCGGCGCTCGACGCGATCACGAGCCAGGTGCTGCACCGGCTCGACCGGCAACAGGGCGGTACCTAGCCCGGTAGCCTGGCGTTATGCCGCAGCTGGCCACGCCGACGACGCTGGTGCGCGAGTCGTTCCTCGAGGCCGTCCGAGATCTGCGCGACGAGGGGTGGCTGCCGCAGTTCCCGGTCGAGCAGGTGTCAGCGGACTTCGAGAGCTACGTGCGGGACCTTATCTTGGACACCCGCGGCTGGGGTGTGCCGATCACCACGCTGTGGTACGTCGACGGCGAGACGTACCTGGGCACGGTCATCGTCCGCCACGGCCTGACTCCCGAGCTGCGCAGGCGCGGCGGGCACATCGGGTACCACGTCGCTCCCCGGCACCGCCGGCAGGGCCACGCCACCGCGCTGCTCGCCGAGACGATCGGCTACACCCGGCGGGCTCTGGGCCTCACCTGGCTCCTCCTCACCTGCGATGAGCGCAACGCGGCCTCCCGGAGGGTCATCGAGGCCAACGCGGGCACGCTGGAAGACATTCTCGACGGCGAATGCCGCTACTGGATCGCCCCGGAGCCTGGTACCACTGCTCCCTGATCCGGGCTTGGGACTAATGGCCCCGGAATGAAACCTAATGGCCCTAACCATGCGCTAGCGCTGCGGCGACGCTAACGGCAGTGCTCCGGCTGCCCGGTACGGGCGGCCGTCAGGAAGGAGAGGGCCATGCAAGGAATCGTGGTAGGAGTCGACGGATCTGCGAACGCACGGTACGCACTCGAATGGGCGATGAAGGAGGCGGCGGTCCGGCACGCGCCATTGACCGTCATGACCGTCCATGAGGTCGCTGCGAGCTTCTGGACGCACCAGCCGATCACCGTCCCGGTAGACGACGCACTGCTGCAGAGCGCGCGCGAAGCCGCGTCCGAGCTGGTGGCCAAGACCGAGGTCGAGCTCGGCGAGTCACGCCCGGCATCGGTCACGGTCACTGCGGTGAACGGCCTGCCGGCGGCGGAGCTCATCAACTCATCGCGGGACGCCGACCTGCTCGTCGTGGGCGCTAGCGGAAGCGCGCACACCGGCGGCCTGGCCCAGCACATGCCGCTCGGCTCGATCAGCAATAAGGTGCTGCACCACGCGCATTGCCCTGTCGTTGTCGTTCCTGCCGGCCGGTAGCGTGTCAGCGCTTCGGCAGGGTCTCCAGCTGCGCCGGAGTGAGGCTGCTCTCAAGTCTGGCGCGGATATCCCGCGCTAGCTTGTGCAGTTGCGGTTCGAGTTCATCGTCGATCTGGGCTAGCTGCCCGGCACTTAGGGGAGTGATGCTTCCCGGTACCGGGCTGGCGCAGAGGTAGGCGATGCGCCGGGTGACGGACGGATGCGTCGAGTACAGGCCGGTGGCCGACCGCTGGTCGATCCGGCGCAGCCGGTCGCGCTGCCGCTGCGGAAAGCTGTCGACGAATTCTCGCTGCGCGGTCCACAGCGAGACGCCAGGCTGCCACAGCACCGTCTGCGCGATTCGCGCGATGCCGTCGCGGGTGACGAGCATCTTGTCCAGGGCGCGCGCAGTCGCGTCCGTTCCGGCCACGGTCGCGGCGATGTCGTCGGCCCGGTACTCGGCCAGGCGGCTGACACCGCTGGAGAGGCGCAGCAGAGCCGCATACAAGCCGATCGTCACCCAGCGCAGCGGTGACCGGACGAGCATTCGGAACAGGATCTGCTGGAAAAGAAAGGCCCTTGTTCTGGGGGTGAGGATGGCGACCCACACCTCGAGCGCCTTCAGGGAGGTACCGAGTAGGTAGCCGCGGCGAGAGTCGTTACTGACGTTGTGGCCGGCCTCATGCGCGAGCACGGCCATGCGCTCGTCCCAGTCGAGGACGCTCCACAGCGCGGCGCCGATAATCAGCACCCGCTGCCGGCGGATGCCAACCCGCGCGGTCGCGGCCGTCGGGCCCGTTGCGAGTACCGCGTGATCGAAGGCTGGTGCTCCAGCGGCCTTGCTGATCTGGTCAAGCAGGCCGAAGAACGACGGGCAGGCCGCGCGGGACAGCACGAACTCGCGGGGGAGGCGGCCGAGCCTCGGGCGCAGGGCATAGGCAAGTGCCAGGCAGGCGAGAGCAGGCAAGGCCAGCGGCGGATACCTGCGGGCCTCCCAGCCCAGCCACCCGGCCAGCGCGACCGTGCCGAGGGTCAGAAGCTGAACGGCAACGGCGATGCCGACTGCGACCCGCGACTGAAGATCGTGGCGAACCTGCTGTCCGCGTCCGCGCATAGCCCTGGCCAGGACGGCATCCTCGTGGCGCGCCGCAACTGCGGTGCGCCGCCGCTGCCGTCTGGTGAGCGGTTTCGCGCCGTTCGGCGGGACCAGGTTCCAGCCGCAATCCTCGCACCAGCCGGTGAACCCGGCATCTACCTCGACTGCGGCGCTGCAATCCGGACATTTCATTCCGTTTTCAGCAGAGTGCCCCGAGACCATTCCGGCAAGTTACCAGACATATCAGCAGAGAACGGGGTTGAGCCGGTGCGGCGCGGCCGACCAGCACACCGGACGTGCGACCGGACTCAGCCAGCGAGCAGCCAGGTCACGGCCTGCGCTGCCGACCAGCCGCGCTCGTTGCGCCCCAGCATCGCGCGCACGCCGTCGAGATCGGACCCGAGCGTGACCAGCGGCTCCTCGACGTAGCCGTCGGCGCGGCGTACCTGTCCGAGGCCGACGTTGGCTAGCAGCGCGTTGCACAGGCATGACCTGCCTGCTGTCTCCGCGGGCTCGCCGCCCTTGCGCAGGTACATGTGCACCGGCTCACTCGGGCACCGGTAGCCGACCTCACCGTCCGGCCGCAGGTACGGTGCGCGCAGGTAACCCAGGTCGCACAGCCTTGGCCGGGCGTCATAGCGCTCGGGCTCGGCCAGCGTGCCCGGTAGCTGCGCGACTTTGAACGGGAAGCCGGTCGGCGAAGCGGCCGGGTCAGTTCGCACGCGCAGCGTTCCGGCCCGGGCCTGTTCGATAAGTCGCGTGCGAAGGTCGGGCCGCAGCCCGGATTCCCGGCTGAGGGCGAACAGGGTGCCAACCTGGATGCCAGCGGCGCCAGCGACCCTGGCCTCCCGCAGCCTGGACGGGGTGGCATAGGCGCCGGCGAGCCAGAACGGCAGGCCGATGGCCGCCAGCCGGGTCAGGTCGGCATCGTCGCGCGGGCCGTAGCGTGGCTGACCGCTGTCGTCCAGCGTGAGGCGGCCGCGCGGTGGCGCGTTATGGCCGCCCGCCAGCGGGCCCTCGATGACGAAGCCGTCCGGGCGGATCGCCGGATCTCGGGCCAGGTACTCCGCGAGCACGTGCGCCGAGACGATGGCCAGGAAGACGGGCCGCGGAAGTGGCGGCAGCGCCGCTCCGAGCACGGCCACGGGATCCAGTTCGACGGTGTGCACCTGGCCGTCGGACGCGCCGAGGACGTGGACCGGCAGGCTCACAGGTTCGTGCCCGGCGAGCTTGTCGAGCAGCCGGGGAAGTTCTCTCGGTATGCCGGCGCCGACCAGCACCACGTCGACGCCGGCCAGCATCGCGCCGTAGGCGGCCGCGGGCGTTGCCAGCTGGACCTTCTCCAGGTAGTTCACGCCAACCGGGCCGTCATGTCCCTGCTTTGCCAGCCAGACCTCCGCGAAATTCGCGACCACGGCGAGTTCCTGGGCCCGGCGATCCTGGTGCAGCCTGAGCCTGGGCACCGGGGCGTAGGGCGTACCCGGCTCGCGGCCGCCCGCGCGGAAGTACCGGCGAAGGACGCGGGCGGCGACATCAGGGACGGGGAAGGCTTCCAGCGCCGTCCGCATGTGGCCACCGGGATCGCCGTCCTGCAGCCTGCGGGCGAGTACCACGTCGAGCGCCGTGCCCGACACGACGCCGAGCTGGCCCGTGGCGGCCACTGCCCGGGCCAGCTGCCACGACGAGACGGCGACTCCCATGCCGCCCTGGATGATGGCGGGCAGCTCGTTGGCCTGATACGTCGGCATGAGGACTCCTAGCTACGGATACGTAGGTTACGTTAGC
Organism: Streptosporangiaceae bacterium; assembly: GCA_036391385.1. Lineage (GTDB taxonomy): Bacteria > Actinomycetota > Actinomycetes > Streptosporangiales > Streptosporangiaceae > Chersky-822. The sequence continues at coordinate 17,708 of DASWAA010000101.1, forward strand.
GTAGGTTCGGATAGCAAGCGAAACCGGGCTACCTGGCGGGGAAAGTCCATGGTCCGGATCGGGCCTAAAGTCCCTGTTCTGGCGGGCCATTGGCACTGTGGACGACCACATTTTCCGGAGACGCTAAGGCGTCCCGGCGCAGCGTGGCGGATGGGACACCGAGCGCGTGGAGGTGCCGATGACCACGGACCTGCCGATCACCACCGGGCGGCAGCTTGGCCGCCGGTCCTGGGCCGAACCCTGGAAGATCAAGATGGTCGAGCCGTTGCGGATGACCACACCGGAGGAACGCGCGGAGGCGGCAGCTGAGGCCGGCTACAACACGTTCCTGCTCCGTTCGGACGATGTCTACATCGACCTGCTCACGGACTCGGGCACTAATGCGATGAGCGACCGGCAGTGGGCCGGCCTGATGCTCGGTGACGAGGCATACGCCGGGTCGCGGAACTTCTATCACCTCGAGGAAGCGGTGCGGGAGTTCTACGGCTACCAGCATGTGGTGCCGACCCACCAGGGCCGCGGAGCCGAGCACCTGCTCAGCCAGATCGCCATCAAGCCTGGCCAGTTCGTGCCAGCGAACATGTACTTCACGACCACGCGAGTGCACCAGGAGCGCGCTGGCGCCGTCTTCACGGACGTGATCACCGATGCCGCGCACGACCCGCTGAGTGAGCATCCGTTCAAGGGAGATGTCGATCTCGGCAAGCTTGAGGGCCTGATCGCGCGCGAGGGCGCCGGGCAGATCGCCTATGTCAGCCTGGCGGGCACGGTCAACATGGCGGGCGGGCAGCCGGTGAGCATGGGCAATGTCCGCGCCGTTCGCGACCTGTGCGACCGGCACGGAATACGGGTGTTCCTTGACGCGACCAGGATGGTCGAGAACGCGTTCTTCATCCAGGAGCGCGAAAAGGGCTACGACGGCAAGACGATCGCCGAGATCCTCAGGGAGTTCTGCTCCTACACCGACGGCGCCTGGATGTCGGCCAAGAAGGACTCGCTGGTGAATATCGGCGGCTGGCTCGCGCTCAATGACCGTGAGCTATTCGACGAAGCCCGCAATCTCTGTGTCGTCTTCGAGGGCCTGCACACCTACGGCGGACTGGCCGGGCGGGATATGGCCGCGATGGCGATCGGCATTGCCGAGTCGGTCCAGGATGAGCACATCCGGGCCCGGATCGGTCAGGTGCGCTATCTCGGTGACCTGCTCTGCGCGGCTGGCGTCCCGTTCGTGAAACCGGTGGGCGGCCACGCGATCTTCCTGGACGCGCGCCGGTTCTACCCGCATCTGGAGCAGGACCAGTTTCCTGCCCAGACGCTCGCCGCCGAGCTCTACCTCGACTCCGGAATCCGCGGGATGGAGCGCGGGATCGTCTCGGCCGGCCGCGACCCGGAGACCGGCGACCATCATCGTCCGAGGCTGGAACTGACCCGGCTGGCGATCCCGCGCCGGGTGTATACGCAGGCGCACATGGACATCGTCGCCGAGGCGGTGGAAGCCGTCCACGCTCAGCGGGAGACAGCGAAGGGCCTGGTCATGACGTACGAGCCGCGCTATCTCCGGTTCTTCCAGGCGCGCTTCGACCGGCTCTAGCCAGGTGCTGGCGAGCGGCGTCTCAGGAGCTCGCTACCGTCGCGAGGAACCAGGCTGCCTGGGTCAGCGCGTTGTCGGCGGCGGCGAGCAGGCCGGGCTGCAGCGTGAAGTCGTGCCACATGCGCGGCCACCTGGTGTAGGTCACCTCGACCCCGGCCGCCGCGGCGCTGACCGCTAGCTGGTCGGCGTCGGGGACCAGCAGGTCGTCCGATCCCGCCTGGATCAGCAGCGGCGGCAGCCCTTCCAGCTTGCCGTGCAGCGGTGAGACCGTCGGCTCCGTCCACGTCGACGGATGGGCATACGCGGTCGCACAGGCCTCGAGCCAGTGCGGGGTGAGCAGCACGTCCCGGCGGACCAGGTCCGGCAGGGCCCGGCGATCCCTGGACAGGTCAAGCCAGGGTGACAGCAGGATGCAGCCGGCCGGAAGGTCATCGCCCGCGTCGCGCATGGCCTGCGTGAGCGACAGCACGAGGCCGCCGCCGGCCGAGTCGCCGGACAGCACGAGCGAGCCCGGCGCGAGCTCGCCGAGCAGCGCCCTGACAACCTCGCGGGCGTCGTCGAGCGCGGCCGGATGCGGATGCTCGGGGGCCAGCCGGTAGTCGGGCAGCACCACCCGGCACCCCGCCTGCGCGCTGAGGTGCGCCGCCCAGGTCCTGGCCATCTCCGGTGAGCCCACGCAGTAGCCGCCGCCGTGGAAGTGGACGACGGTGCGCTCGGGACTGGTCTGGCCGGCGCTGACCACCTCGGTGCGCACACCGCCGTGCACCTCGTCGGTGACGGTCGTGCCGCGCGGCATGGGGGAGGCGCTCATGAGCCGGGCGAGGCGCCTGCGCTGTACCTCCCACGGCAGGCGCGGGTTGAGCGCGAGCCTGTTGAGCTGCCCCGCCCCGAGCCGCAGGAGCGCTGGCGGCAGCCGGAAGCCGCCCGTCTTGCCAGAATCCCGAGAGCGGGCGGAAGCGGCGGTCATGCCGCGCTCGCGTCAGCCTGGACGGTGTCACGCCCGGCAGCGACCGGACGTTTTGGCATAACGCGGTATCTGGCGAGCTCGAACTCGCGGACCCGCTGCCGGTACCGGAAGGTCTGGTCCGGCCAGTTATTGGTGTTGCGTCCGGACGCCGTCGTGTACCAGCTATGGCACCCGCTGTTCCAGACCGAGGTGCGACTGGCCTTGTCGACCCAGCGGGTGAACGCCTGCTGCTCGTCCTGCCGCACGTCGAGCCAGTCCAGATCCTGCTCGTCAAGTGCGCGCAGGGCGCTGGTCACGTAGCCGACCTGGGCCTCGAGCATGTAGATGATCGAGTTGCCGCCGAGGTTGGTGTTGGGTCCGTAGAGCATGAAGAAATTCGGGAAGCCTGTGACGGTGATCCCGAGATAGGACTCCGCCCCGTCGCGCCAGGTCTCGTGCAGAGTGCGGCCGCCCAGGCCGGTCACCGACATGGGCGCCAGGAAGTCGAGGGTCTGGAACCCGGTGCCGTAGACGATCACATCGGCCTCGCGGCTGATGCCGTCGGCCGTGACGACGCCGCTGGGCACGATCCGATCGATCGCCTCGGTGACGAGGTCGACATCGGGGCGCATCAGGGTCGGGTACCAGTCGTTGGAGAACAGCACCCGCTTGCAGCCCATCACGTAGTCGGGGACGCATTTCTCCCGTAGTGCCGGGTCGGTGACCTGCCCGGCAAGCTGGCGGCGCCAGAGCCGCATCGGGCTGGCCTGGAGCTTGCGCGAGCGGACGAAGCCGCTGGTGAGCAGTTCGCCGAGGAGGAAGATGCGCAGCCGGTCGGCCTTGCGCGCAACGGGCAGCCAGGAGAAGAGCGCCTGCCTGGCGCGCCCGTAGGGCTTGTCCGGCTTGGGCAGGATGTACGGTGCGCTGCGCTGGTAGACGTCGACACGGGCAGCGGTCCTGGCGATTTCGGGCACGAACTGGATTGCGCTCGCCCCGGTGCCCACGACGGCCACCCGCTTGCCGGTCAGGTCCACGGAGTGGTCCCAGCGGGCGGAGTGCCACGACGGCCCGGCGAAATCGTCGCGGCCCGCGATCTCCGGCAGGGCGGGCCGGTTCAGCTGTCCGACCGCGGACACGACGACGGCCGCCTCGATCGTGGCGCCGTTGTCGAGGGTGAGGTGCCATACCGCGGCGGCCTCGTCGAACTCGGCGGCGGTGACCGCCGAGCCGAGGCGCAGGCGCGAGCCCAGTCCGTTCTCCTCCGACACCTGACGCAGGTAGCCGAGAATCTCCTGCTGCGGCGGGAAGGGGCGGCTCCAGCGTCCTGGCCGGAACGAGAACGAGTACAGGTTCGACGGCACGTCGCAGGCAGCGCCCGGATAGGTGTTGTCTCGCCAGGTTCCGCCGAGGTCATCGCCTTTGTCCACGATGACGAAGTCCTCGACTCCCGCCTTCCGCAGCGCGAGAGCCATGCCAATCCCGCCGAATCCGGCGCCGATCACCACTACGCGATACGACGAATGCTCGGGCATGGACTCTCCCTCGCGCACGGCGCGGCCCGGACCACCGCGGGCGGCCAGGGCGCCGGACCTGGCATCGGTCCGGCAGGGGCAGGATAGCGGAATTCCCGGACAATCCGCTCCGCCGGGCGGCGTCAGGAAGATCGCGGCCCGGCGCTGTGCACGGAACGTTCACGGGCGTCGCTGTCGGTGACGCAGTGGTCAGGGTCACACCGCCCAGGGGTACCCCGGCCTTGTCTGCGAGGGGCGGACGTCGGACAATAGTGGGTCTTAGCCGTTGCCGTTGGCCAGGGCTTGCCTGCATACCCGAACGCGTGCCCCGGCCTGTGAGTTATCCCGGGGAGAGAAATAGTGTCGAGTGCGGGCGTGTTGGGCAACCAGGCCGGAACGAGCTTCCCTGAGCTGGCCGAGTGGGTCCGTGAGATCGCGGAGCTGGCCAGGCCCGACGACATCGTCTGGTGTGACGGGTCTGACGAGGAATGGGAACGGCTGACCAGCCTGCTCGTCGCGAACGGTACCTGCACGAGGCTGAACCCGCAGCTGCGCCCGAACAGCTTCTATGCCGCCTCGGACCCCGGTGACGTGGCCCGGGTCGAGGACCGCACCTTCATCTGCTCGGAGAAGGAGGAGGACGCCGGGCCCACCAACAACTGGATCGCCCCGCAGGAGATGCGCAAGACGTTCGCGGAAATCTTCGACGGCTGCATGCGCGGGCGCACCATGTACGTCGTGCCGTTCTCCATGGGCCCGATCGGCAGCCCCATCTCGAAACTCGGTGTGGAGATCACCGACTCGGCCTACGTGGCAGTGTCGATGCGGATCATGACCAGGATGGGCACCGAAGCGCTGCGCGCGATCGAGGAATCCAGGTCGTTCGTGCGCGCCGTTCACTCGGTGGGCGCTCCGCTTGAGCCGGGCCAGGCCGACGTGCCGTGGCCGTGCAACAAGACCAAGTACATCTCGCACTTCCCCGAGAGCAGGGAGATCTGGTCCTACGGTTCTGGCTACGGCGGCAACGCACTGCTCGGCAAGAAGTGCTACGCACTGCGGATCGCCTCGGTGATGGCGCGCGACGAGGGCTGGCTGGCCGAGCACATGCTCATACTCAAGATCACCCCGCCGCAGGCCGAGCCCCGCTACATCGCGGCTGCCTTCCCGTCGGCGTGCGGCAAGACCAACCTGGCCATGCTGCAGCCCACGGTTCCTGGCTGGAAGGTCGAGACCATCGGCGACGACATCTGCTGGATGCGGTTCGGCGACGACGGCCGGCTGTACGCGATCAACCCCGAAGCTGGCTTCTTCGGCGTGGCGCCTGGCACCGGCATGAAGACCAATGCCAACGCCATCGCCTCGATGTGGGGCAACAGCATCTTCACCAACGTCGCCCTGACCGACGACGGTGACGTGTGGTGGGAAGGCCTGACGGACGAGCCGCCCGCGCACCTGACCGACTGGAAGGGCCGGGACTGGACCCCGGCCTCGCCCGAGCCGGCTGCGCACCCGAACGCCCGGTTCACCACGCCGGCCAGCCAGTGCCCGAGCATCGCGAAGGAGTGGGACGACCCGGCCGGGGTGCCGATCTCTGCCATCCTGTTCGGCGGCAGGCGGGCGAGCACCGTCCCGCTGGTGATCGAGTCCTTCGGCTGGGACCACGGGGCCTTCCTCGGGGCCAATGTCGCCTCGGAGAAGACCGCCGCCGCCGAGGGCACGGTGGGTGAGCTGCGGCACGACCCGTTCGCGATGCTGCCGTTCTGCGGCTACAACATGGGCGACTATTTCGCGCACTGGCTGCGGATCGGCCAGATGACCGACGCCGCCAAGCTGCCCAGGCTGTATTACGTCAACTGGTTCCGCAAGGACGCCAAGGGCAAGTTCGTGTGGCCGGGCTTCGGCGAGAACAGCCGGGTGCTCAAGTGGATCATCCAGCGGCTGACGGGCGACGCCGAGGCGGTGCAGACGCCGATCGGC
>DASWAA010000102.1:0-5174 GCA_036391385.1 Streptosporangiaceae bacterium
ACCTTCGTGATCGCCGGAATAAGCACGTAGATTGCGGCGCCCGCGAGAACGAGCGGGATAGCGCGCCGCAGGATGGCACGCCATGTAGGCGGATGCTGCCGGGCCGTCTCGATCGCTGCGGCCCTCTTCTGAACTGCCGACGGCGCGACTGTGGGGGTTGTACTCGACAGGGAGGTCCGGTCCTGCCCAGTTGAAGGGTCATTCACAGTGGCCACCGCGTCCAGTATTCTCACCGGTCATGACGAGTCGGTTGGGGCGCCGCCATGAGCTTCCCGGCCCAGCAACGAATGCGCCGAGCACCTTGCCCGGCCAGTTGCCGGTGGCCCGCCCGATCAGAATTGACACAACTGCAACCGTTGATTAATCCGAATAATCCGGCTCATCGCACTATTGGGTTGAACCAGTGGCCCTCGACCTGGATGTACACGACGAACACGACGGCCGCGACGAAGACCACCCTTGGCATCCCGGCGAGTGCTTCTCCGGCCATCGGAAGGAAGTCAACGAGCGGGACCGAGGCCGGTGGTGAGCGGGATGCCGACGTCTGCGGCTAGCGCGGAGAAGGGCAGAGGGCAGCATTCAAACGCTGCTCCGCATCCATGTGCGGGCCGGGATGCTCGGCTGGATTCAGCTGCTGGTTGCTGCCTCGCGCTCGGCGGCCCACGCGCGGGCGTCTATCGCGTCGAGGACGGCTAGTTCGGCGTTCTCGACCGCCCACCAGGCGTAGTCGACCGCGTCGACGGCGCTTGTCTCGGCGTGCTCGGCGTCTACTTGCGCGACCTTCGCGTCCACCTGGTCTCGCTTGCGGTCCATCCGGTCGTGCAGGTCCTGCACCTTCGCCGCGGCGTCGGCCTTCATCGCCTGCCACTGGCTCTGCGTGCGGCCAGCTGCCTGGGCGGCCTTGTCGCGGGCCGACTCCTGGTGGGCTGCCATGTCTGCCTTGGCCTGCTGCATTCGGGCCCTGACTTGCGCGCTGGTTTCCCCGCGGGCCTGCTGCGCGACGTTCTTCAGCTCTGTAACCTGCCGCTGTATCGCATCGATGTGCTCTCGCAGATCATCGGACTGGCTAACGCTCATCGTCCCCCCCGGTGTTGCTCGGTGTAGCTTCGGCTGGCGTCATACCCAGCTTGCTGCCCGAATCCACCGCAACGACCACCTGACCTGGGAACCTCACGCGGTAGGCCCATAGCATGGCGGCACTGGCTCGCAGAACCGAACATCAGATCGACGATGTGCCAGTGATCACCAGGTCATCGCGGACCTTTGTCACGCCGGATCCCATCCAGGCGGCGTCGATCACGTCATCGTGCTCGGCCCAGGTGCGCACGTGCCCTTTGAGCGTGACGGTTCCGTCTCGGGAGTGCACCATGACATCGTTGTCATCAGAGATCAGGGCGTGCCGATCTAGGGCATCCTGGACAAGCAAGGTCACGTCGCCCGCTTCCGCACGGCTGACGATCTCGACGTCGTTGATGATGTTGCGCACGCCGGTCAACTCGGCAACCTTCCGCTCGGCGGCGTCCCGCTCGAACCGGTTACCCACGATGCCGGTCAGCCAGACGGCGCCGTTACTAGCACTGGCCTCGACACTCCTCGGCACGGTGACGGTCGGCGTGAGGGCATCGTTAGCTGCGGTGGTCAGCCTCGCGTCATCCCGGTAGCTAGCCGCGGGCAGCACAACCGTCAGGTGATTGTGCACTCTGGTGACACCGCGCACCCGCTTGGCAGCCGCGGCCGCCTCGAGACACTGTGGGTAGCTCGGCACCGTGCCGTTCAGCGCTACGTCCCCCTTCATGTTCTTCACGGTGATGCCTGCCGCATCTACCAGCGGGTCGAAATCCAGCTCTTTCTGGACAGTTTCGCGGATGTCCCTGGTCGTCTGGACTGTTTCGCGAATGCCCTTGGGTGCTGCCACGGCGGGTCCCCCTCCCTGCCAGGCGGTCGAAGTCACTCCGGCTTCTACCCACACGGTAAGCCTGTAGTCCCCACGTTGCGCCGCAACGCCAGGCCGTGGGCTGTGTAGCAGTCCCCGGGCCTCTCCGGCATATAAGTATTTAGGCTTGTATAAGTTCTCCGGGAAGAGCCGTGCTGATGGCGAGGCCCCCGGGTGCCGGGGAGAAATCCGAACCCGTAGCGCCAAAGGCCAGATCGTGAAGCGCAGCGGCGGGATGAGGTCGACCGCCTCGCCGTCTGCTCCCGCGTGCACTGGTACCGGGGAATCCACCTGCAGGTGAGGCGTGGTCCAGGCTCGTCCGGAAGGCGGCCTATGGTCAAGCGGGGCGTCGAGCAGAACGATCCCGAGCTGACCGGTGCCCAGCGCCGGGCGGGTACCGCGGGCCACCGGGTGGTCCAGCGCATAGGGGTTGTTCGAAATGAGCACGACAGCAAGATGACAGTGCTCGCGCCCCGCATCATCGATCAAGCGCATCGCGGGTGCCTCAGTGCTGGGGCCCAGCACCTCCCGCGCCGTCTCCAGCAGGGTGCGTAGCTTGGCGTCGCGGTATGCCGGGCGGCGGACGGCGTCGCCGTAGATGCCGAGAGAGACGTTATTGAGGAACAGCCGGCCGTTCACTTCGGCCATGTCGATCCGCCGCTCCACGCCTTCGGCGAACGCGTCGAGCGCCCCGGCGACATCATGACGGTCGATTCCGACATCAAGCGCGAAGTGGTTCCGTGTCCCCACCGGGATGCACACGAACGGCAGCGCGTGCTCAGCTGCGGTCGCGGCCACGACCGCCAGCGACCCGTCGCCGCCGGCCATCCCCAGCGCATCCGCGCCGTCTGCCACGGCTGCGTCGGCGCACGCTGCCAGGTCCTGGCCGGGAGCCAGGATCACTGCCTCGATCCCCATCTCGCGTGCCCGCTCCGCGATCCTATGGCGGGCAGCCGCGCCATCGCCCGACCTCGGGTTCACGAACAACACTGGCCGACGAGGCGAGTCAGCGGGCCGCCAGCCCCGACGCAAAAGCGTCTGGCTGATCCCTGCTGGCGGTGATGCGGGCTGCGCGGGCGGACCGATGAGGCTGTCACCCCCTAGGGACGTCAACGACACCTGGTTTACAACGAAAGCATTTCACGACGGAGCAGGCCGGCGGGCAGCAGACCCAGATGAAGCACTGGCGCAGCGGGCGTTGCTGGTTCGCTCCGGCCCGGACGGGTAGGGCAAGCCCTGTTCGGGCGACCCGTAAGGAGGAAACTGGCCATGCTCACACTCACCGAAAGCGCCGTCTCCGCGATCCGCGGCCTGACGTCGCAGCCGGACCTGCCCCAAGAGACAGGCCTGCGCATCATGAAGCAGGGCGAGGGAGCTACATCCCTCCAGATCGCCCTGGCCGAAGGCCCGGCGGCAGGTGATCACGTGGTCGAGACAGACGGGGCTCGCGTCTACGTCGAAGCCGCCGCAGCGGAGGTACTTCAGAACAAGGCACTCGACGCTCAGATGACCGAACAAGGCGACCTTGCCTTCCGCCTCTCAGACCAGAACCCGCCTGGCTGACAGGCGAGCCCGGCCGCCCCGGTCGCTGTAGCCGTCTGCGCAGGCCAACTCGGGTTCCTGGCACCGTCGCACAGCTTCTCCAAGCTGATCCGGCGCCGGGGTCGGCTTCCGCGACCGTCGGGGATCTTCGGGAGAATCCCGGCAGCGTCCGGCCGGGCCGTGGGTCAGCGGTGCTGCAGGCTTTTGAGCTCGAAGGCGAGCACGATTTCCGTAATGCCGCGGAAGATCGCGAAGACCCCGACCCAGACGATCAGCAACACCGCACGGGCAGGTGCCAACTGCTGAGAGGCCCAGAGGCCGATGCCGATCTCGAAGATGCCCGCGATCAGGCCGAGCCACCAGACGCTGTTGATGAGCCGGGACTGAATCGACGTGATCATGACCAGGGCTCCTTGCAGGACGAGCAGCAGCCCGATCACGGCGGCCAGGGTCCAGAAGACGCCTAGTGGATCGACGAAGGACCAGATCGCCCCGCCGAGGAAGATCACCCCCATTAGGGCATGCGCCCACCCCCAGTGCGAACGTACCGACGCGATCAGGAACTCGTTCGCCATCGCTGCCAGGAAAACCACGCCCAGCAGCACTCCGACGGTGGCAGCCGACGCGATCGAGAACCGCAGCACGACCATCGAGATGATCAGCCAGGCAATCCCGGTCAGCAGGAGCAGCCACCACGGCCCCGCCAGCCGCGCCAGGCTGGCACCGAGTTCGTCCCCTCTCTCCGTACCCCCCGGTCTAGTTTCAGCGTGCTGATTAGTGCTCATCGCGTCCCCCAAGTTCCCGCGGCCTACATAGGCGGCATCAAACCGGGCGGGCAGACCGTTTCGCAGCCGCAGCATCCCACGGCCGACCGCGCTTCGGTTCGGGCCAAGAGCCAACTGCCGATGGCGCCTCGTTCAAGCGAGACTGATACGACAAGTTCACACCCGGCTGCATCTCGCGGGCAGGGCCAAAGGTCACCTGACGGCAGGATCAGGGGATCCCGCCTACCTCGCCGTCGCGACCCTGTACGCCTGCCAGTCACTTTGGCCCGAGCGATCTTTCAGCTCGCGGCTCCTCCTCCGGCTCTGATTCGATGAGCAGGGAGACGGCTTCGATCAGGGCCAGGTGGGTGAAGGCCTGTGGGAAGTTGCCGAGATGCTCGCCGGTAGCTGTGTCGATCTCCTCGGCGTAGAGGAGGAGCGGTCCGGCGAACGACAGCAGCTTCTGGCACAGGGCGTGCGCGCGGTCCGTCTCGCCGATCATGGCCAGCGCGGACACCAGCCAGAACGAGCAGATGGTGAAGGTTCCTTCCTCGCCGGTGAGTCCGGTGTCGGTGCCCGTGACCCGGTAACGCAGGACCAGGTCGTCTTTGGTCAGCTCGTCCGCGATCGCCAGGACGGTCGCTCGCATGCGCTCGTCGCCAGCAGGCAGGAATCCCATGAGCAGCAAGAGCAGCAGCGAGGCGTCCAGGTCGTCGGTCTGGTAATGCTGCCGGAACACGCCGCGCTCTGATACGCCCTTATCGAGCACATCGGCCATGATCTCCTCGGCCGCTGCCTGCCACCGCTTGGCCCGCTCGTGGTCATCGCGCTGGCCAGCGAGGTCGGCGCCGCGCGCTGCAGCCACCCAGCACATGACCTTCGAGGCGGTGAAGTGCTTCGGTTTGCCGCGCACTTCCCAGATCCCCTGGTCCGGC
>DASWAA010000103.1:0-4116 GCA_036391385.1 Streptosporangiaceae bacterium
GCTCGTCGATCGTCGCCAGTGCCTGGCAGCCGCAGTACTCACACATGCGCCCTCCCTTCCGCGCAGCACCCGCACGCTCTGCACCAGGGGCCAGGCCGGCCTGGCCCGGTCGGCGAGCACGCGGACCTGTCTCACCATGACGCCGGATGGGCCAAGCCGGTAGGGACCTTGGCCCCGCCGCCCGGTGCCCTGTGGCCCGCTTTAGGTGTCGCCCCAGGACAGCAGGCTCGTCATGACCCTGACCAGATCGTCGGCCGCTCGAAAGCGGGCATTCCCGGCTTCCACGCGATGACCCGTCCGGCCGGATGAGCGCCGCCCCGGTCCACCCGGCTCAGATTCCCGGCCCGGAAGCGCTCACGTCGTTCGGCCGCGCGGCCCTGCCGCAGGTCAAGGCACAGTCACCGCTAAAGTTGCCCCCCCCGAGCAGCCTCTGGGGGCACCGCCAATCATCAGATAGATGTTCGAATCTTCTTCACAGCCTGGAGCCCCCTCACGGAATCGAACCCGTAGACCTTCTCGTTACCATTAACTCCAACGCGTCGCGTCGGTGCAGCTCAGGCGGCTGACCAGCTAGAACGCGAGCCCAGACGAGCATCAGCACGCACGTGAGAGGCACTCGCGAGCAGCGCTTGCCACTCGATCTGCCAGCCGAAATGATCTTCGCCGGGCAGGCCGGCTGCAGGATTCACGCCACGCGGGCAGCGCGCAGGGCGGTCACAGTCGGTCAACACCCGTCCCCAGCCATGCAACTGCTCTTCGGCCAGATCGCCGACTCGGCGCGTGCGTGCCTGCGCTCAGATCATCCGGGTCTGGCGTGCCTGCAGATCAGGTAGTCGCCGGTTCCAGGCGGAGACGTTTCTCGATCTCGTCCGAGTCGAACTGTCCCGCCGCCACGGCGAGGGTGAGGTCGAATGCCTCGTCATCGGACAGGGCGAGGCGGTAGCCGTTTACTCGCAAGAACACGACGGTGGCCAAGAGCGCCAGCCGCTTGTTCCCGTCCACAAGGGCGTGGTTGCAGGCCAGCGAGTGCATCAGCGCGGCGGCCTTGGCGGGGAGCGTCGGGTAGGCGTCCTGGCCCATGAAGCCCGACCGGGGACGGTGGCAGGCTGAGTCCAGCAGGCCCATGTCCCTGACCGGGCCGACGCCCAGGGCTGCGGCGAGGCTGAGCACGTCCTCCAGGCTGAGGTATTCCACTTCCGGTGACGCAGGGCTGGTCATGCGCGGCCGAGCCGGTCCAGCACATCGCCCCAGCGGTCCATCATCTCGGCGGTCGCCTCACGTACCCGGTCAGTGTGCGCGATCTCCCTTGCGCTGCGCCGGATCGCCCGCAGCACGGCCTCGTGCAGCGACACGTGCTCCGCATCGGCCAGCGCGCGCAGCAGCTCACTGTCTTCCTCGTCCAGCCTGAGGTTCATCGCCATGACCACATGGTACCACTCTGGTACCGCACAGGGCCCGTCCTGTCCGCCAGGGACAGCACAGGCCACGCTTTCGCCACCCGGGCAACGCGAGCAGATACCAGACCCGGATCGGCTGTGCTGAGTACTCGGCGATTTGTTTGGCCCGCTGACCGGCGCTGATCCGGCGCCGTGACAACATGTAGCCGTCCTCCTGCGGCCGCATCCTGGCCGTGGGGTTGCCTGCTGAGCTGGCGGGCTCTCTTGAGTATTAGGAGGAAACTCGCCCACTTCAGGTCATGCGGCCGGCCACGCGCTGGTCAGGGAGACGCCGGCCCGGCGGCCGGGTCCCTCCGGACGCGCGCCGGCCTGATCGGCGTGTCCGGCTCGTCCGGCGGCGGGACCTAGTCGGAGGCAGCGAGTCCGGTGACCCGGCACGGCGCCCGCAGCATTGGCACAATCGTCAGCGCAGTCCCGTGAGGAAGGACCGAGATGAGCGAAAACACCGAGACCGCGGTCCTCGCGGGCGGCTGCTTCTGGCCCGCCCAGGAGCTGCTGCGCCACCGCGACGGGGTGATCGCCACCCGCGTCGGCTACACCGGCGGGGAGAATGCGAACCCGACCGCCGACAACGATCCCGGTCACGCCGAGGCGGTTGAGGTCATCTTCGACCCCGAGCGGACCTCCTACCGGGACATCCTCGAATTCTTCTTCCAGATCCACAGGCCCGATCTCGGCGAAGACCGTGTCGGCTCCGACTACCGCTCGGAGATCTTCTGTGCCAGCGACGTGCAGCGTCGGGTCGCCGAGGACACGATCGCCGCCACCGACGCCTCGGGCCTGTGGCCCGGCAAGGTCGTGACCAAGATCAGCCAGGCCGGAGCCTTCCGGGAGGCCGAGGCCGACGACCAGGACTACCTCGCGCACTACCCCGCCGGCAAGAATCAGTTCAGGCCGTCGCCCGCCGCAGGATAGCCGCCGCGAGGCTCCGCGCTCCTCTGTCCCGGTGCACGGACTCCGGCTGCCCCGCCGCCGGGGCCTCATCCTCGCCGAAAGCTCCGCAGAGTCATTGCCGCGGCGATCGACCGCTCGCCGGCAAGGCGACGAAACGCCCGCAGCGGCGGCGATCAGGGCCATCTCCCCCGTCGGCTCCCGCGCAGAATACGTGGATCTGCGTCTTGGTCAGTCATCTGCCCGGCCGGTTCTGAGTCGCGCCGAGTCGGCGGTCGACGCCAATGCGGGCACCCTGTCTAGGGCGATGGGTCGGAGGCTGTCGATCGCGTCAGAGTACCGCCGGGGCTTTGGCAGCAGCCGGGTACTGGCGGCTTGTGCCATGCGATGCAAACGCCCCTGTCGGCGTCGTGACGGCCTGTTGACTGGCCTGCGAGGAGATGGTGGGGCTCTTGGGGATGAGGGGGGTCAGGGTGGCTGATCTGCGTTTCTGTGCGTACCAGTACCAGCACCTGCCGCTGGATGCGCTCCGAGAGCGGTGGCGGGATGCCGAAAGGCGTGGGTTTGAAGTGCTGTGGAACTGCGACGCCGTCGTGGAGCCGGACCGGCCGCGGCACACGATGTTCGACGGCCGACGACGCTGACCATGATGGCTGGGGAGACCGGCCGTATCCGGATCGGGACGTTGGTGGCGAGCTTGTATTTCCGGCAGCCGGTCACGTTGGCCAAGGCGGCCGTGACTGTTAAGGCCTGATGCTGTCGTGCCAAGGGAAGACCGCCACGCTAGCGGACCGCGCGTCCAGCGGCGTGACGTCCGCATGAGATCGGCGTGATCCGCCGTGCTTTCCGGTGCTCACGCCGCTTTCTGTGTCTGTGTTGACGAACTAACTTCAAGTCATGTAACTTGAATACAAGTTACTCGAACCACATGGGAGGTAGTACGATGACGACTGTGGCGATCCGGCACCAGGTCCAGGACTACGACACCTGGCGCGGCATCTTCGACGAGCACGCAGCGACCCGGCGCCAGCACGGCCTGACCAGCGACGCCGTCTTGCGCGGCGCGGAGGACCCGAACGACATCCTGGTGCTCATGCACTGGCCAGCCGTCTCCAACGCGCAGGCGTTCATGGCTGACGCCTCCTTCAAGGAGGCCATGAGCCGGGCCGGCGTGGTCAGCGCCCCGAGGATCGAGTTCTACGAGGAGGCAGGCTCCTGAGCGACCACCGACCAGACTCGGTCGCCGGCGAGCAGGGCCCGCATGGGGGCGGCCCTGCTCGTCGGCGTGCCCACGACGAGGATCAGGGCGGCGGCGGTCTCGCGATCTCGGTCCCTGACGACTTCGAGGCCGAGTACCCGGGCGCCAGCAGCCTGGCTACCGAGTGCTACGGCAACCTGATCAAGACCGGCGACCTGCTGATCGGCCCGCACAACAAGGAGTCGGCCGACAGGTTCCGGCTCTCCATGACGGCGCGGATGGCGCTCGCCACTGTCGAGGGGGCCGGTGAGCCGCTGGAGCCGAGCGTCATCGCGGCAAGGCTCATCATCACGACGGGAAGCATGACGTCGGTCCTCGACACGCTGGAGAAGCGCGGGCTGATCCGGCGGCTGCCGCACCCCGACGATCGCAGGAAGCTTCTGGTCGATATCACCGACGAGGCATCGGCGATCCTCGACGCGCTGCTGCCGTCCCTGCACCTGCGCGAGGCCGAGGTCATCGGGAGCGCACTATCCACCGCCGAGCAGCAGGAACTGCTCGGCCTGCTGC
>DASWAA010000104.1:0-6522 GCA_036391385.1 Streptosporangiaceae bacterium
GCAGGTCTACCAGCAGTTGCACGCCGGCCTGCTCGCCGCCGAGCGCGAGGCGCAGGGACTGATGCTGGAGAGCTTCGGCCGCCCGGACTTCCGGGAGGGCGTCGCGTCGTTCGTAGAACGGCGGGCGCCTGCGTTCGAGCGACTGCCATCACCCTGACACTGCCATCACCCTGACACTGTCATGACCCCGGTCACGGATAATTGACCGGGCTGCCGAGGCCGGTCACGAGGTCGTAGCCGGTGCCAGCGGTGCAGCCGGTCCCGCAGGTACCGTTCGCGCCGCTGGTGATGTCGCGCAGGTTAGTGGTGTAGCCGCCCGAGTAGACGGCGGAGTGACCCTGGAGTGCCGTCTTGCCCGCTGCCGCTCCGGCGGCGAGGATTCCGGCCCAGTTGGGTGCGCCGACGCTGGTGCCGCCGAGGGTGAACCAGCCCGACTGTCCCTGGTAGCTGGTGCTGTCGAAGACCGAGACGCCGGTGCTCGGATTGGCGTCGAACGAGACATCAGGAATCCCCGCGCTTACCGCCGGTCAGCGCGGAGATGGAGGACGCGCCGAAGACGAGCCCGGTATAGCTGCTCTGGTAGCCAGGCAGGGACTCATACGCCGAGGCTCCGCCGCCCGAGCCTGACCAGGTGGTCTCGCTGGTAAAGGAGCACCTCGTACCGCTGCATCCCCTCAGCGTGGTGCCGCCGACCGCGATCACGTTGCGTGAGGCTGCCGGGTACTCGGCAGCGTGACCGCTGTCGCCGGCCGACGCGGTGTAGAAGGTGCCTGCGTGCGTCATGTCGCTGTCGAAGGACGTCTCGCTGCTTGACTCGCCGCCGCCCCAGCTCATCGAAACCTCGTTAGCACCGAGGCCGTTCGCGAACGTGACCGCGCCGAAGAGGTTGCTGTTGCTGTTGCTCACGGCTTCGACCAGCACGATCTTCGCGGCAGGGGCCTCGGCGTGCGCCCACTCGATGTCGAGCGACGCCTCGAGCGCCCAGCCGCTGTTGGTCTTCGGCTTTCTGCCCTGGGCAAAGACCTTTTCGAAGCACGGCCCGGACTGGCTCAGGGAAGTACAGGTCGACAGGGTCCCGTAGCCATACTGGGCGTTGAAGGTGTTCAGGTCGGACAGCGCGTTCGGGTCGTTGTAGGCGTCGACGATGGCAATGATCTGACCGCTGCCCGCGCCTGAGCTCGGCGACAGGCCAGACAGGTTGTAGACGGACTGGATGGCGCTTGGCGGCAATCCGGTCGGCGAGGTTGAGCTGAGCTGCGGCTTGCCATTGCCCAGATGCCCGATCACCTTGACGACGAAGGGCGGAGTTGCCATGCCGCTAGCCTGACCTGCTGTCGAGGCCAACGCGGCGCCGGCGCTCGCGCTTGCCGTGGCTACCATCAGGGCCCCGCCCGCACCGAGAATCGCTAGTGGCCTGGTCCAGCTCATGCCTGGAACTCCTTATTTGAGCCGCCCGCTATGCGCGAGCCTCTGGCCGCATGATTTTGCGGCGAGTCACTCATGCAGGGCAGATACAGGGCGTCGCGCAGCTGATCGTAACCCGCGCCGGATCTACGCGGGCCGGAAAGGCGCGGCCGGGACGCCGCCAGCGACCTGTGACTATGCGGTGTCAGCCCTGGAGGCGGCGGTCGCCTGAGCCGCCTGGGGTAGCCGGAATGCGGCAGGGCGGCGGCGCAGGCACGAGGAGCGGGCGTCGCCGCCCATACCGGGATAGCCTGGGATGATGGCCAGCACTCTTGCGGCGGAGCACGGCGGTCTGCCGGCGCGTCCGGGAGCGGGCCCGAGTTCCAAGCGCGCCGCCCAGGTCGCCGATCAGATAGTCGGCGACGTGATAGCGATGGGCTGGCCGGTGGGTGCCCTGCTGGGATCGGAGGCCGACCTGCTCGGCCGCTACCAGGTCAGCCGTGCGGTCTTCCGCGAGGCCGTGCGCCTCGTGGAGCACCAGCAGGTCGCGCGTACCAGGCGTGGCCCGGGGGGCGGCCTCGTGATCACCGAGCCGACGTCCGATGCGGTCATGGACGCCGTCGTGCTCTATCTGTACCGGGTCGCCGGGACGCTTGACGAGCTCTTCGAGGCGCGGGTCGTGCTGGAGGAGATCGCCACCGAGCTCGCGGCGACACGGCTAGATGAGGATGGCCAGGCCCGGCTGCGAGCGTTCGTCGCCGAGGGGGAGTCCGATCGTGACTCTGACCCTCGTGCCTTTCACTCGCTGCTAGCCTCCGCTACGCAGAACCCGGCACTCGAGCTCTTCGTCGACGTGCTGAACCGCGTCGCCCTGCTGTACTCGACCGACCGGCAGGGCCTGCGCCCGGCTCCGGACGCCGAGGCCGCGAACGCGCACGCAAGGATCACCGCGGCTGTCATGGCAGGGGACTCTGCACTGGCCCGGCGCCGGATGCGCAAGCACCTGGAAGCTGAAGGCGACTTCC
The DNA here is from genome assembly GCA_036391385.1 of Streptosporangiaceae bacterium. Lineage (GTDB taxonomy): Bacteria > Actinomycetota > Actinomycetes > Streptosporangiales > Streptosporangiaceae > Chersky-822. The sequence goes on from DASWAA010000104.1 coordinate 2,430, forward strand.
TGCGCCACCTGCGCTCGACCCGCGAGCTGCTCCCTGACCAGGTGGTCGTGCTCAGCGAGTCGAGCAACGGCAAGCGGGCCGAGTCTGTCGCCCGGCGGATTACCCAGGAGATCGTCGGCAGCGGCATGCAGCCAGGCCGGTTCGTCGGCGCGGAGAAGGAACTGATCGAGTCCGAGGGCGTCAGCCGTGCCGTGCTGCGCGAGGCTGTCCGCATCCTGGAGCACCATCAGATCGCCAGGATGCGCCGAGGGCCAGGCGGCGGCCTCTTCGTCTTCGAGCCGAGCACCAGCGCGGTCACCGAGATCACGGCGATCTACCTGGCCAGGCGCGGCATGCGCCTTGACCATCTGGCCGAGTTGCGCACCGGGGTCGAGGTGGCGCTGGCCGGACTGGCCGCGGCCCGGATCGGTGCGGACGGGGCAACGCGGATCCGTGCGGCGGTCAGCCGCGAGAAGACGATCCCGGACGCTGAGCAGGCCGAGGCGGTGCACGACCTGCACGCTGCCGTGGCCGGCGCGGCCGGCAATCGCGTGCTCGAGCTTGTCGCCCTGGTGCTGATCAGGATCAGCCGCCTGTATCAGGTCGAGCGCCTGGCGCCGAAGGCGCTCAAGCTGATCAATGCCGAGGTGCTGCGCGCGCACGAGAAGATCGCCTCGGCCGTCGAGTCCGGGGACCGGGACCTGGCCGCGCACCGGATGCGGCGTCACCTCGACGCGCTAGCCTCGTTCATGCGCTGACATCATCCGCCACGCGCTGACATCATCCGCGCGCCCGGCGCGTCTCGGCAGTCTCAGGGGCGGCAGTCTAAGGGGCGGCAGTCTCAGGGGCGGCAGTCTCAGGGGCGGCACAGGACCGGCGTCGCTTATTGGTGTACTTTTTTCACCGATGTGCACCTTGAACAGGCGGCGTGCCGCGCGGCCATGATAGGTCCGGCTCAGCGCCGGGTGAGGAGTCCGCAGATGTCAGAGCCGGAACTGGTCAGTGAGCGGCGCGGGGCGATCCTGGTGCTGCGGCTCAATCGCCCCGAGGCACGCAACGCCCTGACGCCCGACCTGATCAGCGCACTCGGACTCGGCCTGGAGGAAGCCGAGAATGACCCTGAAGTGCGCTGCGTCGTGCTCACCGGCACCGGCGACCGGGCGTTCTGCGCCGGAATGGACCTGCGTGCGTTCGCGGCCGGAGCGATGCAGTCACAAGGCGGCAGTGCGGCCGATGCTGAGGCCGCCAAACGGGGCATGGCGATGTTCAGCCGGTTCGTCAAGGGCGAGGTTGGCGTTCCGGTCGTCGGCGCCGCCAACGCGACGGCAGTGGCGGGCGGGTTCGAGTTGCTGCTCGGCTGCGACCTCGTGGTCGCGTCGGAGACCGCGCTGTTCGGGCTGCCGGAGGTCAAGCGCGGCTTGTTCGCGGCCGGTGGCGGCGTCTTCCTCGGCACCCGCATCCCGCTGGCGATTGCCCTGGAGATCACCCTGACCGGTGACTCGATCGACGCGCAGCGGGCGCTGGCACTCGGCCTGGTCAACGCGGTGACGTCCGCCGACCAGGTGCTCGATGCCGCGATCGCCCTTGCCGAGCGGATCGCGAGGAACGGGCCGCTGTCGCTCCAGGCCACTAAGCAACTGGTCCGCACGGCTAACACCGACGCGGCCAGGGCCTGGGAACTCCAGGCGGAATGGCAGCCCAAGGTCTTCGGCAGCGAGGACGCAAAAGAGGGCGCGACCGCCTTCATCGAGCGCCGCGACCCGGTCTGGAAGGGCCGCTAGCCCGCAACTAGCCCGCGACCCAACCCCATCGATGGCCCATAGGTGGTGCTATAGGCCCACCGATGGGCCATCGATGGGGCGGGCCTCAGGCGGCGGGCCTCAGGCGGCGGGCCTCAGGCGGCGGGTCTCGGGGATGGCGGGTCTCGGGGGACGGCAGCAGGCGGCGGCGCGGCTACTTGACCAGCAGCGGGTCGCGGGGGAGGCCCAGGATGCGCTCGGCGATCTGGTTGCGCTTGATCTCCGAGGTGCCGCCCGCGATCGACATGGCGCGGTGCATGAGCGCCAGCGTCCCTGCCATGGCGCCGGGGCCCTCCAGGAACGCCAGGTCCTCGCCGGCCAGTGCCTCCATCACTGCGGCTGCCTCGTGCCCGATCTCCGAGATCAGCAGCTTGGTGATGTTGCCCTCCGGCCCTGGTGCGCCGCCGGCGACCGCCCGGTGCGCCGACCGCAGGTTGAGCACGCCCATGGCCTGGGTCTGCGCGATCAGCCTGCCGACCCGTCCGGCACCGCCGGCCAGGCGCTGCGGATGCGCGTCGAGCGGCGCGATGAACGCATCCGGCGGCATGGACATAGCGCCCTGGCCGCCGCCGATGCTCACGCTCTCGTTGCCGAGCGTCGCGCGCGCCACCGTCCAGCCGCGGTTGATGTCACCGACCACATCGGCGTCGGGGACGAAGACGTTGTCGAAGAAGACTTCGTTGAAGTCCGAGTGCCCGCTTGGCATCTTCAGCGGTCGCACCGTGACGCCGTCGGCCTTCAGGTCGATGACCATGGTCGTGATGCCGCTGTGCTTCGGGGCGTCCGGGTCGGTGCGGACCGTGGCCAGCCCGAACCTGCTGTAGTGCGCGCCGCTGGTCCAGACCTTCTGGCCGTTGATGATCCAGCCGCCGTCGGCCCTGGCCGCCCTGGTCCTGATCCCGGCCGCGTCCGACCCGGCGCCTGGCTCGCTGAAGAGCTGGCACCAGATGACCTCCTGGTTGAGCGCGGGAATCACCCATCGCCGCACCTGCTCGTCGGTCGCGTACTGGATCAGGGTAAGGATCACCCAGCTGGTGATCCCGTACGACGGCCGCTTGATGCCCGCGGCGCCGAACTCCTGCTCGATCACCAGCTGCTCGATCGCCCCGGCGTCCCGGCCCCAGGGCTTCGGCCAGTTCGGCATCACGTATCCGGACTCGATCATCGCCGTGCGGCGGTCGTCGTCGCCGGAGTCCTTGATGCTCTCGATGAACTCGCGCACCGCGGCACGGATCGGCTCAGCCTCGGGCGGCAGGTCGATCGCCTTCTCCCGCCGCACGCCGCGCCGCACGCAGTCGGTCACCTGCTCCGCCGCGATCTCGGCGTCGACGATCGCCTGAATCGCCGTTGCCCGCCGCAGGTACAGATGGGCGTCGTGCTCCCAGGTAAACCCGATCCCGCCGTGCACCTGGGTGTTCAGGTTCGCGTTCAGGTCGGCGGCTGCCAGGGCGAGCGTCGCTGCCATGGCCGCGGCGTAGGTGAGCTGGTCTCCGCCTGAGGCGCCAGCCCGGGCGGCGTCCCAGACCGCCGCGGTCGCCAGCTCGCAGGCCACCAGCATGTTCGCGCAGTGATGCTTGACCGCCTGGAACATCGCGATCGGACGGCCGAACTGCTCGCGCACCTTGGCATACTCGCTGGCCATGTTCACGCACTCGCGGGCCACGCCCGTCGCCTCGGCGGCGAGCAGGACCCTGGCCAGGTCGGTCAGCACCTGCCGGCCACCAGGCACGACCTGCGCGGCTGCGCCGTCCAGGCTGACCCGGGCGGCCCGCCGGGCCGGATCGATGTTCGCCGGGACCTCGACGGACACCCCGCCCGATCGGCAGTCCACGATGGCGACGTCCTCGCCGGCCCCCACGACCAGGACGTCGGCAAGGTGCCCGCCGAGCACCACGCCTGCCGAGCCTGAGGCAATGCCGTCGGCAACGCTCACGTCACCGCCGAGCGCCACCGCCCCGCGCACCGAGCCGTCGGCGAGCCCGGGCAGCAGCTTGGCCTGCGCTTCCGGCGAGCCGATCGCCGCGATTACCGCGCTCGCCGTCACCGTGGGAATGAACGGGCCCGGCGCGATAGCGCGGCCCATCTCCTCCGCGACGACGACAAGCTCGGACAGGCCAAAGCCGGACCCGCCGTGCTCCTCGGGGAGATGCAGCCCTAGCCAGCCGAGCTCGCCGAGCTCGCTCCAGAATGCCGGGAGCTGGTCGGACTCGGCCTCCAGCAAAGCGCGGGCAGCGGCCCGGGATCCGCGGGCGCTGAGGAAGTCGGAGACGGTCTGGGCGAGCTCGCGATGCTCGTCGGTGATAGCGATAGACATG
>DASWAA010000105.1:0-7570 GCA_036391385.1 Streptosporangiaceae bacterium
TCAGGCCGATCAGGCTGACGGTCACCGACAGCTGCTCGCCGTGCCGCAGGTACCGGTGGAAGACGTGGTCGGAGTTGGTCGCGACCACGCCGGTGTAGCCCGCCTCGTCGAGCATCGTCACCATGACGCCGGTCGGGTCGCCTGCCTCGCGGACCCGGCCCAGACCCACCATCGTCCACACCTGCGCCATCATCGGCGGTGCGACGAGACCGCCGTGTACCGACGAGGCGGCGTAGTCCGGATCGGTGTAGACCGGGTTCGGATCGCCGATCGCCTCGACCCAGTTCTCGATGATCGGCAGGTTCACCGGATCGCGGGCCAGGCGCGGGCTGCTCTCGCCGAGCGCCATGATCCGCTCCGCCTGCTCCCGGATCCGGCCGTCCGTATCGGTCGCTACCTCACCTGCCACGGTGCTCCCTTACCTTCCATCGCACGCTCCTGCTCCTGCCCGCGCCGGGTCAGCGCGGCACCCTGGGCAGCTTCAGCCCGGCGGTCGCGATCAGCTCGCGCTGGACCTCGTTCACCCCGCCGCCGAAGGTCAGCACCAGGTTCCGCTTGTGCTGAACGTCCAGCCAGCGCATCAGCTCGGCGGTGGCCTCGTCGGCCGGATCACCATGCCGGCCGACGACGTCGATGAGCAGCTGACCGAGCCGCTGGATCCGTTCCGAGCCGAACACCTTCGTCGCCGAGGCGTCCGCGATCTGCACCGTCTCGGCGGTCGCGACCTGCCAGTTCAGCAGCTCGTTGACGCGCAGGCTGGCCGCCGTCTCGGCGAGCGCCCGGCGGACATCCGGCTGCGCCGCGATCGGTGCGCCGTCGGGGGCCTGGTGCTGCTGCGCCCAGGTGAGCACCTGGTCATACAGGGCGCCGAGCCTGCCGGCCGGGCCGAGCATGACCCGCTCGTGGTTGAGCTGGGTCGTGACCAGGCGCCAGCCCTGGTTCTCCGCCCCGACCCGCATCCCGGCCGGCACCCGGACGTCGGAGTAGTACGTCGCGTTGACGTGGTGCGCGCCGTCCGCGGTGATGATCGGAGTCCAGGAGAAGCCCGGGTCGGCCGTGTCCACGATCAGGATCGAGATCCCCTTGTGCTTCGGGGCGTCCGGGTCGGTCCGGCAGGCCAGCCAGATGTAGTCGGCGTCATGCGCACCGGTCGTGAAGATCTTCTGTCCGTTGACCACATAGGTGTCGCCGTCCCTGACGGCCCTGGTGGTCAGTGACGCGAGGTCGGTGCCTGCCCCCGGCTCGCTGTAGCCGATGGCGAAGTGGACATCGCCGGCCAGGATCCTCGGCAGGAACATCGCCTTCTGCTCGGGCGTCCCGTACTGCTGCAGTGTCGGGCCGACGGTCTGCAGCGTCACCGCTGGCAGCGGAACGTCGGCCCGGGCCGCCTCGCTCACGAAGATCTGCTGCTCGACCTGGCCGAGCCCGTGCCCGCCGTACTCGGTCGGCCAGCCCACGCCGAGCCAGCCGTCGCTGCCCATCCGGCGGATCAGCGCCTGATAGGCCTTGCCGTGCCGGTCGCTCAGCATCGCCTCGTGCTCGGCCGGCGAGATCAGGTGAGCGAAATAGGAGCGCAGCTCGTCCCGCAGCGCTCGCTGGGACTCAGTCAGCTCGATGAACATGGCCACGCCTCCTTCAGCCGGCGACCGGTACCTGGTCGGCAAGCAGCCCGAGCCGGTACTCGGCGCCGCCCACGAACCTGGCAAGGTCGGCGACCATGCTCGAATAGCGATGCAGCGGATAGCTGATGTCGAGCCCGATCCCGCCGTGCAGCTGATGGCAGGTGCGCATCGCCGCGGGTGCCTCCTGGGCCAGCCAGTATGCCGCGACGGCGGTGTCCTGCGACGAGTCGAGCCCAGCCGAGAGCCGCCAGCAGGCCGAGAGCGCGGCGAGGTGCAGCGTCCTGCTGGCGATATAGATGTCTGCGGCCTCGCCCGCCACCGCCTGGAAGGTCGCCAGCGGCCGGCCGAACTGCTCCCGGCTGGCCACGTAGCCGGCGGTCAGCGCGAGCGCGCCGGCCAGTGCCCCGTCGCCGAGCGCCGCCGCTCCGGCGGCGGCCAGCTGATTCAGGTCGTCGACGGCGGCCGCCCGCTGGTCGCCGATGCTGGCCAGTCGGCCGTCCGGGGAGCCCGCCCCGAGTACGCCGACGACCGGCGCTGCGTCCAGCCGGACGGTGTACTCGGGCATGCCGCCGGATACCGGCGTCGCCACCATGCTGACCCCGTCGCCGGACGCGGCTATTACCACCACGGCGCGGCCGCCGCCTGCCAGGCTGGCCGGGATCAGCAGCCAGCGGGCCGCGCCGGCGAAGAGAACGCCGACCTTCGTTCCGGTGACCGTGCCCGTGTCGCCGTCGAGTGTCGCGACCGTCGACGGCTCGGCCGGCCAGCCAGCCGACTGCTCGCGCACGCCGGCGGCCAGGATGACCTCGCCGCTGCCGACGCCGGCCAGTACTCGCTCCTGCAGTTCCCTGCTGCCCCACCGGACGACCGGAAGCGCCCCCAGCATGATCGTGGCAAGCGCCGGAAGGCTCGCGGCCCGCCGCCCGGTCTCGGTGAGCAGGACAGCGGCATCGAGCACGCCGAGATCGTCACCGTCCATCCACCCCGGCAGCACGAGACTGAGCAGCCCGGCCCTGGCCAGACCCCGCCAGGCGGGCGCCCACTCCGGGTCGGACCCGCGAGCCGCGCCGGCCCCGTCCGCCTGACCGGCATCGGCCAGCACCGCCGCGACCGACTCCGCGATCACCAGCTGTGACTCGTCGAGCTCGAAGTCCATTCAGCGCACCTCGTCCCTGGGCAGGCCGAGCACTCGCTCGGCGACGAGCGACAGCAGGATCTGGCTGGTACCGCCCGCGATGCTCAGGCACCTGGTGACCAGGAAGTCGTGCAGGGCGCTGGCGGCCGGGCCATCCGAGGCGGCGCCCTGCGCCTCGAACAGCGACAGCGCGGTCTCGGCGACGGACTGCCGGTGCGCGACTCCGATCAGCTTGCGCACAGCCGCGGTCCGCCCGGTGTCACCGCCACTGACCACGGCACTGGCGAGCCGGTCGTCCATCACCGACAGCGCGATCCCCTCGGCCAGCCGGGCACCGATCTGGTCGGTCAGCACAGGGTCGAGGACGGCGTACCCGGACCCGGCGGCCTCGAGCAGTGCCTCGACGTCCCTGCCGAGGCCGGCGCCGCGCACCATCGCGACCCGCTCGGACGCCAGCGTCGTCCGCGCGACCCGCCAGCCGTCGTTCACCTCACCGACCACGCACTCGTCCGGCACGAACACGTCGTCGAGGAAGACCTCGTTGAACATCGCCAGCCCGGTGATCTCGCGGAGCGGCCGGACCTCGATCCCCGGATCTCGCATCGAGACGAGGAAGAACGTGATGCCCTTGTGCTTGGGCGCTGCCGGGTCCGTGCGGGCCAGGCAGATGGCCCAGTCGGCCTCGCTGGCCATGGAGGTCCAGACCTTCTGCCCGGTCAGCCGCCAGCCCGCTCCGTCCCGCACTGCCCTGGTCCGCAGCGAGGCGAGGTCCGAGCCGGCCTCCGGCTCGCTGAACAGCTGACACCAGATGATCTCGCCGCGCAAGGTCGGGCCGGCGAACCTGGCCAGCTGAGCTTCCGTGCCATGGCTCAGGATCGCCGGAATCGCCCAGTTGCCGATCACGATGTCCGGACGTTCGACTCCGGCCCGGGCGAGTTCCTCGTCGATGATGAGCTGCGCGGCCGGCCCGGCTGAGATGCCGTAAGGCGGTGGCCAGGACGGCGCGGCGTAGCCGACCTCGACCAGCCCGGCCCGCCGGTCCTGCGGCGGCAGCGCGGAGACGGCGCTGGCCACGATCCGGGCCGCCGTGCGGATCTCGTTAGTGGCGGCACCCTCGTCCCCCGAGGCAGGCGCCTCGCCGCCGAACGAGTGGCGGCGCACGCCGCTGACCGCCAGCCTGGCGGCCCGGGCCCGCCAGGTCGCACTGCCACCAAGCAGGCTCCGCAGCGACAGAGCGCGGCGCAGGTACAGGTGCGCGTCGTGCTCCCAGGTGAAGCCGATCCCGCCGAGCACCTGGATGGCGTCCTTGGCATTGTCAACCGCTGCGTCCAGGGCCAGCGCAGCGGCAGCTGACGCGGCCAGCGTCAGCTGCTCCGGAGCCTGGTCGACCGCGCTCGCGGCATCCCAGGCCGCGGCCGTGATGAGCTCGGCACGACACAGCATCTGCGCGCACAGGTGCTTGACCGCCTGGAAGGAACCGATCGGCCGGCCGAACTGCTGCCGCGTGCGCGCGTAGTCGGTGGCCGTCTGGCTGCACCAGGTCGCCACTCCCGAGGCCTCGGCGACGGCGAGCACGACAGCGAGGTCCCTGACCAGTTCGGTGCTGACTCCGGGGAGCAGGTCGCCGGCTTCCACCTCGAGGCCGTCCAGCGTGACGTCGGCGAGCGACCGGGAGAAGTCCGTCGGCGCCCGGTCAGTCACCCGTACCCGCGGCCGGTCAGCCCGGGTCAGGAACCATGCCTGCCCGGAATCGACAGCCGCGCTGAGCAGCAGGTGCTCCGCCTCGCCGGCCCCGAGCACGAGGCTAGCCGTGCCGCTGACCCGCAGCCCGCCCCCCGCAGTCGCTACGCCGGTCAGGCCGCAGGCGGCTACCGCCACGCCCGCCCTGGCCGTCCCGGCGGCTATCCCGGCGGCCAGCGCCAGTCCAGCGGACTGGCTCGCGCTCCCGGCGGCTTCGCGGGCCTGCGCTCCGCCAGCGCCTGCCGCCCTGGCGAGGACCAGGCCGGCCAGCATCGTCGGCATGACCGGTCCGGGGACCAGTGCCGCTGCCAGCTGCTCGGCGACCACGGCGACGTCTGCCGCGGTGCCGCCAGCACCACCGAGTTCCTCGGGGAGCCCGATCGCGAAGATACCGAGCTCGGCAAGGCTGGCCCAGCGCGCAGCCGCGACGTCACCCGCGCCGCGCCGCTCAGCCCCGGGACCGGCGCCGGCGGCCGTGCGCCTGGCGGCAGCCTCGGCCGCGCCTGGCTCGCGCGCGCGCACCGCCGCGATGGTGTCCGCGCGCTTGGCCCACTGGCCCGCCGACTCGGCGATCGCGAGCTGCTCGGCTGTGACAGCGATGGGCACTGTTCCTCCTGGCTGGTCCGGCGCAGACAAAATTAGAACACGTTACACTAATAACGGCTAGCGCGACCTTGACCTCGGCCCGCTGCCCGGACGGGCGCGCTGGGGATGGTGACCAGCCAGGGGGATACGTGTTGTTAGGCTGCCGGCGGCGCGTGCGGCGACGATCACCGCTGGCCGGCCTACGACAATGACGGTACGGTCTGCGATGCCGACACGACGAGAGGCTCCGATGTCACCTGCGAAGGCCCCCGGCCCGACCGCGACGACGAGCGGGCCAGCCGAGAGCGAGCTTGGCTCGGCGGCTCAGCGCGAGCGTCGCAAGCGGATACTCGACGCGACGCTGGCGCTGGCGTCCAAGGGCGGCTACGACGCGGTGCAGATGCGTGAGGTCGCCGAGCGCGCGGACGTGGCGCTCGGCACCTTGTACCGTTACTTCCCCTCCAAGATCCATCTGCTGGTATCGGAGCTGGCCAGAGAGTTCGAGCAGACCAGGGACAACCTCACCCGGCGACCCATCCCCGGCGAGACTCCCTACGAGCGGATGGTCTACGTCCTTAACAAGGTCACCAAGAACATGCAGCGCGAGCCGCTGCTGACCGAAGCCATGACCCGGGCGTTCATGTTCGCCGACCCTAATGCCGCCAGCGAGGTCAACGCGGTCGCGTCGCTGATGGAGCAGATCCTCACCGACGCCATGCACGACGGCGAGCCGTCTGGCAACGAGCGCGCGATCGCGCGGGTGATCGGCGACGTGTGGCTGTCGAACCTGGTCGCCTGGGTGACCAGGCGAGCATCCGCCAACGACGTGTCGAACCACCTCGAGCTGGCCGCCCGGCTGCTGCTCAAGTAGCGAGTCAGGCCCGCCCGCGCAGGGTGGGCAGGCTGCTGCCGTACCAGCTTTCGATCAGCCAGCGGGAGATCGACAGCGAGGGCGGCATCAGCAGCTCGCCGCTCAGAATGGCCTCGCGCAGATCGTCCCGGCTGTACCAGCACGCCTCGGCGATCTCCTCGTCGTCCACGCTGATCTGCGTGCCGGTCGCCTCAGCACGGAACCCGAGCATCAGGCTGTGCGGCATCGGCCACGGCTGACTGCCCGCGTAGCCGACCGTGCCGACGACCACGCCAGTCTCCTCGTGCACTTCGCGCACGACCGCCTGTTCCGCCGACTCCCCCGCTTCGACGAACCCGGCCAGGATGGAGACCCGGCCCTTGGGCCACTGCACGTTCCGCGCCAGCAGGCAGCGGTCCTGCGGATCGGTGACCAGCATGATCACGGCCGGATCACAGCGCGGGAAGTGCTCGCTGCCGTCGATGGTGCAGCGGCGGGAATTGCCGGCGGTGGCGAGCTCAGTGGGCGACCCGCAGCGCGGGCAGTACCCGGCCACGGCATGCCAGTTCGCCAGGGCGACCGCGTGCACAAGCAGGCCGGCGTCCCGGTCGGTCAGCAGCAGGCCCGCCTCACGGAGCCCGGCCCGTCGGACGGTCTCGTCGTCGCCCGGAGCGGCCGGCAGCGGAGCCCCGACGCCGAAGTAGGCGACATCGTCGGGGCCGACGCCGAGCAGGAAGCGGTGCCCGTCGGGCGCCTGGGCAGGCTCGGTGAAGAGGAGCTCGGCGGCTCCGTCACCGAACCTGGCAAGCGCCCGCCCCTCGTCGACGACGAGCACCCGGGTGCTGGGATCGGCCCAGGCCGTCGCCAGCCATTCGGTGTCGGTTCGCCGGGCAGTGGACCGCCCGATCTCGCTCCTGGTCAGCGCGATCTGGCCGGAGGCCGATATCAGGGAGCCTGTCACCGCCTCAGAATACGGTCTCCCGGCCAGGCGGTCACCGCGCCGAGACGGCCTGGCCGACGGTGAGCCGCCTGCGGTATCAAGTCAGCGTGCCCGATGCCGCCAGCTCCTCCCAGAGATAAGCGGCGGCCTGCGCGCCCTTGAGCAGCAGGGCCATGTCGACCCGCTCGTTCGGAGCGTGGATCCGGTCATCGTCGAGGCCGACCGCGACGAAGACCAGCGGCGCGTCCAGGATCTCGGCAAGATCGGCTTCCGGACCGCTGCCGCCTTCCCTGGTGAACAAGATCTCCTGGCCGAAGGCTCGCTCCATCGCCCGCCGGCCCGCCGCGACCGCCGGTGAGTCGATCGGCGAGAACGAGGGGCGCACCCCGGGCCCGTCTACCGTGACGACGACCTCGACGCCCGCCGGCTTGCGCCGCGCGACGAAGTCGCGGAGCATGCCGGCGATCTCGGCCGGTTCCTGGTTGGCGACCAGCCGGAAGGACAGCTTGGCATGTGCCTCGCGCGGGACGATCGTCTTCCCGCCGGGGCCGGTGTGCCCGCCCCACATGCCGTTGATCTCCGCGGTCGGGCGGGCCCAGATCCGCTCGATCGTGCTGTAGCCGGCCTCGCCGGACGCCGCGCCGCTATTGCCCGCCGTGGCCAGCCACGCCTTCTCGTCGAACGGCAGCCGGGAGAAG
>DASWAA010000106.1:0-2519 GCA_036391385.1 Streptosporangiaceae bacterium
ATTCTCCCGCGTCATCAGCGGAGCCGGCATCAACGTCGTCGAGATGATCAACGACTGCCGGGGCGAGTACGCCTACACCATCATGGAGGTCGAGGCTGGCGAGCTGCCCGGCTCGGTGGTGGACCAGCTTGAGCAGATGCCGCAGGTGATCAGGCTCCGCGTGCTCGGCGAGACCTCGTTAGAGCGGGATCGATGAAGACCTTCGCCTCCTCGGCCGACCTCGCGGACAAGGAGCAGACACTGGAGGTACTCGGCGACGGCGTCTACGCGCTGACCGCCGAGGGCGACCCGAATGTGGGCGCGATCGAGGGCGAGGACTTTCTGGTCTGCTTCGAGGCGATGGCCACCCCGGTCGCCGCCCGGGCCTGGCTGGACCGGCTGCGCGAGCACACCACCAAGCCGGTCAGGTACCTGGTGCTCTCGCACTACCACGCCGTACGGGTCCTGGGCGCCAGTGCCTTCGGCGCGCAGGTGATCATCGCGCACGACAACACGCGCTCGCTGATCGCCGAGCGTGGCAGCCAGGACTGGGCGTCCGAGCTGGGCAGGATGCCTCGGCTGTTCAAGGACCCGGACTCGATTCCAGGCCTGACCTGGCCGACTGTCACGTTCTCGGACCGCTGCACGATCCAGCTCGGCGGGGATCGCGGCGAACTGGTCCTGGCTTACTGCGGGCGGGGCCACACCGAGGGTGACATCGTCGCCTGGCTGCCACGCCAGAAGGTGCTCTTCGCCGGCGACCTCGTCGAGGCCCAGGCGGCCCTGTACACCGGGGACGCGTTCCATCGCGAGTGGGCGAGCGGAACGCTGGACCGCATAGCGGTACTCGGTGCGCAGGCCCTCGTAGGCGGCCGCGGCGCGGTCGTCACAGGACGGGGCGCGGTGGACGCCGCGATCGGCCAGACCCGGGACTTCCTGGCAACGATGCTCGACCGGGTGGGCAGCGTGCACTCGGCGGGCGGGACGCTCAAGGATGCCTTCGGGGCCGCGCATGCCGCGCTCGAACCGCGCTACGGGCGCTGGCCGATCTTCGAGCACTGCATGCCGTTCAATGTGTCCAGGCTCTGGGACGAGCTGTCCGGCATCGAGCGGCCGGTGATCTGGACCGCGGAGCGCGACCGGCAGGTCTGGGATCAGCTGCAGGACTAGCCGGTGGAACCGGTCCTGATCGCGGGGGCCGGCCCGGTCGGGCTGGCCACGGCGCTGCTGCTTGCTGGGTGGCAGGTGCCATCGGTCGTGCTCGAGGCCGAGCCGCGGCGCGCGCCGGCTGGCTCCCGCGCCATCTGCTTCCAGCGCGACGTTCTCGACGTCTTCGACCGGATCGGATGCGCCGACGACATGGTCGCCGAGGGTGTCACCTGGACGACCGGGCGGACGTTCTACCGCGAGCACGAGCTCTTCGCCGTCACCTTTCCCGACCCGGGCGCGAGCACGCTGCCGCCGTGGATCAACATCTCCCAGGCCAGCGTCGAGGGCTACCTGCTCGCCCGGGCGCACGCCGAGCCCCTGATCGACCTGCGGTTCGGCCATCCGGTCACCGGCCTGCGCTGCCGCGACGACGGCGTCGAGATGACGGCGAATCCTGGATCGGGCCAGGTCACCTTTCGCGGCAGCCACCTGGTCGGGGCGGACGGGTCCCGCAGTACAGTCCGGGAGCTGCTTGACGTCGGCTTTCCCGGGCGCTCGTTCGCTGACCAGTTCCTGATCTGCGACATCCGCGCGGACTTGCCGTTTCCCAGCGAGCGGAGGTTCTTCTTCGACCCGGCCTGGAACCCGGGCAGGCAGGTGCTCGTCCATCACTGCCCGGGCGGTGTCTGGCGGATCGACTGGCAGGTCCCGGCCGGCTTCGACCTCGATGCCGAGCGCGGCAGCGGCGATCTGGACGCCCGGATCAGGCAGGTCACCGGCGGCCTGCCGTACGAGATCGTCTGGGCCACCTCCTACCGCTTCCACGAGCGGGTCGCTGACTCGCTCGGCGCCGGACGAGCCTTCCTCGCCGGGGACGCCGCGCACGTGTATGCGCCGTTCGGCGCGCGGGGGCTCAACTCCGGCATGCAAGACGCGGAGAACCTTGCCTGGAAGCTGGCCTTCGTCCGGCATGGCTGGGCCCCGCCGAGCCTGCTGGACAGCTACCACGTCGAGCGTTTTGCCGCGGCGCAGGAGAACCTGCGGGTCACCAGCGCCACGATGGAGTTCCTCGTACCGCAGACGCCCGAGCTTCGCCGCCGCCGGACCGAGCTGCTCGACCGCGCGCTGACCGACCCGACGGCCAGGACGGGGATCGACTCCGGCAAGCTCGCCGAGCCGTACTGGTACACCGCCAGCCCGCTGACCACTCCCGGACCGGCGCTAACCGGCCTCCAGGTCCAGGCGGGAGCGACCCGGCCGCCGGTGCCCGGCGTGATCTGCCCCGACGGCCCGTGCCTGGCCCGCGGCAGGTCCGCCGACTCGCCGACGCGGCTCCGCAGGCTCTTCGGCCGGTCGCTGGTCGTCCTCACCCAGACGGCCGCCGCCGCGGC
>DASWAA010000107.1:0-6938 GCA_036391385.1 Streptosporangiaceae bacterium
TCACATCGCACGGACCATTCTCGGGGTTGCCGACGAGCTCGACGCCCGGATGATCGTGCTCGGCTCGACCAGCGCGCACGACGTGCCCAGGCTGCCGTTCGGCAGCGTCTCGCTGCGGCTGCTGCACTCGGCGACCCGGCCGGTGCTGATCGTCCCCATGATGCCAGTGGCGCAGGCCGCGAGAGTCCCTGTCGCCGCGGGCGCGACAGCCTGACGGCGCGGCTGGCGAGTTGTCACATGGGTAGGCATGATGGACGCATGCCTACCCATGTCGCGCTGCTGCGCGGTGTCAACGTCGGCGGTGGCGGCAAGGTTCCGATGGCCGAGCTGCGAACGGTGGTCGCATCGCTCGGTCACTCCGAGGTATCGACATACATCCAGAGCGGCAACGTCATCTACACCCCATCGCACGGCGACACGTCGGCGCTGGCGAGCGAGCTTGAGGCGGCGATCACCGCGACGTTCGGCGTGCGATCGCCGGTGATCGTGCTGTCCAGGGGCGAGCTCGCGGACGTGGTGCGGGCCAACCCCTACCCGGACGAGCCGGTACCCAAGTACGTGCACGGCGTGTTCCTGCCCGCCGACCCGTCCGAGACCGCGCACGAGTTCGTCGCGGGGGCGGTGGCGACGTCAGCGAGCCAGGGCAGCAGGGACGAGGCGAGGATTGTCGGCCGGACGCTGTACCTGCACACGCCCGATGGCTTCGGCACCAGCGAGCTGGTCAGGGTGCTGCTGACGAGCCGGCGGAGCAACCCGCTGCCGGCAGGCACGGCGCGCAACTGGGCCACGGTCAGCAAGCTCCTGGCACTCTGCGACGCCTGACCGCTGGCGGATTCGGCAGCCGCTATGAGAGGTTAGCTCGGTAAGTACTGTTACGGCCTGCCATCCGCCGCTGCCCTCACGGAACTGCCCCGATGTCGGAACTGTCGTACCCGAGATTTCCGCTGCGTGCCTTCGTGGTCATCGGAGCGGTGCTGGCAGCGTTCTTCGCCGCCGCGATCGTCGCGAGCTCAGGCGGCGGCCCGAGCCTGCGTGGCTGTGCCGTCGCGGCCGAGCGCGTCATGGCCGCGCACGGCTACTCGGCGGACCTGATGGAACTGGACGGTCCGCGCGCTGTACGGGCATGTCGCGGCCTGACCGGCCGTCAGTACGCGCAGGCGCTGCGGCGCACCTATCGCATCGAGTACGGCGGGCGGCTGCCGAGACAGCCGCTCAGTCACGATGTGCCGCCTGCCGCGTACAAGTCCCTCAGCGCGCGCAGCGGGATCGCGGGCTGAGCGGCTGACAGGAATGCGGGTGCTGTCAGGTACGGGGTGGCCCGGAGTAGGCGGCGAACTGCTGGGCGTCGCTTGCTACGCCGGCGGTCAGCAGCTCGTGGCTGACCTCCAGCTGGCTCGACGTCCCCGGCGGGCCGGCGGCGGCCGTGAGCACGAGCGGATCGGTCGACTCGGTGTCGCCGCCGCTGACCAGCGGGCAGAAGTGGCCCTTGCCGCCCGGCGTTACCGGGTGCAGCGTGAGCGCGGTGCAGGCGTGCGTGCCAGGAACCTTGTGCAGCGAGTCGAAGATCCAGGTCGTGGCCGCGCTCAGGCCGCAGGCCTGCAGCGTGACGCTCTCGCCGCTCACGCCTGCCTGCGCGACGCCGGCGCACAGCCCTGTCTCGTTTCCCGCCGGTGACCAGACCAGCTCGTAGACGCTGGAATCCGGGTAATGCTTGCAGACGTAGGACGACGACAGGAAGAAGTTGTCGGCGGTGACGCCGCAGAACTGGAATACCCGCCCTGCCTGGCTGGCGATGAAGTCTCCGTTCGCCCCGGCATTCTGCGCGGGTCCCAGGTACAGATCCTGGCCGGCGCCGCCAGGGGCGAGCACGGTCATCACCTGGCTGGAGCCAGGCTTGCGACTGAAGAAATGCCTGCAGGTGAAGCGGCAGGCGGGGATGACGCCCGGCAATCTGGCACCGGCGCCGCTGGCGCGGGCGGCGCTGGTGCCGGCGACTCCGGAGGCCTTCGTGATCCCGTCAGTCACGGCGGCGCCGCGGGCGTAGCCGGGCGGGCTGGCCGGCCCGGTGCCGAGGGTTACCATTACCACCCCGGTCAGCCACACCGCCTGCAACGCTTGTGCATAGTGCCTGCGCATCGGAGGGCCTTTCCTGACGGCTCGATTACTCTAAGTTAACATGTTTGACGTTAGGTAATCGGAGCTTTCCCACCGGCCGCTTCCTCGGCGGAATTCCTCAGCACGATCGCGCGCACGGGACCGGACGGATCGGCGCTCCCGGCGAGCGTGACAGGCCCCTCGCCAGGCCCGTGACCGCTGCCCAGCTAGCTGCTGACTCCCCAGTCGCGGTGACCGGGCGATGGCAGCAGCTGCCGGGTCGCGCTGCCGGAGATCGCGAAGGCGAACTGATGCGCCGGGTACAGCTGCTCGAAGCAGTCGAAGGGAAGTCCGGTGTCGTCCATGCTCAGCCCCCTGATCCGCACGACCTGGGACCGTGCGGGCAGCTTGAGCAGCCTGGCCTCCTCCTGCGCCGGCCCGATCACCTCCAGGTACTGCTCCTCGTAGGAATCGGTCAGTCCGTACTCACTGGCCAGCAGGTCATAGAGGGAGCCGCCGAGGCGGCCGACCAGCGCGTCGAGCTCAGGTGCCAGCGCGACCGGGATGACCGAGGTCTCGAGCACCGCGGGCTGGCCGTCGAGCAGGCGCAGCCTGCGCAGCCGCCAGACCGGGCTCGTCGTCTCGATCCGCAGCGCCTTGCCCAGGTCGGCGGACGGCTGGCCCTTCTTCAGCTCCAGCACCCTGGTTCCCAGCTCCGCGGCTGGCTCGCCGTCCTTGGCCAGGGTGCCGAGCAGGCTGCCCGCCCGGCCAGGCTCCGTGACGATGCGGGGCCTCGCGACGAACGTGCCGAGGCCCTGGTGACGGCGGACCCGCCCGGCCCGCTCCAGCTCGTCGAGCGCCCGCCGGACGGTGATCAGGCTGACCCCGGCCTGGTCGGCCAGGTCGGTGTAGCTGGGCAGCAGGTCCCCAGGGGCGAGCTGGCGATCGGCGATGATCTGGTCGACCAGCTGCACTACCTGCTCATAGAGCAGGGTGGTCGCCGGCCGCCTGGCCGCTGTGCGGCGCCGGCCCCCCAGCGGCGCGCCGTCAGATCGCGCCTGGCCGCTGTCGTCCTCAGGGCCGGTCGGCCCGGGGGAGCTGCCACCGAGATCGAGCACCATGAAGGTCCCTTACGTCAGTGAGCCACGCCGCAACCTTAGCTCGGTACCCCTAGCCCTGCATCCCGGCAGGCCGCCGCTGGCTGGCGGAGCGGTCTGGCTGGCGGAGCGGTCTGACGGGCGGGGCGGTCTGGCTGGCGGAGCGGAGCATCGGCGGGTGCAGGAGGACGGCGCCGCCTGTGCGGTACAGCCGGGCGGGACGGCCCCGATCGCCCTCCGTGCTGCCGCCGGCCGGGACCAGGAAGCCGGGCGTGCCCGTCACCTTGCGGTGGAAGTTGCGCGGATCCAGCGTCGTGCCCCAGACGATCTCGTACACCCGGCGCAGCTGGCCGACCGTGAACTCGGGCGGGCAGAAGGCCGTCGCCAGCGGTGAGTACTCCAGCTTGGACCTGGCCCGCTCTACCCCGTCGGCGAGGATCTGGTAGTGGTCGAACGCGAGTTCCTCCGGCCGCCCCGCCAGCAGCCTGGCGGCCGGTAGCCACAGGGCGTCGGCGGCGTCGCTGCCGGCCCGTGGTGCCGGCAGGCCCGGTGCCAGCGCCAGGTAGGCCACCGTGACCACGCGGAGCCGCGGGTCACGCTCCGGATCACCGTAGCTGGCGAGCTGCTCCAGATGCACCCGCCCGGCCGTGCCGCGCCCGGGCGAGTGCCCGGCAGGCCCGGCAGGTCCGGCTGGT
The DNA here is from genome assembly GCA_036391385.1 of Streptosporangiaceae bacterium. Classification (GTDB taxonomy): domain Bacteria; phylum Actinomycetota; class Actinomycetes; order Streptosporangiales; family Streptosporangiaceae; genus Chersky-822. The sequence continues at coordinate 3,887 of DASWAA010000107.1, forward strand.
TCGGCCAGGACCGCGAGACCGGCCTGGTCGTCGGCGGCCAGGCCGGTCTCTTCGGTCAGTTCCCTCGCGGCGGCCTCCGCCAGGGTCTCGTCCGGCAGGACGAAGCCGCCGGGCAGTGCCAGCCTTCCCTCGTAGGGCGGTATCCCGCGGCGCACCAGCAGGACCACAAGCTGGTCGTCGCGAATGGTCAGGACAACGAGGTCGACCGTGACGGCGGCCGGCGGATACGCCGGCGGCGCTGACCTGGGCACAGCCTCACGGTAGCAGACGTTAATCGTCTTGCTGACGAGAAAGCTGCCGACCAGGCGGGCGCACCGCGCGCTCGGACTGGCTCACGGCTGGTACGAGCCGGGCTCCCAGGCTCGGGTGGCCACGCCGATGGCGTTCCACGCGTTGATCGTGACGATCAGGCTGAGCAGCGCGCCGATCTCGTCCGGGCTGAACTCGGCGGCGACCGCCCGATAGGCCTCGTCGGGGACGTGACCGGTCGCGACCAGCGTCACCTCCTCGGTGAACGCCAGTGCCGCCCGCTCCCTGGTGGTGAAGAACGGTGTCTCCCGCCAGACCGCAAGAGAGTAGATCCGCTGGTCCGTCTCGCCGGCCGCGCGGGCGTCCTTGGTGTGCATGTCGACGCAGTAGGCACAGCCGTTGAGCTGTGAGGCGCGGATCCTGACCAGTTCGCGCAGCCGGGGATCGAACTCGACCTTGTCGAGTTCCCTGGTGGCGGCGTGGTCAAGGTGGGTCATCGCCTTGGCGAAGCCGGCGGCGTGCGCGTCGAAGTCGAGCCTGATGCTGATCGCTGTGGTGTGGCCGCTCTGACGGCCTGTCGTCGCTGTCATGTCCTCAACACTAGGAGCAACATGGCCCATGAGTAAGATCCATATCTGTGCAGAAAACATGGGCCAATTATGGGATCGACCTGTACCTTGACCTGACCGGGGCGCGGGTCAGGGCCGGGCTTGAGGCGGCGCTGCGCGACGCCGTGCGCACCGGGCGGCTGCCCTCGGGCATCAGGCTCCCGTCCTCCAGGGACCTGGCGGCCGACCTCGGGATCGCCCGCAACACGGTCGCGGCGGCCTACGGCCAGCTGGTCGCCGAGGGCTGGCTGGAGGCCAGGACCGGATCGGGAACCTGGGTGACCGCCCGTCCGCTGCCCGCCGCCCGGTTGGCAGACCAGCCTGTGGCGGACCAGCGAGGTCCGCGGTATGACCTGCGGCCGGGGGTTCCCGCGGTGTCGGCGTTCCCGCGCCGCCAGTGGCTGGCTGCCGCTCGCGGCGCACTCGGCGCGGCCGGCGACGACGTGCTCGGCTACCCCGATCCGCGCGGTGTCCCCGAGCTCAGGGTGGCCCTGGCCGGGTACCTGGCCAGGGCGCGCGGCGTCATCGTCGCGCCGGAGAACGTGATCGTCTGCGCGGGCTTCACGCACGGGCTCGCCCTGATCTGCCAGGTACTCCACCGCCGTGGCGCGGTGGCAGTGGCGACCGAGGCCTACGGGCACCTGCTGCACCGGCGGATCATTCAGGCGCAGGGCCTGACGGCCGTGCCAGTCCCCGTCGACGACGACGGCGCGATTCCCGAGGCGCTCGGCCCGGGGGCGGCCGGAGCGACCGGAGCGACCGGAGCTGCTGGTGCGGTGCTGCTGACGCCGGCCCACCAGTATCCGCTGGGCGTGACCCTGGCGCCTGGCCGCAGGACGGCGTTCGTGCGCTGGGCCGCGGAGTCAGGAGGCCTGGTGATCGAGGACGACTACGACGGGGAGTTCCGCTTCGATCGGCAGCCGGTGGGCGCCATGCAGGCCCTCGCTCCCGAGCACGTCGTCTACGCGGGCACCGCGAGCAAGAGCCTAGCGCCTGGCCTGCGGCTCGGCTGGCTGGTGGTGCCCGGCTCGATGACCGACGAGGTCATCGACGCCCGGGAAGGCTCTGGCGCGGCGAACGGCGTACTCGACCAGCTCACACTCGCGGCGCTGATCAGGTCCGGCGGATACGACCGCCAGATCCGCCAGTCCCGGCTGCTCTACCGGCGCCGCCGGGACCGGCTGATCTCCGCGCTGCGCCGGGAGGCGCCGGAAGTCCGGCTGACCGGCATCGCCGCCGGGCTGCACGCGCTCGCCGAACTGCCCCCGCGGGAGACCGAAGCCGGCGTGATCGCCCGGGCGGCCAGCCACGCGGTGGCCATCGAAGGGCTCGGCGGTTATACCGCCGCTGGTTACGAGCGCGGGCCGGCCCTGGTCGTGGGGTATGCGCGGCCGGCCGAGCACGCGTTCACCACGGCGGTGAGCCGGCTCTGCGCGGCGCTGGCCGAGCCGGAGTAACCGCACGGCGGGCTTAGGGCGGCCTGCCGACCGGCAGCTCCGGGCTGCGCTCCGTTAATCGTCTAGCTGACGAAAAACAGACTGAAGGATTATCGTCAGCTAGACGATTAACAGGAGGCTGGATCCGATGGCTGACGTCACGACCTATCCGCTGCTGCGGCACCTGCGCGGAACGCCGACGCTGCACGTGCGGCACCTGCGCCGGGGCAAGCTCGTGCACGACGGCACCGGCCTGGCGTTCTTCTTCAGGCCGCTGTCCGCCGTGCTCTCGGAGATCCCGGTGGACGACAGGGAGCTGCCGCTGCTGTTCCACGCCAGGACGGCCGACTTCCAGGACCTGACCGTGCAGGCGAGCGTGACGTTCCGGATCACCGACCCGGCGACCGCGTCGGCCCGGCTGGACTTCTCGATCGACCACGCGACCGGGCAGTGGCGGGGCACGCCGATCGAGCAGGTCGCCGGGCTGCTGGCCGAGACCGCGCAGCAGCAGGTGCTCGGCCTGATCGCGGCCAGCCCGCTTCGCGGCGCAGTGGCATAGAGCTGCCAGGGCCTGCCGACCGGCGGCTGACATGGTTCGTCCGTGAGGCCTGGCCGTCCCCGGTGACCGGCACTGGCTGCACGCAGGGGTCGCTGACCGCCGGGGAGTCGGTGCGGCTGCGAGTCGAGTCTGACCGGCTGGTGGCGTTCGGCGACGGGATCGAATCCGACTCGGTGCCGCTGGCCTGGGGGCAGCAGGTC
>DASWAA010000108.1:0-3897 GCA_036391385.1 Streptosporangiaceae bacterium
AGCAGGCGCGAGCGGCGGCGGCCGGACGCCGGGCGAGCGGGCTCGGGAACCTCGGACCGCTCGGGAGCCGGAGTGACGTCGGTGACGATCTCCTCGGCCATCCCGTACAGGAGGGGCAGCGCCCCGGCCACCACGCCGCCGGTGCGGTTGATGTGCTCCACGCCCGGCCCGATCAGCTTGGCGTGGCCCACGATCGTCGCCACGAGGTCCGAGCTCTCCTCCAGGTTTCCGGCGATCCGGTCCAGCAGCGAGCCGGCCCAGAAGAGGTAGATCGCCAGGCCTGCCACCAGCAGGACGATGTCGACGAGGGTCAAGATGACCAGCGTTGTCATGACTTCACCTTCCCGAGCACGCGGCCGAGGAAGAGGTGATGCTGGAGGCCCTCGGCGAGCACCGCCTCCACGCCGTCAGCGACCTGAGGAATGAGCACGGTGTCGGAGGTATTCGCAGCGGCCGCCTTGAGCGTGTCACGAATCTCAGCCACCCTGCGGTCGATGATCTTCACGAGGAAGATCAGCAGGCTGAGCAGTGCCGCCACGGCGAGCACCACCACGAATCCGACGATGATCACGCTCACCCAGAGCGTGTGCTCCGTCGAGGTCATAGCCAGGTTGTGCATCGCTATCCTCCCAGCCGGGCGCGGCCGCGCTGCAGACCGCCGATGATGAGGGTGGCGTGCTCGATCGTGGTGCGCAGCGCCGCCAGCGGAGCGGTATTGTGCACCGCCTTGGTGAGCTGGTCGTTGATCAGCCGCGCCTCCTTGCCGATCGCGCTGGCCAGCATCAGGATCGGCACCACGAGAGCCACGACGACCAGGACGATGACGACGCCGATCGTGTAGCCAAGGGTCCAGCCGAACGTGCTAGTGGTATTCCCGGCCGCGGCCAGGACTCCGGTAGTCATCCCTAATCTCCTTCGCCGGCTCAGACCGTCTCGCAGAAATCCCTGACCGGCTTCAAGCTCGCGTTGACCGCGGTAAGCCGGTCAGGCACGGTGCTGGTCAGCTGCGCGACAGCGCTGACTCCACCGGTCACCTGGCGGAGGGTCGCCAGGCTCGCCTTCAAGTGAAAGATGACGCGGAACAATGCCACCGCGGTGAGGCCGACGATCAGCGCCGAGATGATCAGCGTGACCCAGGCAGCTGCAGGCATGACGGATGCTCCTTTCTGCTTAGCCGAGAAGCTTGGCGACGGAACCGGCATACCTGACGGCGCCGACGGACACGGCATTGACCGTGCCGTCGGTCGTGGCCAGCGCCTCGGGGACGCCGTCGAGCTCACCGACGAGCGCGACGCCGCCGGCGAGAATCTGCTCGGTGGCTCTCCTGATCCGCTCCACCGCCGCGAGCACGCGGTTCAGCAGCGCGATCACGACCGGCAGGATCACGAGCAGCAGGACGGCATTGCCTATCCACCACAAGACCATGGTCAGTTCTCCTCAGCTCGCGGCCTGGTAGGGAACGAAGAACCGGCGGAAGACCCGCCGCAGCGCCATCATCACGGCGCGCAGCCCGATGGCGAAGCCGCCGGCCGGCGCGGCCGCGGCCTGCACCGTCTCGCCGCGCTCGGCGGCGCCGATCTGCCTGGCCATGTTCGCCGAGAAGTCGCGCATGAGGACGGCCGAGACGTCGGAGATCATGCCGCGGCCGTACTGCGCTGCCGCACCCGATAGCTGCAGATCCTGGGTGACGGCGACCCTGGTGCCGCGGCCAGCCGCCGTCAGCGTCGCCGACACGATCATCGACGCCTGGCCACGGCCGCGCTCCTCGGCGCCGGCCGCGTTCACCACGATGCGCCTGGCCGCGTCGTCGCGCTCGGTGATATCGGCCTTGCCGGCGAACTGAAGCTTGACCGGGCCCATCCTGACCGCCACCCGCCCGGCGTACTTGCCGTCGCCCAGGTCGTCGGTGAGCTCGGCACCGGGCAGGCAGGCGGCGACCCGCGGGATGTCGTCGAAGAACTGCCAGACTTTGTCTACCGGCTCAGCGACCTCGAAGTCGGTGTTGATCAGCATCGGGTCTCTTTCCTGGAGTAGGAAGCTGGATGGGACTCGAATTCAGCCCGGCAGCCCGCGCAGCAGAAGTAATAGGTGACGCCCTCGTATTCCAGCGGACGTCCCTCCGGGCCGACTGTGACGGTCATGCCGCAGACCGGGTCAGTAGCTTCAGAGGACTCGGCTGCGGCCGGCACCGGCTCGCCCGGACCAGCCGCATCGGCACCCTGCCTGGCCGCGCCAGCCTGGCCGCCGAACCCGACCACGCCGGCCGCGCGAAGCTGCACAAGCTCGGCGAGGATCGCGACGGCCACCTCGACGTGCGAGGTGCGGCCAAGGTCCAGGCCAGCCGGGACCCTGACCCGGTCGAGCTGCTCGGCGGGGACACCGCGCTCGGTGAGGTAGCCGAGCACGGCGGCACCGCGCTTGCGGGAGCCGACGAGGCCCAGATAGGCGGGCCTGGCCGCCGCCGCCCGCTCGACGGCCTCCTCGTCGCCGTGGCCCTGCGTGGCCACGACCACCATCGACCGCTCGTCGGCGTCCTGCGCGGAGAACTCGGTCCAGTCTCGCAGCGTGGCGTTCCAGCCGAGGGTACGAGCGAGGTCGGCAAGCACCTGCGCCATCGGTGAGCGGCCGACCACGACGAGGTGCGGGGCTGGCAGCACCGGCTCGATGTACACCTCGAGCGCGCCCTCGCTCTGGCACGAGATCGGCACGACCATCACTCCTTCCCGCGGCTCACCGCCGGCCTCGGGCACACCGCCGAGCTGCGGCGTACGCGCGATCTGCTCAGGGGTGCCGAGCAGCAGCAGCCGCGGCGTCCCCTCGCCGATCGCCTGCCTGGCCTGGCGGATCACCGACGGCTCGGCGCACGCGCCGCCGATCCAGCCTCGCAGCTCCCCGGACGAGGTGATGATCGCCCGCGAGCCGAGCTTGCCCGAGGACGGGCCCTGCCGCCAGACAACGGTCGCGAGCGCGAACGCCTCACCTCGCCGGGCCAGCTCGCTGGCCTGCTCGATGACCTGCCAGCCTTCCATCGCCTGTCTCCCGTCAGTCGTCGGCGCGCACGGGCGGCGCGCCGAAGACGTCGCGGCGGTACTTGATCGCCTCCCAGACCCGGTCCGGCAGCAGCGGCATGTCGATGTTGCGTACGCCGGTGTCCGAGATCGCGTCCATCACCGCGTTCACGAACGCCGCGGGTCCGCCGACCGCCGCGCACTCGCCGATGCCCTTGGCACCGATGGGATGGTGCGGGCTCGGGGTGACCACCTCGCTGTGCAGCTCGAACCCGGGCGTCTCCCAGGCGCTGGGCAGCAGGTAGTCCATGTAGTTCGAGCCGACGCAGTTGCCCTCGGCGTCGAAGGTGATGAACTGCATGCTGGACATGGCGTAGGCCTCGGTGAGGCCGCCCATGATCTGGCCCTCGACGATCATCGGGTTGATCCTGACGCCGCAGTCGTCGACCGCGACCATGTTCAGCACGTCCCAGACGCCAGTCTCCGGGTCCACTTCGACCGTGACGATGTACACGGCGAACGGCCAGGTCAGGTTCGGCGGGTCGTAGAAGGCGGTGTTCTCCAGCCCTGGCTCCATGCCGTCGGGCATGTTGCTGTAGGCAGCCATCGCGCATTCCTGGATGGTCACGCCGCGGTCGGGGGCGCTGCGGACGTAGAACCTGCCAAGCTCCCACTCGACGTCTTCCTCGGAGACCTCGAGCAGGTGCGCGGCGAGCCTGCGGGCCTTGGCCCTGATCTTGCGTGACACCATGGCCACGGCGGCCCCGGCGACCGGCGTGCTCCGGGAGGCATAGGTCCCCATGCCGAACGGGGCAGTGTCGGTGTCACCTTCCTCGACCACGACGTCCTCGGCCGGAATGCCGAGCTCGTGCGCGACGATCTGCGCCCA
>DASWAA010000109.1:0-14127 GCA_036391385.1 Streptosporangiaceae bacterium
CGCTTGCCGTCAAGAAGTCCCATTCGGAGGCCTTTCTTCGTGAGATTGCGGACCGTGCCCTAGTGACCCATGCCCAGGCCGCCGTCGACGGGGATGACCGCACCGGTGATGTACGCCGCGTCCGGGCCGGCCAGGAACTGGACCACGCCAGCTACCTCATCGGCCGACGCGGTACGGCCGAGCGGGACGCCGGCGACGATCGCCTTCTTCTGCTCGTCGGTGAGCACTGCGGTCATGTCGGTGTCCGCGAAGCCGGGCGCGACGACGTTGACTGTGATGTTGCGGCTGCCGAGTTCGCGCGCCAGCGAGCGAGCCATTCCGACCAGCCCTGCCTTCGACGCGGCGTAATTGGCCTGCCCGGCCGAGCCGAGCAGGCCGACTACCGAGGAGATGAAGATGATCCGGCCGCGACGCAGCCGGATCATCGGCCGCACCGCGCGGCGGGCCACCCGGTAGGAGCCGGTCAGGTTCGTGTCGATGACGCTGGTAAACGCGTCCTCGCTCATCAGCGCGAGCAACTGGTCACTAGTCATGCCGGCATTGGCGACGACCACCTCGACCGGCCCGTGCGCGTTCTCGGCGATCGTGAATGCCTCGTCGACCGCGCTGGTGTCCCGGACGTCGCATCGGGCAACGGTCAGCCCGTCGACCGGCTCTCCGGAGCGGGAGGTGACCGTGACCGCGTCCCCGGCGTCGGCGAACCGGCGGGCGATGGCCAGCCCGATACCCCGGTTGCCGCCGGTCACCAGGACAGATCGGGCCATAATCCACCTCCGCGGTACAGCACGCCATTCGCGTGCGCCAGTATGGCAGACCGGCGCCGGATGGTCAGGCCGACCGGGTCGCGGTCAGGTCATGCCGCGCGAGGCTGGGCAGCTCACGCCGCGCGAGGCTGGGAGAGCTCACGCCGCGCGAGGCTGAGCAGGTCAGGAGTCCTCGAGCCGGAACCCGACCTTCATGCTGACCTGGATGTGGGCGATCTGGCCGTCCTCTAGCTGGCCGCGGATCTCGGTCACCTCGAACCAGTCCAGGTGCCGCAGCGTCTGGCCGGCCCTGCTGAGCCCGTTGCGGACCGCTGCGTCGATGCTCTCCGGTGAGGTGCCGACGATCTCGGTCACCCGGTACGTGCGATCGGTCATGCGCTCGCTCCTTCGGTCACTGCCGCGATGCCTGCCTGATTCTTGCGACTACTACCCGTGCGCGGGGCCGGATTAGCATCAGGCCGGATCGCGACCTACCGTGGGAGTGTGCCAAGCCGCCAGAAATCCCGCCGCGACCCGCCGCACCTGGTCACCGAGGCGCGACTGTCCCGCTCGGCCGAGATCAGCCAGCGGGAGCGGCGCTACCTCCTGATGATGGGCGCCCGGCTGGTCTGCTTCGTGGTCACCGTCGTGCTGATGGTCAATCATGCTGGCTGGATCGCGATTCTCCCGGCGGCTGGAGCCATTGCCCTGCCGTACTTCGCCGTCATCGTCGCGAACAGCAGGCGCCAGGTCGGTGCCGGCGGCTTCCAGTCGTACAAGCCGAGGCTGCCCGAGCGGTACGTTCCGCCGGATGCGCAGGCCGACGAGCCGCCGGGCGGCGGATCGCCTGAGGACCCTAAGCCCTGACCGCCCCGTGCGCCGCCGGCTGCCTGTGACCTTGATCTCACCCTCGTGCGTCAGGCTCCGGCGGATCGGGCAGCACCGGCGTGTTTCGCTGTAAGGGCGCAGCAAGGCAGCAATCTCGGGCGCAAATCGGCGATCGCGGACGGTACCAGCTAGCCGTGATCCCCAGATTCGCTTCTAATCCGGTCTTGACGCACATGGGGGAGGTTCGGTGTAACATGCTTACCGGTGCTCTGGTCCCCCGCTGGGGCACCGTTGCCGGCGTTCCGGGCCCCCGTCGGAGCGCCGATGATGCGACGCCGGGTGGTTTGCCCCCGTAGCCACCCGGCGTCGCCCTTTTTATTTCCTGGCCAGGATCGCGCCTTTCGGCCAATCGATCCGCGCCTTACTCCGTCTTGCGGAACTGGGCGATAGCGATCCCCATCATCGTCAGGCCCATGGCCGCCACGATCCCCAGCGACAGCCACTCAGGCACTGGCCAGCCCGCCCAGGTCAGCCCCGGAGCGAGCGCCTGCTGCTGTAGCGGCGTGAGACTCAGGTGGCTGAACACCGCGTGCCGCATCGGCCCGACGACGTAGGTGAGCGGGTCGATCCTGGTGAGCACCGTCAGCCAGCCAGGCAGGCCGCCCAGCGGGTAGAGCGCTCCGGATAGGAAGAACAGCGGCATGACCAGCATCTGGGTAAGCGCCATGTAGGCCTGGAACTGCGTGATCCGCGCCGCCATCATCACGCCGAACGCGGTCAGCGTGAACGACAGCAGCAGCAGCTCGCCGACCAGCGTGATCAGGAGCACCGGATCGTAGGGCACCTGCGCGAAGCCCGCCAGGGCCAGGAAGATGACGCCCTGGAAGGTGGCGATCGTGGCGCCGCCCAGGCACTTGCCGACGACGATCGATCCCCGGCCGACCGGAGCGACCAGGATCTCCCGCAGGAAGCCGAACTCGCGGTCCCACACGATCGACCCCGCCGAGAAGACCGAGGTGAACAGCACCGACATCGCGAGCACGCCAGGATAGATGAAGGTCTTGAAATTAACGCTGCCCGGCATGTTCCTCCCGGCGAGCGAGGACAGCCCGGTGCCGAGTATGAACAGGAACAAGATCGGCTGCACCAGCGAGGTCACAGCGCGGAGCCGGTCAGTCCGGAACCTGATCAGCTCGCGCCGCCAGACGATGCTCACGGCGCGCAGTTCGTGCCGCAGGCCGCGCTCGGGCACGGCTACCCGGATCGACTCGACGATCGCGGACTCGGCGGCTGGAGTGATGGTCTGCGTGGCCATGCCTAGTGCCTTCCCCGCAAGCGCGCCGCCATCTGGCGCATCGGATCGGTCCCTGACGCCTCGGCGTCCCTGATGGTCTTGCCCGTGTACGACATGAAGACGTCGTCCAGCGACGGCCGGGCCACGCTCACCGCGCGGATCGGCACGCCAAGCTCGGCGAACAGCCTCGGGACGAACTGCTCCCCGGAGCCGACCGAGAAGGTGACCGCGCCTTCGTGCATGGCAGCCTCGATGCCGAACCTGGCCCTGAGCGCGGTGATCGCGGCCGGGTCGTCCGCCGTATGGATCTGTACCCGGTCCTTGCCGACGCTCGCCTTGAGCGCCTCAGGCGTGTCGATCGCGACGATCTTCCCGTGGTCGATGATCGCGATCCGGTCGCAGTGCTCGGCCTCGTCCATGTAGTGCGTGGTGAGGAAGATCGTGATGTCCTCACGCTGCTTCAGCTCGTTGATATAGGTCCAGATGGACGACCTGGTCTGCGGGTCGAGCCCGACCGTCGGCTCGTCGAGGAAGAGCACGTGCGGGGCGTGCAGCAGCCCGCGGGCGATCTCCAGCCTCCGCTGCATCCCACCTGAGTAGGTGCTGACCAGGCTGTCCTTACGGTCCCACAGGCCGACCATGTCCAGTACCTGCCGCATTCGCGGCAGCACCGCGTTCCTGGGGACGCCATACAGCTCGGCATGGAATCGCAGGTTCTGCTCGGCCGTCAGGTAGCCGTCGAGCGTGGTCTCCTGGAAGACCAGGCCGATGTTGCGCCGCACCGCGTCCCGTTGCCTGGCCGTGTCGTATCCGGCCACGGTGGCCGTTCCCGACGTCGCATTGGCCAGGGTGCACAAGATCTTGATGGTGGTGGTCTTCCCGGCGCCATTGGGCCCGAGGAAGCCGAAGGTCTCCCCTGCCGTTACGGCGAGGTCGATCCCGCGGACCGCCTCGACGTCGCCGTACCGCTTGGTCAGGCCGGCCACGGCGATGACCTGCCGATCATCGCCGTGGCCGCTGACGCGCTCGGCCGGGCTTGCCTGCCGTGTCATGCCACCTCCCCCGGTGCGGCTCATTTCGAGCCTAGCCACGGGCCTCGTCCGCTGGCTCGTCGCCGTCGGGCTGGTCGTCCTCGGCCAGGATCCGGTACAGCGCTCGGCGTGCCTGCGCCAGGACCGTGCGCGCCTGGCTCAGCTGCGCGTCGGTACCCGCGCTCACCACCTGGAACGCCGCCAGGTGCACCTGGCCTACCAGCTTGCGCATGTCGACCGCGGCGCTGGCCGCATCGCCGGCCATGGCCGACCACGGCGACTTCAGCTCCTCGGCATGCTCGGCCACGTAGGTGCGCCCGGCGTCGGTCAGGGCATAGGCGCGGCGCCCGCTCTCGGCACCCTGCACCGATACCAGGCCCTCGTCCTCGAGCTGTGCCAGCGCCGGGTAGACCGAGCCGGGGCTCGGCCGCCACAGGCCGCCGCTGCGATCGCTGATCTGCTGGATGATCTGGTAGCCGTTCATCGGCTCCTCGGTGAGCAGGGCCAGCGCGGCGGCGCGAACGTCACCGCGCTTGGCCCGGCCGCCCCGCCGGCCGTAACCCCGTCCACGCGGGCCGCCGCGCGGCGGGCCGGCATGGAAGCCATGCTCTCCGTGGAACGCCGGGCCGCCATGCGGGCCAGGCCCGAATCCCCGCGGCCCGGCGAATCCGGGACCGTCGAAGCCAGGGCCGAAGTCGCCCTCGCGGAACCGGCGGCCCGCCGGGAAGTCCGTGCCGTCGGATCCTGGACCCGGGAACCCGCCGAACCGCTGCCGTGCCCGGGACCGTTCGCCGCGATGCCGGCGTACCTGATCGCCCCAGTGCTCGCTGTTGTGCTCATTCATGATGATAACCCCCTGTAGGAATCTCTCGATAGTTCAACGATATATCGTTATCTTCGAGATGGCAAGGCTCGGCGGGTGAAGGTTCTCGGAAAACTAGCCGCCGATGGCGGACATCGGTCTGGCTGGCTGCAGGAAATCAGGGTTGTTGATGCCGTGACCAGGCAGCTTGCTGGCGACCGCGCGCCTCCAGCGCTCGGCAAGCTCGTCGTCGTCCGCGCCGGCTCGCAGCGAGGTCCGCAGGTCGCTCTCTTCCCTGGCGAACAGGCAGTTGCGGACCTGGCCGTCCGCGGTCAGCCGCACCCGGTCGCAGGCACCGCAGAACGGCCTGGTGACCGAACCGATCACGCCGACCCGGGCCGGGCCGCCGTTGACCAGGAACATCTCGGCGGGCGCCGAGCCGCGAGCCTTCGCGTCGTCGGGCGTCAGCGTGAACCGCTCGGACAAGATGGCAAGGATCTCGTCGGCGGTCACCATGTTCTCCCGGCGCCAGCCGTGCTGCGCATCGAGCGGCATCTGCTCGATGAACCTCATCTGATAGCCGTGGTCGAGGCAGAACCGCAGCAGATCAGCGGCCTCATGGTCGTTGACGCCCCGCATCAGCACAGCGTTCACCTTGACCGGGGCGAGCCCGGTCCCCGCCGCGGCGGTCAGGCCGGCCAGCACGTCCGGCAGCCGGTCCCGCCTGGCGAGGGTGACGAAGGTCTGGGCGTCCAGCGTGTCCAGGGAGACATTCACCCGGTCAAGGCCGGCGTCTTGCAGCGGGCCAGCGAGCCTGGCCAGGCCGATCCCGTTCGTCGTTATGGATATCTCCGGGCGCGGCCGCAGCGCGGCCGTCCTGGCCACGATGCCGGCCAGCCCGCGCCGCAGGATCGGCTCCCCGCCGGTGAACCTGATCTCGGTGATGCCGAGGCGCTCGACCGCGATGGTGAGAAGCCTGACCAGTTCGTCGTCGGTCAGCTGGTCAGGGGCGGGCAGCCACTCCAGCCCCTCGGGTGGCATGCAGTAGCTGCAGCGCAGGTTGCACCGATCGGTCAGGGACACTCTCAGGTCGGTGGCGATGCGACCATAGGAGTCGGCGAGCACGACCCACCTCCTCGTCCTGGCAGCCCGGTCACCGCCGTGCTGGCTTAGCCTACTTGTCGGTCTTACCGTTCGGTCAGGTGCTTGCCACCGCGCAGGCCCGCACCCGCGCCGCGCTAGCAATAAGCATCTATGCCGTCGATTCGTTCCCGTCGCGGGAGCCAGAGCACCGAGGATGATGCCATGACCGTCACGGGAGCGATCTGGCGCGACCAGCTCACGCCGAAGCAGCGCGAGCTGCTGGGCCAGAACGCTGGCGTGATCGCCGACCCGCGTCCCGACGTGCTGGTGATCGGCGGCGGGATACTCGGGGTGGCCACGGCGGCTGCCGTGCACGATGCGGGCCTTGGCTCCGTTCAGCTCATCGAGGCCGGGCGGCTTGGCGCCGGCGCCACCGGCGGGGCGACCGGACTGCTGATACCCGAGCCGCATCAGTGGAGTGACCCCGAGACCTTTGTCGACCTGGAGCGAGCCAGCCTGGAGCGATGGCGTTACCTCGATCAGGTGACTCCGGGCGGACTGGGACTGATCGAGCTCGACTGGATCGGCCTGGCACCCGATGCGGGCGGCCTGGCCGCCCATCAGCCGAAGAACGTGGAATGGCTCGACGCCGCCAAGATCGCTGCTCTCGTGCCGGGCCTGGCGTGGCGGCTCGGTGGCGCGCTGATCCGGCATCAGGCCAGGATCAACCCGCTCCGGGCGATTGTCGGGCTCGCCGATGGCCTGCCGGCCGTCGGCACCGCGGTCGCCGCGACCGCGGTGACCGTGCGCGGTGACCGCGTGCGGTCGGTGCAGACGTCGGCCGGGGAGATCACCCCGGGCGCTGTCGTCTTCGCCACTGGCCAGCCCCCGGTCATCGACGGGCTCGAGCTCGACATCCCGTCCGACCGGGTCAAGGGTCACCTCGTGGTGACCGAGCCGGCCAAGGTGCGGCTGCCCTGCACGATAGCGCCGGTCGCCACTCCGCTGGAGGACGGCAGGCTGCTCACCGGGGGAACGTTCGACTACGGCGACGAGAGCCCGGTGGTGCGGGAGGAAGTCGTCGACACGATCATGGGCGGCCTGCGCGCGGCGCTGCCGGAGACAGCCGGCCTTGGCGTCTCGCACCAGTGGTGCTGCTTCCGGCCGCGGCACCCCGACCGTCGCCCGGTGATCGACCGGGTCCCCGGCCTGCGGAACGCGTGGCTGACGTCCGGCCACTTCCGGACCGGGATCCTGAACGCCCCGGCGACCGGGCTGGCAATCGCGCGCTGGATGTCCGCGGACAAGCCGCCGCCCGAGGCGCGAGCCTGGAGCGCGAGCCGGTTCTCGCGCGGCAGCTAACGGCCATCGGCCGCGGCCGGGACAGCCGCTGCAAGCACAGCCGCAGCCAGCATGTCGTCCTGGCCGGGCGGGACGGCGCGCAGGTCGAGCAGGAGCCTGCCGCCGGTGACCTGTCCGGCCACGGCCGGCTGCCGCCAGGCCCGGACCTGCTCTCCGGCCCGCAGCGGGCGGGCGAGCGACTCGGGCAGGCTGACCGCGGCGCTGGCCAGCGTAGCCCCGGTACCGGCCCCGACAACGGCCTGGCTGGGCACCGGGCGGGCATCGAGCCCGGCCGCCGCGAGCACGCCTGCGAGCCGTTGCGCTCGCTCCGCCAGCACCAGCGGATCGGCGGAGAGCGCTTGCAGCACGGGAGCGGCAGGCCCGGTCAGGGTTGCCGTCAGAGCGGCCACGGTCAGCTTGCCGACCCGCACGGCCCGGGCCAGCGGATGCCTCGACAGCTGCCTGACCAGGTCGGCGCGGCCGAGCAGCAGCCCGGCCTGCGGGCCGCCGAGCAGCGCGTCGGCGCTCGCGACCACCAGTGCCGCCCCCGCCTGAAGACAGCTCGCCGCGTCCGGCTCGTCGGGCAGCGCGGAGTGCGGCGCGAGCAGCCCGGACTCGATGTCGCCGACCACTGGCACGCCGAGCGCGGCAAGACCGCGGGTCCGGGCGGCGGACGGCCGGACCGCCAGGACGAACCCGGTCCGCGGGCCGATCGCGGCGGCGTAGTCGGCGACCGGCACCTGGGCGCCGCCCTCTCCCACCGCGCAGATCGCTGCACCGGTGCTGGCCAGCAGCTCGGGCAGCCGGACATCGTCGTCGGGTTCGGTCAGCTCGCCACGGCCGGCGACGATCTCGCGCCCCGCCCCCAGGGCCGTCGCGACCAGTGCCAGCGCGGCGGCACGGCTGTTCACCACGTGCACGGCCTCCGCGTCAGGCACGGCCCTCGCCAGCGCGGCGAGCATCGCCGCACCCCGCTTGCCGCGCTGTCCGGTGCCGAGGTCGAACTCCAGGTCGCTAGTCCCCGCGGCCGTGGCGAGAGCGTCTCGGGCAGCGGCCGACAGCGGCGCCCGGCCGAGGCCAGGATGCACCAGCACCCCGGTAGCGTTGATCACCGGCGTCAGGGACGCGGCGAGCGGCGGAACGCCGGCCACCGCGGCGTCGATGACCTCATCCGGGGCGATCAGCCCGTCCCTGGCGCGCTGCTGCGCACGGCGCACGGCATCGCGCACCAGGTCCCGGCCGAGCCGCTGCTCGGCCAGCGCCAGCCGGGGGTCGGCGAGGACCACGTCGGTTCGCGGCACCAGCCGGCGGGCGTCGTCCACGACCGTGACCATACCGCCCGGCGCCGCGGGCCAGCGACACGCTCGGTGCCGGCCGCGGCAAGACGCGCCTGATGCGCCCCGATGTGCCAGTCTTAATGGACTTCAAGCGAAGAAAGCGGGAGCTGAGATGGCCGGTGGCGTGCGGATGCCGCGGAGCAGGGGCGGACTGAGCGGACTGAGCCTCGCCTTGCTCGGTACCTGGGGAGGCGTCGCGCCGTACATCGGGCCATCCTTCGGTTACGGCTTCACTCCCGGCAAGGCCTGGCTGGAGACGCCAGGCCGCCTGTACCTGTGGGCGGTGCCCGGGGCAGCGGTGCTCCTGGCCGGGATGATCATGATGGCGACCCGGAGCCGGTGGCTCGGCGGGTTCTGTGCGCTGGTGGCGGCACTCGGCGGCGTGGTCTTCGTCGCCGGCGCGGAGGGGATCGCCCTGCTCCGGACCAGTATCGCTGGCCTGTCGAGGATCAGCATCGGCACGCCACTTGGAGCCTCGGCGGCGAAGCAGGCCGTGGAGTTCCTGACCTTCCGGACCGGGGTCGGCGCGCTGATCCTGTTCTTCGCCGCGCTCGCGCTGGGCAGATTCTCGATCTCGGCGCACAAGGACCATGAGCGGGCGGCCGAACTCGCCGCCGCGGGCGGGCTCGGGCCCGCGGGGCTCGGGCTCGCGGGTCTAGGGCTCGGGGGCGCCGGGCTCGGGGGCGCAGCACTTACTGACCCGGGCCCAGGTGGCACCGGCCTTGACGCGACGGATGCCTACGGATCTGGAGCCGGCCTGGCCGCCACCGGATACTCGCCGCAGGCCTCGCACTACCCGCCGCAGTATCCGTCCCAGTATCCGCCGGAAGATGACCCGTTTCCGCCGGAGCACTACCAGGCTGACCCGTACCCGGCAGCGCAGGACCCGGCACCGTCATCCCAGGATCAGTTCGCCGCCGCACCTCCCGCCTACCCTGAGACGCAGGAGTTCGTGCGGCCTGAGGCACGTCCGGTGTCCCCGACTTCCGACCAGTAGCCTGCTGGTCAGTCCGCCTCGGCGTAGAGCGAGTCGATCACGTCCGCGTACTTGTCGTGGATGATCCGGCGCTTGAGCTTGAACGTCGGCGTCAGCTCCTCGCTCTCCGCGGTCCACTCGACCGGGAGCAGCCGCCACTGCTTCACCTGCTGTACGCGTGCCAGCTGCTCATTCGCAGCATCGACGGCCTTGCCGACGGCCTCCAGCACGAGGGGCTCCTCGGCTAGCTCGGCCAGCGAGCTGGCCTCGATGCCGCGTGCCCTGGCCCAGGCCGGTGCCACCTCGCCGTCCAGGGTGAGCAGCGCCACGACGAACTTGCGCCGGTCACCGAAGGCCAGGGCCTGCCCGATCAGCGGGGCGGCGACCAGGGCGTTCTCGACGGCCGCAGGCGAGATGTTCTCTCCGCCCGAGGTGATGATCAGCTCCTTCTTGCGGTCCACGACCGACACGAAGCCGTCGGCGTCGATCGTGCCGATGTCACCGGTGTG
The DNA here is from genome assembly GCA_036391385.1 of Streptosporangiaceae bacterium. Lineage (GTDB taxonomy): Bacteria > Actinomycetota > Actinomycetes > Streptosporangiales > Streptosporangiaceae > Chersky-822. Next base: position 9,945 of record DASWAA010000109.1, read on the forward strand.
CAGCCAGCCGTCCTCGTCAAGCAGTGCCTTGGTCTGGTCTGGCAGGTTCAGGTAGCCCGGCGTGTTCAGCGGGCCGCGGGCCAGGATCTCGCCGTCGTCGGCGATCATCACCTCGATGCCAGCCACCGGCCGGCCGACCGTGCCCATTCTGAACGCCGTCGGCGTGTTCGTGGTGAACGCGCCGGTCGTCTCGGTCATCCCGTAGACATCGAGGATCTTCATCCCGAGGCCGGCGAAGAATGCCCCGACCTCGGGCGGCAGCGGTGCGGCGGCGCTCACCACGATGGCCGCCTGGTCCAGGCCGAGCAGCGCCTTGATCGGCGTGAGCACGGCCGCGTCGACCTCGGCGAACCTGGCAGCGAGCTCGCCGGAGGTCGTGCTGCCGTACTGGCAGCTCTCGACGTACCTGCGCCCGACGTCCATCGCCGCGGCGACGGTGGCCCGCTTGGCCTCGTCTTGCTCCATGGTGAGCAGTGCCTGGATGCCGGCCTGGATCTTCTCCCAGACTCGCGGCACCCCGAAGAACGCGGTCGGCTTCACCGCACCGACGGTCCTGACCAGGTCCGTGGTGCTGTGGCAGAAGTACGTGTGCCCGGCGCTGAACATCGCCAGGTAGAGAGTGAACATCCGCTCGGCGATGTGCGCGAGCGGCAGGTAGGAAACCCAGCGGACGTGCTTCATCGTGCTGCCGGACAGCTCGGCGCCCTTGCACTCGTACAGCACGCTGCCGTGCGGAATGACGACGCCCTTGGGATTCCCGGTCGTGCCCGAGGTGTACAGCAGCGTGGCTGCGTCACCAGGGGTGAGCGCATCGACCCGGCGGCTGACCTCGGCGGCCTCGTCGCCCGCAGCGGCCTCCTCGCTCAGCGCCTCGAAATCGGCCCAGGTCATGTGCTTGTCGTCGGACGGGCAGGCGGCTGCGTCGCGGACGATGATCCTGGTCAGGCCCGGCAGGTCGGCGAGCAGCGGCTGCCAGCGGGCTAGCTCGTCGGCTCCGTCGAGCACCGCGATCCGCACGTCGCAGTCCGAGGCCACGTACTTGATCTGGTCGGGCGCCAGGGTCGCGTAGAACGTGACGGGAACGCCGCCAGCATGCACAGCGGCCTGGTCCGCGAGCACATGCTCCATGCGGTTCGGCAGCATCATGGCGACCCGCTCGCCTGGCAGCAGCCCTAGCCTGACCAGCCCTGCCGCCAGGCGCAGCACGTCGTCACGGAACTGCTGCCAGCTGACTGTCTTCCAGCCAGCATCGCCGTCGCGGTCCGAGTAAGCGGGCAAATCGCCATGCTCTGCCACGGTCGCCTTCAGCACGTCACAGGTGGTACGACCTGCCGTCGCGGCCTCGATCGCCGCACGCTCCTCGATGACTGCACTGCTCACTTGGTTTCCTCCGTTACGCGATACCGCATGCCGGATATGCCACCACGCGAGATACCTGCGGCGCAAGGCAGACAGCCACACACACGCTGATTCTGGGAATCGGGCGAGAGCCGCGCAAGCCCCGGGCCGCCAGAATCAGCAGTTGGCCGGCCGTCTGCGGAGAAAGCTGGCGTAATCTAACATCCGGCGCGCCGGTGATCCTCGAGCTTGTCTCGCGCCACGATAATGTCATCACGGTGGTGCAACGGTTACTTCTCGTAGTTACTGCGGCGTCATTCTGGGCAGGCTCATCGCACGGCTAGTCGGTTCATCGGGCACACTATGCCGATGGTATGCAGCTTCTAGCGGACTGCGCGGTGTGATCCTTGTGCCGGCTTCGGGCACCAGTCGCGGCTTTCGGACGTCTGAAGGAATGGAGGCGGACCTGCGTGCGCGTAGCGCGTGGTGGCTCAGGTCTGCGACCTGCTCAGGTCGAGGACGAGGAGGATCCCAGCGTGCAGGGACAGGCCGAGTTGGATCGGGCCGAAGCCGCAGGCCCGTCGGCGGTCAGGCGCATGTCGTGGCGCCGGGTACTGAGCATTGCCGGGCTGATCCTGGCAATACTCCTATTCGCCACGTCGCTGACCGCCTTCCTGGTCGACCAGGCCGTTCATCGGACTCTGGTGCTCTACTGGTATGACCTCAACGTCTACAACGACGCAGGACTGATAACACGGCAGTTGCCGTCGATCCTGTACACCTGGGAGCTCAAGGCGGGGGTTCAGTTCACCTACACGCCGTTTGCCGCGATCGTCTTCGCGGGTGGCTCCCTGCTCCCCTACGTCGTGCTGCGCTGGTTCATGACCGTGGTGAGCCTGATCGCCATTCCGGCTACGGTCTGGCTCACGCTCGGCGCGATGGGGCGGCGCGGCGTCGGCCGGGCTGGCGTGACGCTCGCCGTCGGCGCGCTGGCGCTGTGGACCGAGCCGGTCATGAAGGCGCTGTACCTAGGCCAGATCGAGCCACTGCTGATGCTCGTGGTCGTCTGGGATCTCACCCGCCGGGACTCCAGGTGGTGGAAGGGCGCGGGCATCGGCCTGGCGGCCGGGATGAAACTGGTGCCGCTGATCTTCATCCCGTACCTGCTACTGACAGGAAAGATCCGCCAGGCAGTCGTCGCGACCGCGTCGTTCCTGGCGACGATAGTGATAGGTTTCATCGTCCTGCCCGGCCCCTCGGCGTCCTACTGGCTGACTGGGTACTTCATGCGCCCGGGCCGGACCGGCGGCGTCGACTCACTGGTCAACCAGTCGTTGCTGGGCGCGCTGACCAGGCAGTACCTGAATGTGGCGCATGCGCAGGCCGTCTGGCTGCCAGTCGCGCTCGTGGTCGCCGTCACCGGCCTCGTCGGCGGCGCGATGCTGACCAGGGCAGGAAGGCCAGCGCCAGGCTGGACCCTCGTCGGCATCACCGCCGTGCTCGTCTCGCCCATCAGCTGGGATCACCACTGGGTCTGGATCGTCCCGTTCCTTGCGGTCCTCGGCGGGCTGGCCATGACGGCGCGGCCGCTGGCCCGGGCGGGATGCATCGTCGCCATCGTGCTGATCGCCGGCATCATGGGCGGCTGGCCCTGGAAATACAGCGGCCCGCAGGCGTTCGTGCCCAGGCGAGGGCTGCTCGGATGGTTCGTCCAGCCACCGCAGGTCTCCGTGATCACGCCCTTGCATGGCTGGCAGTTGCTCACCTGGAACCTGTGGGTCGTCGTCGGGTTGCTGATGTACCTGGCCTTGGTCGCTGCCGCGTGGCGAGCCTGGCGGAACCGCCCCCGGCGGGCGGCGACCGTAGCGCCAGCACAGAATCCCTTCGACGCGCTTCTCGCCAGAGCCGATGCCCTGCTGAGGCCGGGCACACCGTCCGACGGCTCGGACCCGGCTGGTCCTAGCGCCGAGTCGGTCGCGCCCTGGCCGCAGCCGTCATCCGAGTCACCCGGTCCGGGGAGACCGCAGGACCTGGCCGAGGCACAGGGTCTGGCTGAGGCACAGAACCTGGCCGAGGCACAGAACCTGGCCGAGGCACAAATACTGGCCGAGGCACAGAACCTGACCGGACCGCTCGATTCAGACGGAGCGCCCGTTACCGCCAGCGGGCAGAATTCGGCCGAGGCGCAGAACCCGGCGAAGCCTCGGAGCCCAGACAGGCCTCAGGGCCAGGGCAGAGTACAGGGCCCGGCCAAGGCGCGGAACCAGGGTGAGGCGCAAGCGCCATCCAGAGCCGGATCGCAGATCGGGGCACGCCCGCCGCATCCGGCTCAGCAGCAGCGTCCGGTCGAAGCGCCGGCCAGCTGACAAGGTACGTGCGAGCGCTGGGCCGGCGAGTCCAGGGCCGGCTGTCGGTCTTGACTTACCTGCGCAGGACGGGTCAGCGCAGGACGGGTCAGCGCTGGACCGGCGAGTTCAGGGCCGGCCAGCACCGGACCGCCTAATGCAGCGCGGGCTCGCGCAGCTTCGGCTCGCGCAGCGTCGGCTCGCGCAGCGCAGGCGCGTGCGGTGCCGGCTCGTGCAGCGCGGGCTCGTGCAGCGCGGGCTCGTGCGCCGTCTCAGCCTGCGAAGTCAGGCCGCCCTTGTGCGATGGTGCCGAACGCTGCCAGATGACCGCGCCGACAATGATGGCGGCTGCGATCAGAAGCGCCGCTCCGACGCCAATCCCGAGCGCTGCCAGCGTCACGTTCAAGAGGTGGGTGTCAATCATCTCGTCCGCCTCCCCCATTCTCAATGTGTACGTTGTTTACATTCCCCAGGATCGCCTACAAAGTGAACGATGTCAA
>DASWAA010000110.1:0-3578 GCA_036391385.1 Streptosporangiaceae bacterium
CGAGGTGCTCGACTTCACGCTGGCCGGCGTGGACCTGCTGCCCACGCCGGACGGTTACGTGATCCTCGAGGTCAACCCGCTTCCCGGCCTGCTGAACATGCTCGGCGACGTCTCAAGGCACAGCCTGCTGATGGCCGTCTATGACTGGATCGAGCAGCACGCTCGCTAACCCGAAGGCATGGCCCGCCGATTACCACGCGTTGTGACCGAGGCCCTGAGCTGCCGGTGCCCGGGTGCTGTTACCTATCTCGGGCTCCTCCGGCCTGAAGGCAGGCTGTGCGGCAAGCTCGCATGTCGGCGGCGTGCCGGGTATCGGGGACGGGCTGACCATCTCAGCGGATAGCCGCTGCAGCAGGCTGCGGATCGTGGCCGTCGCGACGTGGTTCATGACCGCCCGGTCGAGGGCGGCGCCGAGCCGGCCGAGCGGCGGCCGGTAAACCGCGGAGCAGGCGAGTGTGCAGGTGCGCCGGCTGGAGGGCGACAGGACCAGGTCGGCGTCGAGCATGGGGAAGAACGCCGTGCTGCTGCCGGCGGCTTCCCACCGGATGCTGATGGTCATTCCCCGCTCGGACCAGGCGGGATCAAGGAACTGGACTCGGACGAGCTTGGCCAGGCCCGGCACGTCGCCGAGCGGGCCGACCCGCAGGAGCGCCTCCGTGCCGTCCTGGAAGGCGAGATGGGATGCGCCCGAGAGGACGCCGCCCCTGGTCAGGTTCGCTAGGCGGACTGCAGCAGTGGCCAGCGAGAGCCTGACGCTGGCCTGCTCGACGATGAACATGCGCCGATAATCGTCCCTGGCAGCCGCGACCCGCATGGGCCAAAAGTCCTCAGACTCGCGCCGGGAGTCCCGGCCCTGCTCGCTGCGATGCTGTCAGGCCGTGCGCCCGAGCAGGCCAAGCAGGCGAGCCTCGTCGGTGGCGCCCGGACCCGCGTCGAACGACGGCCCGAACATGCCAGACCCGGACAGCAGGGCGGCGTTGGCTTGCGTCCAGGGCAGCAGCAAGGCGACCGCGTCGGGATCAAGCGCGCTGTCCTGTCCGGTAGCGCGGGCCAGGTCCCAGGCGTGGATGGCAAGGTCGGCGGTCAGCTGCAAGACAAACTCCTGTCCGGAGACGTCGCCGAACGACAGGTGCACGGTCTGCTGCTGTGCTCCCGGCTGTGCCACCGCCACGTGCGCTTCCTCGATCGAGGTTGCCAGCTTCGCTGCCCACTGCGACGCGTCGTCACCAAGGAGGTCCCCGTCGAACCGGTCACCTACCTGGTCAACGGTCAGTCCTTCGAAGAGCGGCGGCACCCAGAGTTGCTCGTACTGCAGATGATGGACCAGCGTCCGGACATCCCATTCCGAGCATGGCGTGTCGTCACGCCACTGCTCAGGACCCACTCCAGCGACAAGCGAGGCGAACCGGCGTCCGCACCGCCCGTGCAACGCCACCAGGTCGTCCAGCATGGGTTGTCCCTCCGATCGCTAGTAGCGACTGAGCTATCCCTACCCCGCTCCTTCCCGGGATCGCAGCGCGAGGACACCTGGAACGCTCCGCGAGCTGATGCGGCTGGCGCCGCGGTCATGCACGGCCTGCTGCGCGGCCACGCGTACCAGCCTGAAAGCATGGCGGACAATGGCAGACCCGTCAGCACATCAGCCCGTGAAGCGCGACGAGAACCGCGCCCCGTCCGGCGCTGCCCGGCTCCGTGGGCTGTCGTCGGCTGAGGCGGCTAGCCGGCTCGGGCGTTATGGACCGAACGAGCTGCCCAGGGCCCGCGGTACGCCGCTATGGCGGCTGATCGCGAGCCAGCTTCGCGATCCGCTGATCCTGGTACTGCTGGCTGCCGCGGCGCTGACGCTAGCGACGGGCGACTGGACGGACGCCTCGGTCATCGTCCTGGTGATCGTGGTGAACACGACCGTCGGCGTCGCCCAGGAAGTGAAGGCCGGCCAGGCCATTGCTGCCTTGTCAGAGCTCACCGCGCCGGACGCCCGGGTGGTGCGGGACGGGCAGCAGCACCGCATCCTCGCATCCGAGGTGGTCGCCGGAGATCTGCTTGTCCTGGCTGAGGGTGACATCGTCGCCGCCGACGGCGACCTCGCGGAAGCGGCTGCGCTGCTCGTCGACGAGTCCGCGCTGACCGGGGAGTCGGTGCCGGCGGACAAGTCGGCCGCGCGCGGCGACGGCCAGGCTGACGTGGTGTCCGCGGGCACCGTGGTCGTCCGGGGCCGCGGCCTGGCTGTGGTGACCGCGACTGGCGCTGACAGTTCCATGGGGCGGGTCGCCGCGCTGCTCGGCGGCCGGCCGGGGCTCACCCCGCTACAGCGGCGCCTGGCAGGCCTCGGCCGGATGCTGGCCGTCGCCGCCGTCGTGCTGTGCGCCATCGTCATGGCTATCGGGCTGGTCAGGGGCCAGGGCCTGGAACTGATGGTCATCACGGCGATCAGCCTGGTGGTCGCAGCCGTCCCGGAGTCCCTGCCCGCCGTGATCACGCTGGCCCTCGCGCTTGGCGCACGGCGGATGTCGGCGAGGAACGCGCTCATCAGAGCGCTGCCGGCGGTCGAGACCCTCGGCTCGGTGACCGTGCTTGGCACGGACAAGACCGGCACCCTGACCGAAGGCAGCATGGTCGCCCGCCGCCTGTGGACGCCTCGCGGCGAGGCCGAGGTCAGCGGCACCGGCTACGGTCCCTCCGGCGAGATAGTCAGGGCCGGAAGGCGGCAGGGCCCGCAAGATGCCCCAGACCTGGCCGGGCTGCTGGCCGCCGCAGCCTTGTGCAACGACGCCGCCCTGCGACCGCCGGCCGCAGAGCAGGAGCCGTGGACGGCGGTCGGAGACCCGACCGAGGCAGCGCTGCTGACGGCCGCAGGCAAGCTGGACCTCGATCCTGACGAGCTCAGCGCGACGATGCCCCGGGTGACCGAATTGCCCTTCGACAGCGACCGCAGGCGGATGACCACGGTCCACCGCCTGCCCGGCGGCGGAATGCGCGTCGTCTGCAAGGGAGCACCGGACGCGGTACTAGTTCCAGCGGTCATCGACGGCGATGTCGCCGCCACCGCCGAGGCCAGTTCCCGCGCAGACAGCCTCGCCATGGAGGGCTTCCGGGTGCTCGCGGTCGCGGCAGCGGACCGGGCGGGCGAGCCGTCTGCCGCGGACCTGGAGCGCGGCCTGCTCCTGCTCGGCCTGATCGCCATCCTTGACCCGCCCCGCCCGGCCGCGGCGGCCACTGTCAAGGCCTGCCAGGCAGCGGGGATCACTCCGGTTCTGATCACCGGGGACCACCCGGCCACGGCCCGCGCCATCGCCACCGACCTCGGCATCATCGGCCGTGACGGCCCGGTTATCGACTGCCGGGCGGCTGGTGACGCAGCGGCCGGCTCGGCGGCTCATGTGTTCGCCCGGGCCACTCCCGAGCAGAAGCTCATGATCATCCAGGCCAGGCAGGCCGCTGGCGACGTCGTCGCCATGACCGGCGACGGTGTCAACGACGGGCCCGCCCTCCGCCGCGCCGACATCGGGGTTGCGATGGGCAAGCGGGGCACCGAGGTGGCCAGGCAGGCCGCCGACCTCGTGCTGGCCGACGACGAA
>DASWAA010000111.1:0-5047 GCA_036391385.1 Streptosporangiaceae bacterium
TGGGATGTCAGCGCGTCCATCGGCTGCGCCCGTGAGAGCGTCCGCGGGATCAGGTCGAGACTGATCGCGGTCACGCCCGCCGCGGCCAGTTCGTCGGCCAGCGGCCGGTCGGTGAGCGGTGCGAGCAGGCCGAGCACAGCCTGTCCCTGGCGCAGCCGGCCGATCTGGCCGGCGTCTGGCCGCCCGACCATCAAGATGGCGTCGGCCTCGGCGAGCTCCTCGGCCGGCACGATGCTCGCCCCTGCCTCGGAAAACGACTCGTCGGGCAGGAAAGCGCCTGCACCCGCACCGGCCTGCACCAGTACCTCGTGCCCGGCCGAGCGCAGCTTGGACACTGCCTCGGGAACGAGCGCGACCCGGCGCTCGGCTGGCCCGGTCTCCTTGACCACGGCTACCTTCATGGGGGCGACCTCACTTGGCAGGCTCTCGCGACGCTGGGGGCCCGGCCATGGTTCGTGGCCAGGTGGATTCCCAAGTATGGACCATACCGTCTGGACGAGTTTCCCCGGAGGCGAGGACCCGGCGCCAAGGCCCTTCGCCTTGAACGACGTGCCAAAGGTCCCGCTCCGGCCATGGCTCCGCCAGGGCGCGGTGCCGGGAGCACCAGGCCGGGTTCCTAGGCCGGACTCGGTGCTCGGGCAGGACAGCGGGTTTGGGAGAGTGGACGCGATGACCGAATCCGAGCCGGCTCAGGCAAAGCCAGGTGCTCAGGGCCCTCCCGGGGACGCGCTGGCGGCGAGGCTGCTTGCGGCCCAGCGAGCGCTGTCCGCACTGAACGTCGATCCGGAGACCCGCCTCCGGCTGCATCTGCGGTATATGGCGATCTGCACATCTTTGAAGATGCCCGGCGCGGACAAGGCCAGGGGCGCGAGCCGACTCGACCGGCTAATGGCCGATGCCGAGCAAGCGCGAGGAGTTAATCCAGGGAAGTCGGGGTAGTACACCGAGGCGTATGCGACGCCACACAGGATTCTGAATGCGCTCAACGACCGGTACCTTTTATTACTGAATTGCACGTAGTTTCAGTAACGACACGCCTCGGTTGTGGCGCAGATGATTGTGCGACGTCGCTGCATAGCCTACGTTCAGGCAGGTCAGAGGTCGCGAAGCCCCGGTCACACAGGCAGTCCGGTCCGCGCGACCTCCCGTTGGGGGACCGCAGGAGTGACGAAATGAACAAGCGCGACCTGATCGATGCGATTTCGGGCCGGTTGGGGGACAAAAAAACCGCAACTGAGGCCGTAAACGCAGTACTAGACACAATCCAGCACGCAGTCGCTAAGGGCGACAAGGTGGCAATTACCGGGTTTGGGGTCTTCGAGAAGACCGACCGCCCGGCTCGCACGGCACGCAATCCAGCTACCGGTGCGTCCATCAAGGTTCCCAAGTCCTCGGTCCCCAAGTTCCGGGCCGGCGCTGACTTCAAGGCCCTTGTCAACGGCGAGAAGAAGAAGGTCGCCGCGGGCAGGAAGTGACAGCTGACCATCTGATGGCGGACGGGCGCAGAACCGTCCGCCATCAGCTTGCGCCCCTGAAGGGCCTTCAGCGCAGGCCGGGGCGCCTGGCTAGCGCCGTCTGCAGGAGCCGGTCGATCAGCTGCGGGAACTGCAGGCCCGTCGCCTCCCACATCTTCTGGAAGTACGAGGTCGGCGACATGCCAGGGAACGTGTTGATCTCGTTGACCAGGATCTGCCCGTCCGGGGTGTAGAAGAAGTCCACCCTGGCCAGGCTCTCGGCGGATACCGCGCTGAACGCGGTAGCCGCCATCGCCCTGATCTGCTCGGTGTCTTCCGCCGGGATCGGTGCCGGGATGAGCATGCCGCTTGCCTGGTCCAGGTACTTGGCCTCGAAGTCGTAGAACTCCTCGCCGCCGTCGAGCCGGAGCTCACCGGGAAGGCTCGTGTCCGGCGCGGCGCCTGCTAGCCCTTCGAGCACGGCCACCTCGATCTCGCGGGCAGCGATCGCTGCCTCTACCAGCACCTTCGGATCGTACTGACGTGCCAGCGTGATCGCCTTGGCAAGTTCGTCCGGACTGGTGGCCTTGGACGTTCCGAGACTGGACCCGCCTCGGGCTGGCTTGACGAACAGCGGCCACCCGAGCGCCTCGATCTCGGCCGCGGTCCGCAACTGGTCCCCATCTGGCTGCGCCGCAGCTGGCCAGTCGCGCTCGCGGACGACGACGTACGGCCCGACGGGAAGCCCGCGAGCCTGGAAGATCAGCTTCATGTACTCCTTGTCCATGCTGACCGCGCTTGCCAGCACGCCGGAGCCGACATAGGGAACGCCAGCCATCTCCAGCAGGCCCTGGATCGTGCCATCCTCGCCGTAGGGGCCATGCAGCACGGGCAGCACGAGGTCGACGTCGCCGAGCACGTGCGGAATGTGGCCCGCTGCGCTGGCCACGATGTCGGAGTCACCCTGATACGCCCACGGCACGACATGCGCATCCGGCTTGGCCACAGACTCGACGGTCGGCAGTTCGCCACCGGAAATGGCAAGCTTGGCGGGGTCGTCGGCCACCTGTAGCCAGGAGCCGTCCGTCGTGATGCCGATCGGCACGACCTCGTACCTGTCCCGGTCGATGACTCTCAGGACGTTGCCCCCGCCGAGGCAGGAGATGGCGTGTTCCGGTCCTCTGCCGCCGAACACCACGGCGACCCTGATCTTCCGTCCGCTCTGCACCATTCCTCCCCTATGCCCTCTTTGCGGATGCTCCGGTGGCCGAAGCCAGGTTATCGGCCATCTCCTCGGCCACCGGGCTGGCTTCTCGCATCCGGTCTGCCCAGGCGGCTATCTCCGGCCCAGCGAGTCGAGCGCGGCTACGGCATCGGCCAGCAGGTCCTCGGCATCTTCGAGGCCGATGGACAACCGCACCGAGCCGGGGTCGATGCCTGCCGCCGCCAGCGCGGCGCCGTCCATCTGCCGGTGCGTCGTGGAGGCGACATGGCTGGCCTTGGTGTGCGTGCCGCCGAGCGAGGTAGCTACCTGGGCAACTCGCAGCCGGTCGGCGAACGCCATCCCGGCCTCGTGACCGCCATACGGCGCCACGGTGACGATGGCGCCGAACCTGGTCCCTTCCGGCCCGGCGTCGAACTGGCGGCGGGCTAGCTCGTGGCCAGGGTGCTGGGTGAGGCCGGGGTAGCAGACCGTCCGCACCGCCGGGTGCATGGCCAGGCCGGCCGCCACGACCTGGGCGGTAGCGCACTGCCTGCGCACGCGCAGGGGCAACGTCTCAAGACCGCGGCGGAGCAGGTAGGCGTCGTCGGGACTGAGTGCGCCGCCAGTGTCGATCCGCAGTTTCCTGATGGCCTTGATCAGCTCGGGATGCCCGGTCACGGCGCCGCCGGTCACATCGGAGTGCCCGCCGAAGTACTTGGTCGCCGAGTGCAGTACGAGGTCTGCGCCGTGCTCAAGCGGGCGGCAAATGACTGGCGGGGCGAGCGTGGAGTCGACGACGAGCAACGCGCCTGCCTCATGCGCCAGCCTGGCCAGCGCAGCCAGGTCAGCCACGGCCATCGTCGGGTTGGCGAGGGTCTCGGCGAAGACGATCGAGGTGCCAGGGGCCAGCGCGCCCCGGACCTGGCCAAGGTCGGTCATGTCCACGAAGTCGGTGTGCACGCCGAAGTTCGCCGCGACGCTGCGCAGGAAGCTGTACGTCCCGCCGTAGACGGCCGCGGGCGCGATCACGCGAGCGCCGGCCCTGGTGAAGGTCCAGAAGACCGTCGAGATCGCCGCCATGCCCGACGCGAAGGCCTGACTGGCGACCGGGTAGCTCAGGTTCAGCCCTTCAAGCGCGGCGACCGCGGAGCAGAACGCCTCGACGGTGGGATTGTCGATTCTGCTGTAGCTGAATCCGGGCGTGGCATCGGCCAGCACCGCCGCATACTCAGCGCTGGATCCGAAGGTGAACGCCGCAGTGCGGTAGATCGGCGCTGCGAGTGGCGGCTGAGGCGACATCTGAGGCAGCGGCAGGTGAACGGCCCTGGTGTTCTCGCCCTGCACGCGCGGCTGGTCACCGGTACGGGACGGATCGCCGGGGTGAGACTGATCGCCCGCGCGGGACGGCCCTGCATGGCGCATCGGGTCCGTGGAGTGGCCTGGCTGATGTGCACGGGCCGGGCCGGGAGGATTCTGCTGAGCTGGGAACTGCGACTGCAGTGCTAGCTGCGGCTGGGTCGGATGTGCTGGCTGAGCTGCGTGCGGTGGCTGGACAGAGGGCGGAGGCTGGGCCGGGTGCTGGGCAGAGGGCGGTGGCGCTGGGAGCTGTGGCTGGGCCGGGTGGGGATGCTGGGCCAGGTGCAGCAGTTCAGCCGAGTGCAGTGCCTCGGCTGGCTGAATCAGCTGACCCGGCTGCGGCCCGTCGGCACGCATCGGCTCGGGCTGCCTGGCCGGTACCAGGGAATGTCCCGGCTGTGCCGGGCGAGGTCCCTCGATCGCCCGCATCCGGCCAGGCGGGCGGGGCGGATCGGCTTGCGGCGACTGCCGGATTAGGTCCCAGGGGTCGGCAGGCGCTCGTCGGTCCCCGCGGTCAGCTGGACCCGGTGCCGGCCGCGAGCTTGCGGCCCGAGCGTCACCGAGCGGCCACGGCTCGGGCAGGGGGCGCGGATCATGGGCGTGGCCGGGGTCACCACTCGGGTACGGGCCGACGACAGGCGGGCGGGCATACCGTGGATCGCTGTGCCGCGGATCATCGTGCCGGGAATCACCGTGCCGCGGATCGTCGGTCATTCGAGGGTCACTGAGTCCCGGGCCGCGTCGCGGGTCGGCATACCTCGGGTCGGCATACCTCGGGTCGATGAGCCTCGGGTCGGCATACCTCGGGTCGATGAGCCCCGGGTCGCTGAGCCGCGGGCCGTCATCTCGCAGATCGCCGAACTGGGCATCCTCCCGCGAGTCGGCCGGGCGCGGCCCGCGCCGCGACGCGGACCGGGACGCGCCGCGGCGCCCGGGGGCGTCATCGGGCCAGGGCCGACCCTCGAACCGAGGGTCGTCGGGGTCCGGGTGGGCTAGCGGAGGACGCGGCCACTTCTCAGACGCCATAGCGCTC
>DASWAA010000112.1:0-28972 GCA_036391385.1 Streptosporangiaceae bacterium
CGCTCGAACGCAGGCGCCCGCCGTTCTACGAACGACGCGACGCCCTCCCGGAAGTCCGGGCGGCCGAAGCTCTCCAGCATCAGTCCCTGCGCCTCGCGCTCGGCGGCGAGCAGGCCGGCGTGCAACTGCTGGTAGACCTGCCGCTTCATGATCGCCATCGACGTCGGCGAGGAGGTCGCCGCCAGGTCGCGCACGTACTGCTGAGCGTGCGGTAGCACATCCGCACGGGGCAGCGAGGCGTTCACCAGGCGAAGATCTGCCGCCTGCGAACCCGAGATCTTTCGCGAGGAGAACAGCAGGTCCAGTGCGACCGCCGTCCCGACAAGCCGGGGCAGCATCCAGCTGATACCCCACTCGGCGATCAGCCCGCGCTGGGAGAACGCCGTCATCAGCACCGCATCGTCCGCCATGAAGCGCAGGTCGCACGCGAGCACGATCGGCACGCCCATGCCGGCGACAGGTCCGTTGATCGCGGCGATCACCGGCTTGGGCACCGACATCAGGTAGGTGTACGTGCCCAGGTGAAGGTCGTCGCCGGACGCTGGGTCACCCGGGTCAGACCCGAGATCGTCGGGCAGCGCCTCGCTGCTGAAATCACCGGTGCTGACGGCCGACAGCCGCTTCATGTCGGCACCGGCGCAGAAGCCGCGTCCGGCACCGGTGAGCACGATCCCGACCACGCGCGGGTCGCTCTCGGCCCGGGCGACGGCGTGCCGCACCTCGAGTGCCATCCGGTCGGTCCACGCGTTCAGCGCCGACGGACGGTTCAGCGTGATGGTCGCTACCGGGTCGTCGACCTCGTACAGGATCTCCTGGTACTCCGACAACGGAGTGCCTCCTCTGGCTGGTCGTGACGATCAGGCTATTTCGGGGCGAAGCGCTGGCCGCCGTCCAGCCGGATGCACCCGCCGTTGATCATCGGGTTGTCCACGATGGCCAGGGCCAGCTTGGCATACTCCAGCGGGCGCCCCATCCGCTTGGGGAAGGCGGCGTCCCTGGTGAGCGCCAGGGCGAACTCGTCCGGGATCCCGGCGGTGAGCCCGGTGCTGAACAGGCTCGGCGCGATCGCCACGACGCGAATGCCCAGGCTGCCAAGGTCGCGGGCCATCGTGAGCGCCATTCCGGCGATGCCGGCCTTAGCCGCGGTATAGGCGACCTGACCGATCTGGCCCTCGAACGCGGCGATCGACGCGGTGTCGATGATGACGCCGCGCTCGCCGTCCTCTGGCTCATTCCCCGACATGTGAAAGGCCTGCAGCCGGTTCAGGTTGAACGTCGCGATCAGGTTCAGGTCGATCGTCGCGCGGAACTCGTCCAGCGGGTGCGGGCCTTCCTTGGAGAGCGTGCGCCTGGCCCGGCCGCCGCCCGCGGTGTTCACCGCGATATGCAGACCGCCCAGAGCCTCGACGGCCTCGGCTAGCGATCGCTCCGCCGCATCGAAATCGGTGACGTCGACCGGGTGGAACGTGCCGTCGAGTGCCTTGGCTACCTCCGCGCCAGCGGAGGTCGGCAGGTCAAGGATCGCCACCGCCGCTCCGCGCTCGTGCAGCAGTTCCGCCGTGGCTCTCGCCATGCCAGACGCGCCTCCGACGATGACGGCCTTCTTCCCTGCGACGTCCATGAACGCTCCCTCTGCCGACTGACAACGAGATATTGAGGGTACTAAAACGCTCGTCGCCTGGCGACCCCCGCCTGCACCAGGGCGAGCCCCGGCGGGCCCTAGTGAGCCCCCGGCCGTTCAGGTCTGCGGATACCATGCCTGCCATGAAGTTCGCCATAGCAATACCGCAGTTCTATGCGGACGGCGAGTTCGATCCCGGGGTCTTTCGTGCTTACCTCTCTCGTGCCGAAGAGCTCGGATTCGACAGCGCCTGGGTGCAGGAGAGTGTGCTCGGATCTTCCCCCCAGTTCGGGGCGCTGGAGGCGATGACCTTTGCCGCCGCGTGCACTCAGCGACTGCGGCTTGGGTGCTCTGTCTTCGTGAGCACGCTGCACGGCCCGGTCCAGCTCGCGAAGAGCCTGAGCACGCTGGACCAGCTCAGCCGGGGCCGGCTGGACATCGGTATCGGCACCGGCGGGCCGCGACGGCCGTTCGCCGCGTTCGGGATGAGTCCCGAACGGTACATCGCGCGATTCACCGAGGGGCTCGCGGTGATGAAGGCACTGTGGACCGAGCAACGGGTCAGCTTCGACGGCGAGTTCTGGCAGCTCGCTGACGCTTCTATGGAGCCCAAGCCGTTCCAGAAGCCCTATCCGCCCGTGTGGTTCGGCGCGGGCGGGCCTGCGGCACTCCGGCGTGCCGTGCGGCTCGGCGACGGCTTCTTCGGCGCTGGCTCGGCGACGACGAGCGCGTTCGCGGACCAGGTACGGATCGTGCGGCAGGAGCTAGCCGATACGGGCGACCAGGCCAGCGGCTTCGGTATCGCCAAGCGGGTCTACATCGCCGTGGACGACGATTCGCAGCGTGCACGAGACCGGATGAACGCGGCACTTGAACGGCTCTACGGCCGCCGGGTGCCCGAGATCGAGGCCGCGACGGTCACCGGTACTCCCGGCGAGTGCGTACAGGAAGTGCGGCAGGTGGCCGACGCCGGCGCCGACCTCATCTTGTTCACCGCGCTGTTCGATCAGGCCGAGCAGGCGGAACTGCTCGCGTCGGCTGTCATCCCCCGGATCGCGTAGCCCGCCGGCGCCCGCGAATCGCCGCGGATGCCGCGGCCCCCAGCCAGGCGCCGCGGATCCACGCGCTAGCGGACTCCGGCGGGGCGGAACTGGACGCTGATGCGGGGCCCGGTCGCCCTGGTCGTCTTCGGTACGGCGTGCTGCCAGGTGCGCTGGCACGTGCCGCCCATCACGAGCAGGTCACCGTGGCCGACCAGGTAACGCAGGCTGGCACCGCCGCCCCCGGTCCGCCGCAGCAGCAGCGCACGCGGAGCGCCGAGCGACACGATCGCCACCACCGTCTCCCTTACCCGCCGGCCAGAATTGTCGCCGTGCCAGGCAACGCTGTCCCGGCCGTCGCGGTAGCAGCACAGGCCGGCCGTGCTCAGCGGCTCGCCCAGCTCAGGACGGTAGCGCGCGTCCAGCGCCAGCCTGATGTCGTCAAGCGCGGGATCAGGCAGCGCCTGGCCCTCGCCGTAGTAGCTGACGAGCCGCGGGACGTCGAGCAGCCGGTCGTACATGACCCGCCGCTCGGCCCGCCAGGGCACGGCGTCCACCAGTCGCTCGAACAGCGGATCGGCGCCGCGGACCCAGCCAGGCAGCACCTCCACCCACGCACCATGGGCCAGCGTGACCCGGACAAGGCCGGCCATGTCGCCGAGCCCGAACTGCTCGCCAGCGTCGAGCAGCGAGCCCTGGTATCCGCCTGCCATGCTCACAGCATAAGCCGTCAGTCAAACATGTGTTCGATTGACCGCGCATATAGCGTGCGGGCCCGCCAGTAGGCTGGTAACCGGAGTAGTTGCTCCAGTTACCCCTGATCGCCGTCACGCCGCGCGCCGGCGGCGCGGCGGAGCACGACGAGCGGAGGCCACGGCATGCGGGTTGAGATCTGGAGCGACGTCGTCTGCCCGTGGTGTTATCTGGGGCAAGCGCGGTTCAGGAAGGCGCTGGCCAGCTTTCCGCACGAGGCCGAGGTTCAGGTCGAGCACCGGTCTTTCGAGCTAGACCCGGGCTTCCCGGCCGACCAGGTCGTGCCGGTGACCGACATGCTCCGCAGTAAGTACGGGCTCTCGCCTGCTCAGGCCGACGCGGCCGAGCAGCGGATCGCGGGCCTGGCCGCAGCGCAGGGCCTGCCGTTCCACCCGGACCGGCTGCACGGCAGCACGCTCGGCGCGCACCGGCTGCTCAAGCTCGCCGCCGCACGAGGCCGGCAGCAGGAGGTCATCGACGCGCTGTACCTCGCGCAATTCGGGGGCGGGCGCTCCATCTTCGATCCGGCGAGCCTGGCCGCCATCGGCGCCGACGCCGGCCTGGACGAGGACGAGGCGGCTCAGGTGCTGGCCGGGGATGCCTTCACCAAGGAGGTCAGAGCCGACGAGCAGCGCGCCCGTGAACTCGGCGTCACCGGCGTGCCCTTCTTCCTGGCCGACGGCAAGCTGGCGGTGGCCGGCGCCCAGGAGACCGCCACCTTCGGCAGGCTGCTCGGCAAGGCGTGGGACGACGCCGTCCCGGCCCGCTGAGTGACGGTCAGCCGGGAGCCGGAGCCCACAGGACGGAACGGGCGCTCAGGATCTCCCCCACCGCGGCGGTGAAGCCGGTCAGCTGATTCGGGGTCAGCGCCAGGCTGAGGGCCATATAGCCACGCGGCGCGATGTAGTACCCGTGCCCGAGCAGGTCGAGGAAGACCAGTTCGAGCAGCCGCGGGTCGCTGCGGCTCAGGTCCGCCGGGCCGCGCACCGGCTCGGCTGTGGCGTGGATGGCGAGAATGCTGCCTACCCCGGTCACGCCGAAAGGCGCTCCGGCAGCAGCGAACGCCCCAGCCAGTTCCTCGCGCAGCGCGTCCCCCCTGGCGGTATGCCGCTCGGCGACCTCGGCCGTGTAGACGCGGGTGAGGCCAGCCTGGCCGGCCGCCATGGACACGACGTTGTTGTTGAACGTGCCGGCATGCGGCAGGGCGCCCGGGCGAGCGGGATCGAACAGGTCCATCACGTCCGCACGACCCCCGAAGGCGCCGAACGACGACCCGCCGCCGATGTACTTGCCCAGGGTGGTCAGGTCCGGCGTGATGCCCAGCCGTCCCTGCAGGCCGCCCGCGCCCGTGCGGGACGTCATGACCTCGTCGAAGATCAGCAGGGCTCCGGCCTGCCGGGTCGCCTCCCGCAGAGCCGCCAGGAACGCCGGGTCCCCGGGAATGCAGCCGCCCGAACCGAGCATCGGCTCGACCAGCACGCAGGCCACGGTTTCCGCGTGCTCTTCCAGCAGGGCGCTGGCGGCTGCCGCGTCGTTGTACTCGGCCAGGAGCAGGTCGTAGGGTGCGTTCACCGGTGCGGCGCCGGCGGCGAGGCTCAGCAGCCCGCCGTGGTATGCGCCGCGGAAGACCAGCACCCGCTCCCTGCCGGTGAACGCACGGGCGGCCGACAGGGCCATCAGGTTGGCCTCGGTGCCTGAGTTGGTGAAACGGACCCGCTCGATGGAACCGAACCGGGTGCAGATCGTCTCAGCCAGGTCGACCTCGTACCTGGTATGCGCGCCGCGGCTGATCCCCTCGCGCAGCGCGTCCGTCATCGCCGTGATGACGACCTGGTTCGAGTGCCCGTAGAGCCCGGCAGAGTACTCGCCGAGCAGGTCCACATACTCATGCCCGTCGACGTCCGTCAGCAGCGCGTCGCGGGCGCTGGCGATCCGCAGCGGGAACGGCCGGTGGTACAGCACCGACCGGGTGTTGCCGCCCGGCAGGTACGCCTGCGCCCGCTGGTGCAGCTCCGCCGTTCGCGGCCGCCGCTCGGCATAGCGGGCACGCGCCTGAGCGACGGCCAAGTCCACAGGGTCAGCCAAGTCCACAGGGTCAGCCGAGTCGACAGGGTCAGCTGGGTCAGCAGCGGATAGAGCGTCAGATCCGGCCGGGTGCACGCTAGACCGCCGCGGCCGCGATCTTCGCCGCCTCGTCGCGCCAGTGGTCGGCCAGGATCGGCTGGCCGAGTTCCTCGTGGATGCTCGCCAGCCCGGTCAGCAGGATGGCCAGGTCAGGGCTGGCGCCGTCCGCGCTGGCTGCCGCCAGGTCCCGGCGGATGCCGACCGCCTCGTCGGTCACCGGAAGGGCGTCGGCGGGACGGTCGGCCTCGAGCAGCAAGCTGCCCAGGTGACTCAGCGAGGTCGCCAGGTCCAGCCGGGACCGATCGGAGCTTGCCGTCGCCAGGTCCCGGCGGATACTGACCGCCTCCTCCTCCGCGACCAGCGCGTCCCCGGCACGGCCGAGTTCGGACAGCGTCTCGCTGAGGTTATGCAGCGCGCCCGCCAGGCCAGGCAGGTGCCGGTCCGGACTGGCGGCCGCGAGATCGCGGTGGATGCCGACAGCTTCCTGCTCGGCGACCAGGCCGTTGGCCGGACGGCCCAGCTGCGACAAGGTCACGCCCAGGTTCTGCAGCGAGACGGCGAGGTCGAGGCGGAATCGGCTCGGGCTCGCCACGGCCAGCTCCCGGCAGATGCTCACCGCCTCCTCCTCCGCGGCCAGCGCTTCGGCCAGCCGGCCGAGCTCCGACAGCCGGATGCCGACGCTGGTGAGCGCGCCAGCAAGCTCCTGCTGATAGCGGCCTGGGCTGGCCGCGGCAAGGGCGCGGCGGATGCTGACGGCCTCCTCCTCCGCGGCCAGTGCGTCGGCCGAACGGCCAAGCTCGGCCAGCCTGGCGCCCAGGCTGGTCAGCGAGCCAGCCAGGCCAGGCTGGAACCGGGCCGGGTTGCCGGTCGCCAGCTCCCGGTAGAGGCCGACAGCCTCCTGCTCGACTGCCAGCGCGTCGGCCGGACGGCCAAGCTCGGACAGCCGGCCTCCGAGGCTGGTCAGCGTGCTTGCAAGGTCGGGCCGGTGACGGCTCGGACTGGCCGCTGCCAGCTGCCGCCTGATGACGACGGCCTGCTCGGCCGCCGGCAAGGCGTCGGCCGGACGGCCAAGCTCGGCCAGCGTGACGCTGAGATTGTGCAGCGCGCCGGCATGCTCGGAGCTGTAGCGGTCCGGGCTGGCCTCGGCCAGCTCGGAGTAGATGCCGACGGCCTCCTGCTCGGCGGCCAGCGCGTCAGCCGGACGCTCAAGCTCGGACAGCGCGATGCCGAGGCCGGCCAGTGCGCCCGCGAGGTCGGCGCGGTGCCGGTCCGGGCTTGCCTTGGCCAGCTCGGAGTAGATGCCGACGGCCTCCTGGGCAGCGGCAAGGGCGTCGGCCGCACGGCCAAGCTCGGAGAGCCGGCCGGCCAGGCTAGCCAGGTCGCCGGCCAGCGCGGGACGCTGGCGGTCCGGGCTGAGCTCCGCCAGACCGCGCCGGATGCTGACCGCCTCCTGTGCCACCGGCAGGGCGTCGGCCGGGCGGTCCCGCTCGGAGAGCCGGTTCCGCAGGCTGGTCACCGCGTCGGCCAGGGCGGGAAGGTAGGTGTCAGGGTCGGCTGCCGCGAGCTCACGGTAGATGGACACTGCCTCCTGCGCCACCGGCAGAGCGTCGGCCGGGCGGCCCAGATCCGACAGCGCGACGCCGAGGGTGTGCAGGGCGCCAGCCAGGCCTGGCAGATACTGGCCCTGGCTCGTCGCTGAAAGCTGCCGGAAGAGCGTGACGGCCTCGTCGGCAGCAGGCCTGGCATCGGCCGCGCGGCCCAGATCCGACAGCGTGACGCCGAGGCTGTGCAGCGACACCGCGAGGCCGGGGCGGTAGCGGTCCGGGCTGGACTCGGCAAGCTCTCGGCGGATGCCGACGGCCTCGTCCAGCGCGTCGAGCGCCTCGCCCAGACGCCCGAGTTCCGAGAGCAGGCTCGCATGGTCGTGCAGGCTCTCGGCCAGGGTGGCACGGTAGCGCGCGGGATGTGCCGTCGCGAGCTCCCGGCGGATGGCCACGGCCTCCTGCGCTGCCTCCAGCGCATCCGCGGGCCGGCGGAGCGCCGACATCATGCTCGCGAGGTCATGCAGGATAGCGGCGAGCCCTGGCCGGTAACGGTCGGGACTGGCCAGCGCCAGCTCACGGAAGATGCCGACCGCCTCCTGCGCGGGACCGAGCGCGTCGGCCGGGCGGCCAAGCTCGGCCAGCCGGCTGCCCAGGCTGGTCAGGGCGCCGGCCAGCCCGGGCCGGAACCGGTCAGCACTGACCTGCGCGAGCTCCCGGTAGATGCCGACAGCCTCCTGCGCGGCCTCCAGGGCATCGGCGGGCTGGCCAAGCTCGGCCAGCCGGCCAGCCAGGCTGGTCAGCCCGCTGGCCAGGCCGGGCTGGAAGCGCTCCGGACGGCCGGCTGCCAGCTCCCGGTAGATACCGACGGCCTCCCTCGCGACGGGCAGTGCGTCGGCCGTGCGGCCGAGCTCGGACAGCCGGCGTCCCAGGCTGGTCAGCGCGCCAGCCAGACCGGGCCGGAAGCGGTCCGGGCTGGTGAAGGCCAGTTCCCGGTAGAGGTCGGCGGCTTCCTGCCAGGCGGCCAGCGCGTCGGATGAACGGCCGAGTTCGGACAGCGCGATGCCGAGCTGCGCGGACCAGTAAGCCCGCTCCCCTGGATGCGCGTCGGCTGCCGTCAGGGCGAGGATGTGGTGCGCGAGCTGAGCGGCAGCGCGCGCGAGGAAGCCCGTCAGCGCCGGGATCGCGTTGTAGATGGCCGCCAGCTCGTCCTTGGTCATCTTGGCGTCGGCGATCGCGTCGACGATGTTGGGTATGCCCCGCGCCATCAGCTCTGCCGCTGCCGGGTCCTGCGCAGCGGCCCGGGCAAGCAGGGCGACCGCCCGGCGCGCCTGCCGGGCGGTGAGGCCGTCGAAGCACAGGTCGGCGAACTGGGCCGATGCGCTGAGCTCGCTTACCGCGTGCAGGTCAGCGAGCCGTTCCGCCGGCACGATGGCCGGCCATTCCCGCTCGCCCCGCGCGGGCGGCCGAAGCTGGCCCAGCCAGTCGCCGATCTTCGCAGAAGGCGAGACGCCGGGGACCCGGCCAGCCAGCGTCATCGCCTCGGACCGGTTCGCTGGCGCGAGCAGGCAGCTCGCCGCGGCGACCTGACGTAGCGCCTGCGGCCGGATGCCGCGCGGCCCGTTAACCAGCCCGGTGGCTCGCGCACAGTCCAGCCAGTAGTCCTGCTCGCGGCCGAGCAGGGCGGAGATCACCTCGGCGAGATCGACGCTGACCGCGTCACCGCGCGCCTTCGCGGCCGGATCGAGAACGGCGACCAGCGCCGCCGCGTGCAGGTCGAGTACCTGGCCGCGAGCATCGGTCTCCTCGCTGAGCTCGACAGTCTTCTCGGGCAGCCGCAGCTCCCGCGCGAAGGCCCGGACCGCTGTCTCGATGACGTCGGCATCGCTGAGGTCATCGTCGAGCACCGGCGTGAGCCGGATCTCGGCAGCCCTCGCCGCGCTGGCCAGATCCCACACCGCGGCATCGTCGAGGCCGAGCTGGCCCCACCAGCTCCCGGCCGATCGCGCGAGCAGCAGCACCCGGAGCCTGGCGTCCCTGCCCCGCGCGAGGATGGTGAGCAGCGACCTGAGGCCGATTCTGGCGTGCGCATCGTCGATCACCAGGAGCGCGCGCCTGTTAGTCAGCGCGCGCACCGCGGCGATGGCGTCGGCCTCCCTGCCGTCAGTCACGCGCTCGCACCACCAGCCCGCGGCTGTCATACGGCGGGCAAGCTCGACGCCGAGCCGGGTCTTGCCGACGCCAGAAGCCCCGGTCACGAGCCTGAGCGGGACGGCATTCTCGTCGTCGCACCAGGCCCGCAGGTCAGCGAGCTCCTGCTGACGGCCGACGAAGCTGACCAGCTCCAGGCCGGGATCGAGCAGCTCGGCCGGACTCCGCCTGATGCCCGGCCGCGCCGGATCCTGCAGCACCCGCCTGGGCTTAGACCACGACCGAATTCGCGTCACGACACTGACCCCCATCCTGACCTCGTGGAATTCGCCCAGTCGTCGCACGATCAGGAGCAGCCAGCTGAGCTGGCGTGCTCACGCAATCCGCGCATACCACTGGCATGCAGACACGATGAGAGTACAGAGGGACATAACTGTTCGCATCAGCTCTGTCCCTTTTCGTAACGGCCCGCCGTGGCGATCCGCCGCGAGCAGGCAGATCTCCTCCGCGGCGACCCGCCGGGACGACGACTTCAGGCCCGCTGCCGCTCCTCGCGCAGCTGACGTCGCAGCAGCTTGCCGGTGGGGAGCCGGGGAATCTCGGCCACGAACTCGATCGTCCTCGGGCACTTGAACGAGGCCAGGCGGGCCTTGCAGTGCGCGATCAGCTCGGCGGCCAGGGCCGCCTCGTCGAACGGCGCGGCGGCCTGGCGATCGTCCGGCCCGCCGGCGGGCTGGACGATCGCCAGGACCGACTGGCCCATCTCGTCGTCGGGCATGCCGATGACGGCGACGTCGGCGACCGCCGGGTGCATGACCAGCGCTTCCTCGATCTCCGCGGGGTAGATGTTCACTCCGCCGGAGATGATCAGGTCAGTGCGCCGGTCGGCCAGGTACAGATAGCCCTCGTCGTCCAGGTGGCCGATGTCGCCGAGCGTCGACCAGCCCTTGTCGTTGACCGCTCCCGCGGTCTTCGCCGGGTCGTTGTGGTACTCGAACGAGCCGCCCTCGAAGTAGATCGCGCCGTCCTCGCCGGTCGGCAGTTCCTCGCCGTCCGCGCCGACGATATGCACGACGCTGCCCAGCGCCTTGCCGACCGAGCCGGGGTGCGCCAGCCACTCATCGGAGCTGATGATCGTGATCCCGTTGCCCTCGCTGCCGGCGTAGTACTCGAGCAGGATCGGGCCCAGCCAGTCGATCATCTGGCGCTTGACGTCGGCCGGGCACGGCGCCGCGGCGTGGATCACCATCTTGAGGCTGGACAGGTCGTACGCGCGCCGCTGCGCCTCGGGCAGCTTCAGCATCCGGACGAAGTGCGTCGGGACGAACTGCGCGTGGGTGACCTTGTGCCGCTCGATCGCGCGCAGGCACTCGGTCGCGTCGAAGCGCGGCATCAGCACCACCGAGCCGCCGTTGCGCAGCGTGCCCATCGCCCAGCCGATCGGCGCGGCGTGGTAGAGCGGCGCGGGGCACAGGTACCTGGCCCCGCTGTCGAAGCCGAACACCAGGCCCATCAGGTGGTCGAGCGCCAGGCCGGTCCCGAACGGCGGGAACTCGTGGCTGCGCCTGATGCCCTTGGGCCGCCCGGTGGTGCCCGAGGAGTAGAAGAAGGTCATCCCCTCGGTCTCGTTGTCAAGCGGGACGGCCGGCTGGGCGGCGATCGCAGCCGCGTAGCTGGCCAGGCCGGGATGCTCGCCGCCGACGATGTAGGCGGCCTTCACCTGCGGCGAGCTGGCGGCGATCGCAGCCGCGACGTCGGCGGTCTCCGGTGAGGCGAACAGTACCTGCGCCCCGCTGTCCCGCACTATGTAGGCGGTCTCGTCGGCGGTCAGGTGCCAGTTGGCCAGCACCCAGTAGGTGCCGAGCCGCTGGGCTCCCCAGGCGATCTCGAAATACTCGGGCCGGTTCGACATCAAGATCGCGACGCGGTCCCGCGTCCCGATCCCGTGCCCGGCAAGCAGCTGCGCTACCTGGAGACTGCGCTGGTCGAGCTCGGCGAACGTGATGGTCGCGCTGCCGTCGGCCATGATGACCGCCGGGGCGTCCGGCGTCCGCTTCGCGATCTCGCTGAGGTGCACCGGTCTCTCCTGGCCTGATCAGAGCAGCTCGAGAATGGTGGCATTGGCCTGGCCGCCGCCCTCGCACATGGTCTGCAGGCCGTACTGGATGCCGTTGGCCCGCATGTGGTGCACCAGCGTGGTCATCAGCCGCGCGCCGCTCCCGCCGAGCGGATGGCCGATCGCGATCGCGCCGCCGTTGGGGTTCAGTCGCTCGGGGTCAGCCCCGGTCTCGGCCAGCCAGGCGAGAGGGACCGGCGCGAAGGCCTCGTTGACCTCGAAGGCACCGATGTCGCCAATCGACAGCCCGCTGCGCTGCAGGGCCTTGGCCGTGGCGGGGATCGGGCCGGTCAGCATGATGATCGGGTCGTCGCCGGTGACCACGGCAGTGTGGATCCTGGCCAGCGGGGTCAGGCCTAGCTCGGCCGCCTTCTCGCTGGTGGTGATCAGCAGGGCGGCCGCGCCGTCGCTGATCTGCGAGCTGTTGGCCGCGGTGATCGTGCCGTCGGGCTTGAACGCCGGCTTGAGCTCGGCGAGCTTGTCCACCGTGCTGCCGCGCCGCACGCCCTCGTCCGCCTCGACCTTCGTACCGCCCGGCGCGGTCACCGGCGCGATCTCGGCCGAGAACCGGCCCTCGTCCTGGGCGGCGGCCGCCTTGGCGTGCGAGGCGAGGCTGAACTCGTCGAGCTGGGTCCTGGTCAGGCCCCACCGCTCCGCGATCATCTCCGCGCCGATGCCCTGGTTTGGCGGGTTGTCGCCGTAACGGGCGCGGAAGCCCTCACCGAACGGCCAGGCGAGGCTGGCGCCGAGCGAGGCGCCCATCGGCACCCGGCTCATCGACTCAACGCCGCCGGCCACGACGACGTCGTAATGGCCGGCCAGCACGCTGGCAGCGGCGAAGCTCACCGACTGCTGGGAGGAGCCGCACTGCCGGTCGACGGTCACGCCGGGTACGCTCTCCGGCCAGCCAGCACCGAGCACGGCGTTGCGCGCGATGTCGAAGGTCTGCTCGCCGACCTGGCCGACACAGCCCCAGACCACGTCGTCGACGAGGCCGGGGTCGATCCCTGACCGCTCGGCGATGGCCTGCAGCACGTGGGCCGACAGGTCGACCGGGTGGATGCCGGACAGGCCTCCGTTGCGCTTGCCGACCGGGGTCCTGACCGCTTCGACGATGACTGCGTCACGCATGCGTTTCTCCTGTTGCGCAGCCCGCCAGGTGCGGCGAGCGACCGAAATGCGAGGAAAGGTAGTTCACTATCCTAGCTATGTGAATCGCCGTGTCCACCGCGGGCCGGCTAGCTGAACAGGTCGAGCACGGTCGCCGACCTGAGCTCGTCCCGCAGCAGGGAACGGGCCGCGACCTCCATATGCGTCCGCCAGTGCTTCGCGGCGCCCTCGGCGTCCCGGTCGGTGACCAGCCTCAGCAGCTTGCGGTACGAGCGGAGCATCTTCTTGAAGTCGCTGACCACGGAGTCCAGGTGCGCCGCCCGCCGGGTGACGGTCAGCAGATGGGTCGCTACCACTTCGCGCAGCACCATGGACTGGATGGACAGCGTCCGGTTACCTGACCGCTCGAGCAGCAGGTCGTGGAACCGCTGCGTGCCCTCGGTCCAGGCGCTGATATCCGCTGGCACCTGGCCCGAGCTCACCGAGGCATCGAGCTCGTCGATGCACGCCGCGAGGTCGGCGAGGTCCCGCTCGGTCCGCCGCTCGGCGAGCAGGGCAGCGGCGGCGGGCTCGATCAGCGTGCGAGCCTCCCACACGTCCGCGAGCGTGGTCCCTGACACCTGCATGAGCAGTCCGACGTAGCGCGCCGCGACCTCCACCCGGGGCGCGCAGATGCGCGCACCGCGCGAGCCTCGCCTGATCACGATCAGGGACTCGGTCTCGAGGATCCTGAACGCCTCGCGCAGCGTCGGCCGCGACACGTCGAACTGGCTCATCAGCTCGGCCTCGGACGGAAGGCTGTCGCCCTCGGCCAGGTCACCGCGCACGATCCGGCCGCGCAGGTAGGAAGCGATCATCTCGCCGGTCTTGGCGGCGCGGATGTTCTGGCCAATTTGCCTGGTGCCGCCGACCACCCGCTCCCCTTCCCAGCAGAAAGGCCCGGCTCGTGTCCCCCGGTACGCGAGGCCACCGTTGATAGGTTGCTAAGTATCCTACCTTCGCCGTGCCAGGTGGCTCCTGACCTGACGACGCCCGCACCGCGCCCGGGCGCGGCGCGGCATGATCCTGATGTCCGGGGGCCCGGCCACGAGCGCGGCGGTCAGGGCACACTGGATGCGAGATGGCACTCACTGTAGACCCGGCGACGTTCCGCGACATCCTTGCCGATCCGGGCGGCGCCGAGTCGCTGTCGGCGGCGGCCGGCACGGCACTGGTGGTCGTCGAGGTCCGCGATGCCGCGGCCGGGATCCATCTCGCTGGCCTCGACATCACCTCGCTGCCCGCCGTGGTGATCGTCGTCGCCCAGGACCCTGGCGTGCTGGTGCCGGCCGCGCTCGGCTCGGGCGACGTGATCCTGACTCAGGACGCCGCGGCTGGCGCGCCGTTCGCCGGCTCGGGTGACGTCGCTTCCGAGATACGGCAGATCGCCTCGGTCCTGGAGTCGAATCCGGTCGCCGGGGCCGCCCTGGCGATGCTGCTGCGCAGTTCGGCCGGCCTGTCCGTACCTGCCGCGCTGGTGGCCGAGTCCGCCACCTACTCGGCGCTGCAGGAGGGCGAGGAGTTCAGGCGCTGGCGGCTCGGCCGCCCGGTCCGCGGGCCTGACGGTCCCGCGGCGCCCGGCGACTCTGGCGAGGCAGCGATCCGCTCCGGTCCAGGGCGCGGTCCGGGGCCTGATCCACAGCCCGGTCCAGGGCGGGTTCCGGGGCCTGATCCAGGACCGGGTCCAGGGCGCGGCCTGGACCCCGGTCCAGGTCCCGAGCCGGAGCGGGTTCGGGTCGAGCGGGCCGGCCAGGAACTGCGGATAACGCTCGCGCGGCCCGAGCGGCGTAACGCGCTTGACAGGCGGATGCGCGACGCGCTGACCAGCGCCCTGGTGATCGCGGCCTGCGATCCGTCCTGCCAGGTGGTGCTGCGCGGGCTCGGCCCCGACTTCTGCGCCGGGGGTGACCTCGACGAGTTCGGATCCCGTCCGGATCCGGCGACCGCGCACCTGATCCGGCTGACCCGCAGCCCGGCCAGAGTGCTGCATCGGGTGGCTGACCGGACCACGGCGTACCTGCACGGCTCCTGCCTGGGCGCCGGCATCGAGCTTCCGGCCTTCGCTGGCCGGGTAATCGCCGCACCGGACGCGCGGTTCGGCCTTCCCGAGGTGCGGCTTGGCCTGGTGCCAGGTGCGGGCGGCACCGCCAGCCTCCCCAGGCGGATCGGGCGCTGGCGCACTGCCTATCTCGCGCTCTCCGGGCACGTCGCCGATGCCGAGCAGGCGCTGCGATGGGGCCTGGTCGACGCCGTGCTCCCGGACGGTGGCTGACTCCGGCCATGACCGACGCCGAGCTGACCGCGTCCTGCCTTCCCGACCCGCGGGCCGAACGGGAGCATCTGGTCGGCCTCCTGCCGCCGGGAGTGCTGCCGGAAGTGCTGCCGGGCCTGCCCGACAGCGCGGCGGGCGCGCAGCAGCCGGATCGCTGCGCCGTGCTCGCCTGGGCGCGGTCGGGGCTGATGCAGCTGACCGGGCTGGACGCCGGACCGCCGTTGTGCCCGGCAGCGCCGGTGCTGACCAGGACCGGGGCGGTCGCTGCTGCCATCACCGAGCTGAGCGGCCGAGCCGGCCAGCCGGTCCGGCTCGACGTGGGTCACATCCTGACGGTCCGGGCCGCACTGGCGGGACTGACGCGTCGCGGAACCGAGTCGGCCAACGGCAGCTGCCGCATCCTGCGCGCGGCGGACGGCTGGCTCGCGGTCAGCCTGGCCCGGCCATCCGACCTGGACAGCCTTCCGGCGCTGCTGCGGCGCGAGCCGCGCGGTGATCCCTGGCACGAGCTAGCGGCGGAGGCGCGAGCCAGGCCGGCG
This sequence comes from Streptosporangiaceae bacterium, assembly GCA_036391385.1. GTDB lineage: Bacteria > Actinomycetota > Actinomycetes > Streptosporangiales > Streptosporangiaceae > Chersky-822. Next base: position 15,307 of record DASWAA010000112.1, read on the forward strand.
GCCGGGCTCGCAGCGTCGGCTCAGCTCCTGGGCATCGCTGCCGCCGGCCTGGCCGACGCGGGCCCCCGCGCGCGCGCCGGGACGGTCGCACCCGTCCGGATCACCCGGCTCGGCCCGGCCGGCCAGGCGCCCCGGGTCGTACTCGACCTCTCGGCGCTGTGGGCTGGCCCGCTCTGCGCCAGCATCCTGAGCAGTGCGGGCTGGCAGGTGATCAAGGTCGAGGACGTCCGCAGGCCGGACGGGGCGAGATCCTGGCTGCCGGAGTTCTATGCCGAGCTGCATGCTGGCGCGAGGAACGTGACGCTCGACTTCGGCACCACCGAGGGCCGCGCCGCCCTGGCCAGCCTCGCCGACGACGTCGGCGTGGTGATCGAGGCGAGCAGGCCGCGGGCGCTGCGCCGGCTTGGCCTGGTCGCCGAGGAGTGGCTGGCCGCGCGGCCGGGCCGGATCTGGGTCAGCGTGACCGGCTACGGCCGCGACGACCCGCGGCACCGGGTGGCCTTCGGCGACGACGACGCCGTGGCCGGCGGCCTGGTCGCCTACTGGGCCGACGGGACGCCGGTCTTCTGCGGTGACGCCATCGCCGACCCGCTGACCGGGCTGCATGCCGCTCTCGCGGCGCTGGCGGCGCACGCGGCGGGGGGTGGCGCGATGGTCGACGTAGCGATGGCTGGCGTCTGCGCCGGCCTGGTCCGGCCGACGACGACACCCGCCCGGGTGCACGCGATCCGCGCGGTCGGCGCGGCCCGCTGGAACGTCGAGCATCCCGGCCTGCCGCCGCAGATGGTGGCCGTCCCATGAGGCCGCTCAGAGCTGCCGAGCCCTTGGTACTGGCCGCGGCCGCGGCGCACCTGTGGTTCCGCGGCCCTGCGACGATTGGCCGCGTGACGCGGTGAACCGGGCAGGGGCGCTGCTCGTGATCAATGGTGAGGTCGGAGGCAGGCCCGGCCTCGACGTGCGAGTGAGCTCGGGGCGGATCGCCGAGATCGGCCCCGGGCTCGCCCGCCGCCACGGCGAGGCCGTGCTCGACGCGGCCGGCGGGGCCATCATCCCCGGCCTGCACGACCATCACGTCCACCTGCGTGCCCAGATCGCCGCGAGGGCCTCGTTGGACGTATCTGGGGTTCGCGATCCTGAGGCCTTCGACCGTCTCGTCGCGAACGCGGCCGGGGAACTGGGGCCTGGGCGATCCCTGCGCGTGACCGGCTGGAGCGAGCAGAGCGCCGGCCCGCTTGACCGGCGCCGGCTTGATTCCCTGACCGGCGGCGTCCCGGCCCGGGTGCAGCATCGCAGCGGGGCGATGTGGGTGCTGAACTCCCCGGCGCTGCGGCAGTCCGGCGTCGCCGGCTGTGACCAGGAGGGCGTCGAGCGGGACGAGCGCGGCGAGCCGACCGGCCGGCTGCTGCGGATGGACGGCTGGCTGCGCGAGCACCTCGGCACCGCACGGCAGGACGACCGTCCGGCGGCCGCGTTCGAGGCCTTCGCCAGTCAGTCGGCCCGCCGGGGTGTCACCGGGTTCACCGACGCCACGCCCGGGCGCGACCAGGCCGACGTCGACGACTTCGCGGCGATGTCGGCGACCGGAGTCATCCCGCAGCGCCTTGTGCTGATGGCGCCGCCTGGACTGCGCGGGCCGGCTGAGGGGCTGGTCCGGCTGGGCCCGTGCAAGATCATCCTGGATGACACGTCGCTTCCTGAGGTCGCCTCGCTGGCCGACTTCATCGCGGGAGCTCACCGAGCCGGATCTCGGGTCGCCGTGCACTGCGTGACGGCTGAGCAGCTGATCGTCGCGACCGAGGCCCTTGGCGTGGCCCTGGGGGCCGGGAAGCCCGGGCAGGCCAGCGCCGACCGGATCGAGCATGCCAGCGTGGTGCCGCCCGGCTTTGCCAGACGGCTGGCCGCACTCGGAGTCACGGTGGTCACCCAGCCTGGGTTCATCGCGGCACGGGGTGATGACTACCTGCGCGACGTGCCAGCGGCGGAACGTGAGTGGCTCTACCCGTGCGCGAGCCTGCTCAGGGCCGGCGTTCCGGTCGCTGCGGGCACCGATGCCCCGTTCGGGCCGGCCGACCCCTGGCAGGCCGTCGCCAGCGCGGTCAGCCGGCGGACTCCGTCCGGCGCGGTAGTCGGGCCGGCCGAGGCAGTTCCGGCGCTGACGGCGCTGCGGCTGTTCACGGCGGCGCCGCTTGAGCCGGCGCGGCAGCGGACAGTTGCTCCCGGGCAGCCCGCTGACCTCTGCGTGCTCCGGGCGCCGCTCAGCGCCGTGCTCGCCAGGCCGTCCGCGCAGTGGGTGCTAGCGAGCGTCGTCGGCGGCAGCGCTATCCCGGCCGCTAGCTGATCCGCAGCGACGCGACCAGGTACGCCACGCCGAACGGGTCGCCGCAGTAGCGCACCTCGGTGGCGACCCGCCGGGAACCAAGCGCACCGGCCAGGACGTGCCAGCCCGGCCTGCCGGTCGCCATCAGCTCCCTGGCCAGGCCGGCGTCGACCGAGAGCAGCGCGGCGAGGTCACCGCCGCGCACGGCCCGCTCGACCTCGGCGTCGAACGCCGCGCTCCGCTCGTCCAGGTACCCCGGCGCCTTGAGGCCGCGCCTGGCGCTGCCGTCGGCCATCACCAGCAGGGCAACCCGTCCTGCCAGGTCCGCGATCACGGCCCCGACCTCCGCGCAGCGTGCCGCTGGATCGTCCTGGGATACCGACTGCAGGACGCGTTCACCCTTGTAGCCCGCCTGGGTGAGCAGCCATGCGCCAATACCAAGCGCCGGCGGCAGGTCCGGCGACCCGGCCGGTCCGGAGCCGGCGGGGGCGGGTCCGCCCGGCCTGGCCGCGTCCAGGCTGCCGGAACCGGCCGGAACCGGGCCGGGTGCGCCGGCTCCCGGTGCGAAGACCGCCAGGTCCAGTTCCGACAGCGGGTCCCAGGTCCTGGTCGTCTCCCCCGCGCCGACGACGGCGAGAACGTCGGGCTGGCTGGCCAGCAGGCCGGCAACGGCAGCGAGGCAGGCCGCCCGCAGGTCAGCACCCACATCCTCGGCGCCGGTGAGCTCGCGGACGAGCAGCGGCGGCGCTGGGCACAGGGCAGCGGCGGTGATCATCGGCTACGCCAGCCCTCGAACGGCACGGGCGGGCGCACGGTCGCCCCTGATCGCGGAGACCATGTCGAGCACCTGCCTGGTCTGGACGACCTGATGCGCCCGGAAGATCCTGGCGCCCTGCCAGGCGCAGATCGCCGTCGTCGCCAGCGTCCCGGTGAGCCGCTCGGCCACGGGGAGGTCGAGCGCCTCTCCGACGAAGTCCTTGTTGGACAGCGAGACCAGGACCGGCCAGCCGGTCGCGGTCATCTCGTGCAGCCTGCGGGTGACCTCGAGCGAGTGCCAGGTGTTCTTGCCGAAGTCGTGGGCGGCGTCGATCACGATCCGCGACGGGTCGACTCCGGCCTCGACCGCGCGCGCGGCAAGCGCCTGGGTGTGCTCGAGTACGTCCGCCATCACGTCGGGGTAGCTGACCCGGAACGGCCTGGTGCGCGGCCGCTGACCGCCGGCGTGCGAGCAGACCAGGGCCGCACCGTACTCGGCTGCCACCTCGCCGAGCTTGCTGTCCCAGCCTCCCCAGCTATCGTTGATCAGGTCGGCCCCGGCCGCGCAGGCTTCCGCGGCGACCTCGCTGCGCCAGGTATCGGCGCTGATCACCAGGTCCGGGTACGCGGCCCGGACCGCGCCGATGAAGCCGGCCGTCCGCCTGACCTCCTCGCGGGCATCCACCTCCTGGCCCGGCGCGGCTGGCACGCCGCCGATATCGACGATCTCGGCCCCCTCGGCCACCGCCTGGTGCACCCGCTCCATAGCGGCGGACTCGTCCCAGGTGTCGCCCGGCCGGAAGAACGAGTCGGGAGTGCGGTTCACGATCGCCATCACCAGCAGGTCTGTCGGAGCGAAGGACCGCTGCCCTAGCCGCAGCACGCCCTGCTGGCGTGGTTCGCTCACCGCGATCCGCCGCACGTGCCGGTGACCGGACCGGCGACCGCGGCGGCGGGCCGCGTGCCTGGCCGACCGGCCAGGGTGGCCGCCGGCGGCCGCTCGTGCGCGGGCACGGGCCGGACGACCGGGCGGACCTGACCGTCCTCTCGCGTGTACTGCGTGATCTGGGCCCGTGCGGGCTCGCGCCCGGCCGGGCGCCGGCGCTCCGCCACCATCAGCAGCTCGGCGGCCATCAGCGCCAGATCGTGGTTGGCCTGATGCCGGTGCGCCCGCGAGCCGAGATCCACCTGCGCGACCGCGTCCAGGCCAAATCTGGCGGCGGTGTCCATCAGCGTCGCAAGCTCGACCCCGTAGCCGACGGGGATGCTGAGCGATTCCATCAGCGAGCGCCGGGCCGCCCACTCGCCTGCCAGCGGCTGGATCACGCCGGCGAGCTCGGGCCACCACAGGTTGATCAGCGGCCTGGCGACCAGCTCGGTCACCCGGCCGCCCTCGGTCGACGTCGAGCCGTCGGACTCGGTCCTGACCCTGGTGTAGAAGCCCTTGACCAGGCGGACCTGCTCGTGCGCCAGCAGCGGCCCGAGCAAGCCGGTCACGAAATGCGGCCCCCAGCGGGTCAGGTCCGCATCGACGAAGACCAGCAGGTCGCCCTTGGTCACGAGCAGCGACTTCCACAGCGCTTCGCCCTTGCCCGGATAGCTGCCAAGTTCGGGAGCGACCTCGCGGGTGGCGAAGACGGTCGCGCCGGCCCCGGCCGCCTCGTCGGCCGTCGAGTCGGTCGAGTCCGAGTCCATCACGACGACCTCGTCGACCAGCGCCGTCCTTTTCATCAGCGCGTCGCTGATGGCGGTGACGACACCGCCGACCGTGCGCGCCTCGTTCCGCGCCGGAATGACGACGCTGATCAGGACCCCGTCGCGCCGCTTCAGCTCTCCGAGTCTCCTGGCCGGCCAGTCTTGCCAGTGCGACGTCCGGGCGCCGGACCAGGCCTGTGCACCATCACCCATGCCGGGCACAAGTCCCCTTCCGTCCTGCCGCTTCGACGTTAGCCAGCCTATTCGAGCAGCGCGGTGGCGGCGGCCGCCGAACATTCACAAAAGGCGCGGTGCACTCGTTCGGTCCCGGTTATGTTCATAACGTGCGGAACGAGGCCGCCGAGCCAGCCCTGAGCATCCACGCGTACTCACCGCCGCTGCTCAGCATGCGCCGCTTCGCAGTCGGCGCCGACGGCCAGTTGCGCATGACCACGGAGGAGCGCTCATGGTAGAGGGCCCCGGACGCTCGGTTCACGAGATTCTCGATTCGGCGAGACAACGGCTGCGCAGGCTTGGCCCGGCCCAGGCCCAGGAGGCGATCAGCCGCGGCGCGATCCTGGTCGACACCCGCCCGGACGCACAACGGCAGGCGCAGGGCAGCATCCCCGGTGCCCTCATCGTGGAGCGGAACGTGCTCGAATGGCGCTTCGACCCGCGCTCGGAGGCCAGGCTGCCGGAAGCGACCGGTTACGACGTGCACCTCATCGTCATGTGCTCGGAGGGCTACTCCTCCAGCCTGGCCGCGGCCTCGCTGCAGGACCTCGGCCTGCGCAACGCCACTGACCTGGCTGGCGGCTTCATGGCCTGGGCCGAGGCCGGCCTGCCGATCACCAGGGACTAGCGGAGTAGCCAGGAAGGCCTGATCATCGGCTCACCCTGGGCGAGAACCCCTCAGCCGTCTGTCCAGACCTGACTTCCCCTCGATTTCAGTCAGGTATCGCTCCCGAATTGCCGGTTCTCAGGTGAGTTAGATCTGGGTAAGCCGAGGTAGCTCTTGCGGGGGTAGCGATAGCGCCCCGGCTCGCGTGGGTACGTTTCGGCTGGTAGCAGACCTGCAAGGGGTTAGAGGAGGGGCCGTAATTAGTGACGGGCGTCCTGATTGTCGAGGTTCAGCGGACACTTGCCACCGCCCTGGAGATCGCGATCGAGGCCCAGCCCGACCTTCAGTGCGTGGGAGCAGTCGGCACGGTCCAGGACGCCATCGACCGGATCAGGCGGATCGTCCCCGATGTCGTCCTGATGGACCTGGATCTGCCAGGCGCCGACGGTATCGAGGGCACTCGCCAGATCAAGGCGTCCTGCCCTGACGTCAACGTCCTCATCCTCTCTGCCGGTGCCGATCCGCACAGGGTGGCCGCTGCGGCAGCCGCTGGCGCGGCCGGCGTCATCACCACGGACACCTCGTTCGCCGAGATCCTCGAGCTCATCAGGAACCCCGTCGACGGAGCGACGGTCGAGGGGATCACGCTGAAGGAGCAACTGGAGAAGGCCGCGAGGCAGGGCCAGGCAGCTGCCGTACCCGGACCCCGCGGTCCGGCTGGCGCGAACGGTCCTGGCGGCTTCGGGGAGTCTGGCGGGGGCGCGCCACATCCCGGCGATCCGACCGCGGAATCAGGTCCAGAATCGGACTGGGCCAGGCTGACTGTCAGGGAACGGGAAGTCCTGTCCCTGATGGGCGAGGGCCTCGATCCCTCGGCCATCGCGATTCACCTGACCATCAGCCTGCACACGGCTCGCGGGCACGTCAAGAACATCATGATGAAGCTGGGCGCGCACAGCCAGCTGGAAGCCGTCGTCATGGCCGCCCGGTCAGGACTGATCCGGCCGGTCGCTCCGCCGCACCCGCACGACCTGTACGGCCCGCCGATGCACTGACCTCCATCGCGCAGCCGTTAGCCTGCCCGGCGCTCGGCGGCCATCAGCCTGACCCGGACCACCATCATCGACGACGCGGAAACGGCACGCGGATCAGGTCATCCGCGATAACGATCTCGCCGCCAAATGCCGCCGCGGCCTCGCCGCCGAGCAGTTCGGCATCGTGCTGCCCGTACCGCTGGGAGAAATGGGTCAGCACGAGCAGCCTGACTCCGGACTCGGCCGCGATCCGGCCAGCCTCGCCGGCCGTCAGGTGCCCGTACTCGTTCGCGAGCGCCACGTCGGCGCTCGCGAACGTGGACTCACACACGAGCATGTCGGCGCCTTCCGCCAGCGCGAACGCCGCGTCGCAGAGCCTGGTGTCCATGATGAAGGCGAAGCGCTGGCCTCGCCGCAGCTCGCTGACCTCGTCCAGCGACACGACCCGGCCGCCGCCTGCGACGATGCTGCCCTGCCGCTGCAGGCGCCCCACGTCCGGGCCGGTGATACCGGCTTCAGCGAGCCTGTCAGGCAGCATCCGCCGGGCGTCTGGCTCCACCAGCCGGTATCCGACCGTCGGTACCGGATGCGACAGCTCTCGTGCTTCCAGCCGGAACGAAGGCTCAGCGGCGACCATGCCATCGCCGGCGACCGGGTGTTCAAGCAGATCTACGACATCGTGGTACAAGGCGGCCTGCCGCAGTCGAGCGAAGACGTCCTGGCTCGCTGCCGGGTAGCAGGCGTGCACCGCGTGCGGTACCTGGTCGAGCGACATTCGCTGCAGCACCCCGGGCAGGCCCAGGCAGTGATCGCCGTGGAAATGGGTGACGCAGATCCGGGTGATCTGACTCGCGGTAACGCCGGCGAACTGCATCTGCCGCTGCGTCCCCTCGCCGGGGTCGAAGAGGAACCCCTGGTCGTCCCAGCGAAGCAGGTAGCCGTTGTGATTACGGAGCCGCGTCGGCACCTGGGCAGCCGTTCCGAGTACGACCAGCTCGCGGTTGGACACGGAATCTCACCTTACGCTGCGGGCCGGCGGCCGCGTCGCTGGCGCTGGTCTCGGACTACGGCTCGTCCGGGAGCGGCAGCGAGTAGGTGCGCGCCGCCCCGAACTCGGCCGGATCGGCTGGATCGGCCAGGACGCGCTTACTGTCGACGAGGTACTGCAGGTGAGCGCCTGCCTCGGCGAGCGCGGCCCGGCGCATGAACCCGGTGACCGCGGCCCAGCCTCGCGACCAGGACAGCTCGCGAGTCACCTGCCAGGTGGTCGCCGGGCCGAGCCGGTCCAGGATCGCGATGACCTCCTCGCAGCGTCGCTCGTGGTGGGCGAGCAGGACGCGGACCCGGTTGGCCAGGCCGGTGAACCGGTACTCGTGAGCGGGCAGGGCCTCGGCGCTGTCGTAGGCCGCGACAAGCTCCAGCGATCGCAGGTAGGCGGCGAGGGCGGGCTCGGCCGCGTGCGGCTGCAGCCCGATGTTCGGGCTGATCCTCGGCAGTACGTGGTCACCTGTCAGCAGCAGGTCCTCGGTCTCCTCGTGCAGGCACAGATGCCCGGGCGTGTGCCCGGGAGTCCAGACCGCCCTGACCGTCCTGCCAGGCAGCGGTACCGCGTCGCCATGGCCGAGCAGCACATCCGGGGCCGCCATGTCGCTGAACGGGTGCTCGGCCTCGTCCCGCATCCCGATCTCGGCAGCGACGTCCTCAGGTACGCCGCAGCTTCGCAGCCAGGCCCGGTCCTCACGCTGAGTCTCCCCCTCGCGCCAGCGCATCGCAGCTAGCGAGTCCCGCTCGGCCGGGTGCATCGCGACCCACGCCCCGGATGCGTCCCGGAGCCGGGCGGACAGGCCATGGTGGTCGGGATGGACGTGCGTGACCACGATCCCGGTCACGTCCGCGAGCGACGCGCCCGCCACCGTCAGGCCCTGGGTCAGCGCCAGCCAGGCCGCTTCGGTCGCCCACCCCGGGTCGATTACGACCAGACCGCCCGCACTGACGACCAGGTACGTCAGGGTGTAGCGCAGCGGGCTGTCAGGGATCGGCACCGGGATCGACCACAGATCCGGACGGACCTGCTCGACCGGCGGCAGCGTTCCCGCCACCCATGCTTCTCGCTGCTTCGTTCCGGTCACCCGCACGGTTCACTCGCCGGCATATCGCTCCTGTGCTCGCTGGCCTGACCTACCTCCTGCATCGTAGTTAGGTACCTAAGTGCACTGAATCAGCTACCCGGGCTAGTGGCGTGATCGCCCAGGTACGCGAAACGGTGCCGCCCGGGCACTGCCAGCCCGGGCGGCACCGATTCCCTGCGGCTGCTACGGCATGGCCGTCTTCCAGATGCCGCGTCCGTGCGTGGCAACGTAGAACTCGCTGCTGTCGGGCGACGCCACGAGATCGACGGCTGCCGCGGTCGGGAGGTTTCCGGCCGCCTCCGGGTCCGCCTGACCCAGCCGCTGCCAGTGGCCGAGCCCGTTCGCCGCAACGTCGTCGACGAAGACGCCGAGGTCCGTGGCGACGACCAGCGTGCCGTCCGGCGCGATGATCAGCCGGTTGGCGGGGACGTCGGGGAATGAGTCAGCGGCCGAACTCGGTCCGCTGATGTCGGTCCAGGTAGCGCCTCCGTCGGTGGTCATCCAGACATGGCCGAAGTTCGCTCCGGGTCCCTCGTTCCAGTGCCGCGAGAAGCCCGAGATTGTCGCGTAGACGGTGCCTCCGGACGGGTCGGACGGGTCGATGGTGATTCCCTGGATGTAGCGGTTCGGGAAGTCAGCCGGGAGGCTGAGCTGATGCCAGGTCCCGCCGAAGTTGGTCAGGATGCCACGGCTGAAGCTGCCGCCAGGGTTGCACGAACCGCACCACGGAGCCCAGATGACGTGATGCCGGCTCGCGATCGCGGTGATCGAGTGGCCAGCGCCGCTGTCGGCCAGCTGGGTCCAGCTGGCGGCCGAGGTGCTGTTCCAGGTGTCAGTGTTGCCCCACACGTACTCGCCGCCGGCCACCCAGAATCCGGAGTCCGCGGAGTCCGCGGCGAACGGCGCGATGAACCGCGGGTGCGGGTCGGCCGGGGCCACGTTGGTGATTGCCTGCGGGGTGCCGTCGCTATTGGCCGTGTAACCGCAGTTGTTCGTGAACTGCATGGTCAGGTCGGTGTACTCGGCCAGGGTCTGGCATCCGTTGGCCGGATTGACCAGCTGATCCCCGCCGTCGCCGCCGAACGGCTCGGACATCTCGCCGGCCGGGTTGAGCTGCTCGGTGACCGGCGTGCTCGTACCCGGGTAGGTGTAGCTGTAGGTCGCGCCCTGGGGCGCGAGCAGCGAGACTCCGTTGTCCTGCATGCCGCCCCACACCGCCGTGCCGCCGCTGGCCAGCGAGCCGACTCCGACCGAGTAGTACTGCAGGGTGCGCAGGGTCCCGCTCGCGTTGAGGTTGCGCCAGCCCGCCGCCTGCTGGTCCGTCGGCCTGGCGTAGGCACCGCCGTCGTTACCGACGTAGACCTCCGGAGTGCGTCCCTGCCAGTCGCTGAACGCAAGCGCGTGCTGGTCGGAATGCATGACGTTCCCGTCACAGGTGTTCTGCGCCAGGATGTAGCTGAAGCACGGCACCGTGAAGTTCCAGTACCGGCCGATGGTCTGCCAGGTCGCGCCGCCATCCCAGCTCTGGTACACCTCCTCCAGGCCGAGGAAGACGTGGTTCGGGTTGGCAGGATCGACGCCGAGCGACTGGTTGTACCAGGCCTGGACACCGGGCTGGTACCCCTTGCCGATCTGGGTCTGCTTCATCGCCGAGCCGCTGTTGGCCAGCACCGTTGACGTCGCGACCTGGTCGTAGGGGCCGCTGACGCTGCCGTTCGCCGAGACGTAGACACCCGCGAGCACGGTCTTCGAGCCAGCCTTGTTGATCAGGACGGGAGACTCCATGACCACGTACAGCTTGCTGCCGTCGGCCGCGTAGGCGAACGTCGCGTTACCGATCTCCTTCGGGTTGATCGCACCGGTCGGGTTGGCGAGATGCCAGGTCGCGCCGGCGTCGGACGAGTAGTAGAACCCGTTGTACGACGCACCGCTCCGCCAGGCGACATTCGCGACCAGCCTCTGCCCGCCGCTGCCAGGCTGGACCACCAGGTCGTTAGCGATGTCCGCGTAGTAGGAACTGGCACCGCAGGGCACACCGCTGATCCCGATGCCCGCGCACGGCGCGAGCACCCGCTGCCACGAGGAACTCAGCGAGTCGCTGATGCCACGCCGGTAGACGCCGCTCGAGGTAACGGCGAACACGTAGCCGGCCGCCGAGTCGACCCTGATCTCGTGGATAGACGAGCCGTCAAGCTCGGAGCCGCCGACCCGGTCACTGCTGGTGAAGGTGCCGGTCGCCGGGCTGGCCAGCCGGTAGACGCCCGACCCGACGTAGTTGTCGAAAGCGGTCGTGGCCTCGCCGGTGCCCAGCCACAGCGAGCCATCCGGCATGACGGTCAGCGAGCCCACCGAGATCGCCGGAAGATGGTCAGCGATGGGCGTCCAGGTAGCGCCGTCGTCTGCCGAGCGGAATACGCCGCCGTCAGCGCCGCCGGCATAGATCACGCCGGCATGGCCGGGATCCACCGCCAGTGCCGCGATGCGCCCGGCTGAGTAGCCAGCGCCGCCGCCGGAGTTGGATGCCGCCTGGTCCCTGAAGTGCAGCGAGTCGGAGTTGTAGGGCTGGGTCGTCACCTCGGTAAACGTGGCCGCGTGTACCGGCATGCCGAGGATGTGATTCCAGGCCGCGTCATAGGCGCCGGGCAGCAGCGTGCCGGCCGGCGAGAGCCGCGGCGCGCTGTAGGCGTCGAGCGCGTTCATCAGGTCACTGGATTCGTCACCTGCGTTGCCGACGCCGGCGAACTGCCCGGGGCTTGCCACCTTGGTGTTTCTGGCTTGAGCCTGCGCCAGCGGGATCGCCAGCGCGAGGCCGGCAGCGGCGACCGAGGCGATAATCGCCCTCGTTCGGTATCTCGGCAGAAAGCCCATCGGTCCTCCAGGATTCTGCGGGCGGCGCCTCGTTGCGCTCGCCTGGGAGTCTTACAGGGGCTTGCCGTACCTTATCGGGAAGCACCGCTCGCGCCAATGGCTGTAGTTCCCGATTGCTGTTTCGCTGTGCGAATTTGGCCCTTGCGGCCCTGGCCGCGACGATTGGCCAGCTCACCTCGGCGGCCCTTCCCCAGCGTCGGCAGCGGCAGCGCAGCGGCGACGGCGGCTCGCCCGCTGGCAGCTATGGGCGCGCCGCCGACGTCAGGAGAGCCGACTCGCCACCGGGCTGACCTGAGTCTGAGTGACGGCCAGCCCGAGCGCGGTGCCGACCAGCACTTCAGCCCTGGCCCGCGCGGCTGGCTCCTGCGCGACGGTCTGCGCGAGGAACTGGTCAGGGTCGCAGCCCGCTCGGGTGGCCTCCTCGCGGCCGCCCCCCGCCAGCCATCCCTGTAGCTGCTCGCCGTCGACTTCCGGGTGGAACTGCACCGCCAGGTGCCGGCCGATCGAGAAGGCCTGGATGCCTACGTCGTTGCTTGCCAGGATCGTGGCCTCGGCGGGCGGCAGGCACCGGTCACCGTGGAACTGGAGCCAGGGGCCTGCGGGGATCCTGGCGTGGTCGGCCGACTCCACCATGACCCAGCCGACTTCCTTGCGATCGGCAGCGATCACCTGGCCGCCGAGCACCGTGCACAGAGCCTGGGCACCGAAGCAGATGCCGAGCACCGGTAGGCCCGCGTCGTGCGCCTGGCGCAGCCAGGCCAGTTCCTGCTCGATCCAGGCCTGATCAGGCCCGTCGTCGTAGACGGACGGGATGGCACCGAGCACGACGACATGGTCGGCGCCGTCGAGGGATGGCAGCGGTCCGCCTGCCGGGAACAGGTGCGTGGTCAGCTCGGCTCCGCGGGCAGCGAAGGCCTCGGCGATGAAGCCTGGCGAGTCCTCCGCATGATGGCGCACAACGATGACTCGCATGCCACTCCCCTGAATACCTGACATAGTGCCTAGTGCGGAGGATACCGCCATCTCGCGCGAGGCGCCTGCCCTGCCCTCACCGGGTTCGCCGGTTCGACGACCCAACGGGTTCACCGGTTCAGCGGGTTAGCTGAGTCTCCAGGTGGGCCGGAACGCGCAGCCCGATGCCGTGCGCGTCGCCCCAGTCGTAGATCATGCTCAGCGTCACAGCCGACACGAAGTACTGTCCAGCGGTCAGGCCAGCGATCATGGTCTCCTCACGCTCGGCGGCCAGGCGCGCGGGAATCAGCCTGAAGTCGTTCCGCAGTGCCGCGCTGAGCCGACGGTGACCGTCGACGACGTAGAAGCTTGAGCCGGTGTATCCGAGCGTTATGGGCTCGACCTGCTGGAAGCCAGCCTTGCCGAGATCGTTGACGAAGCTCTCGTCGGAGTCCCAGAGCCCGCGCAATCCCGTGATGGGCTGGGTGGGGTAGATCCGCGCGGGGTCGAGCAGTATGGCCGGGTCGACCGAAGCAGACCGCTGGTCGCCCGACTGATAGGCATGCAGCACCCAGTCAGCGATCCCGGCGGGGTCCGCTCTGGTGGTATCGCAGATCAGGTCGTAGTTACGGAGCCGTTCCTTATCCACGCCGTACTTGGTGATAAAGCGCTGACGCTCGCTCTCGCTCCGGCTCCTCAGGCTGCCAGTGGCCTCGTCGATCGACGAGTAGGACTCCACCTGGTCGGCGGGCCGGGCGAATACACGGCCCGCCGCCACGACAGGATCGGTGATCAGGTGGACCTTCAGCGCCTCGCGGAAGAACAGCCACGCGAGCCGGCTGTCCACCACCAACTGCTCGCTTGACTCGGCCATCTGGCGCTGAAGATCGTCGATGTAGCGATCGATCTCTTCGTCCCGCTCCGCGTGCAGGTTCAGCTCCAGGGCGGACATGCCGCGACGCTGCGCGATCTCGCGGTACAGGTCGCCGATGCTGATCGAGCGAAGCCCGGTGCGCTCGGCGATGAGGCGCGCGATGGTGGTCTTTCCGCTGCCGAGGTCGCCGTTGATGACAAT
>DASWAA010000113.1:0-2852 GCA_036391385.1 Streptosporangiaceae bacterium
TCATCGGGCACCCGCAGCACCCGCTGTGCGGTGGAGCCGTACTGGGCCCGCAGCGGCTCCAATTCGTCATAGACCTTGCGCCAGGCGGCGTAGTCGCGGACGTGGTGGCGGATGGCAAGTGTGGCGCTCATGTGGTTCCCCCCCCAGGTGCGGGGCTGCCTGCCCCCTTGGGGATAACGTACGGCCTCTTTGCTTCCGAGTCAAGATGTTTGCCTCGGAAGCATGTATCTCGGAGCTGAGATAACTTGTAACCCTGTGCCTCGACGTTCCTCTTTCTGTCAAGTTATCCGGCTTGGACGTGACCGTTCGAGAGACTACGCCTGTGAGCAGCGGGACTACCGGAGCGCAGAGTTGATCGTCAGGTATGAACGAGAAGCGCGTCAACTGCTCGCCGTGCCGGGCCGGGCTCAGGAAGTCCGGCTTCTCCGTGTCGATCTGGGCGCGACCTGGCGAGCCGTCGGCGAAGAGTGCCAGGCGAGGTGGCAGGTCGACGCCGGACGGGGGGACACTCAGTCGCTAGGAGCAACTCTCTGCCATGTCGCCGCCGAGATTCTCGGGGAGGATCCCTATTCCGAGCCCTGGAACTAGTTACGTCCCTTCAGGGTCGTCGGCCGTGTCAGGGCGATGTCAGCAGTGGGTAGGTCTCGCGGGCGATGTATCTCTTGAGGCAGCGCAGGATCTCGGTCTTGGTCTTGCCTTCGGCGGTGCGGCGGGCGACGTAGTCCTTGGTGGGCTGGTGGCAGTGCATGCGGACCAGGGTGTGCCACAGGGCGCTGTTGGCGTCGCGGTCGCCGCCGCGGTGGAGGCGGTGCCGGTCGGTCCGGTCGGACGAAACCGGGATCGGCGCTACCCCGCACAGGCGGGCGAAGGACCGCTCGGAGCGGAGCCGGGACGGGTTGTCTCCGGCGGTGACCAGCAGCTGCCCGGCGGTGTCGACACCGATGCCGGGCAGGGCGATCAGGCGGGGAGCGGCGGCGGTGACGAGCGGGGTGAGCTGGGCGTCCAGGTCGTCGATCTCGGCCTGCAGGGCCTGCCAGCGGCGGGCGAGCGAGCGCAGGGCGGTCTTGGTCGCGGCAGCGGGGTCATCGAGGGTTCCGGGGCGGAAGGCGGAGCAGGCCCGGATCCGCTGCCGCGGGGTGAGCTTGCGCAGCGGGCTGCGGACGGACTCGGGAGCGGAGGTGATGACGGCATCGATCTGAGCACCGGCCTGGATCCTGGCCTTCATCGCGCCGCGGCGGGCGACCCGCAGGACGCGGATTCTCTCCACCTGGGCGTCCAGGGACTTGGGAGTGCCTGATGCCCGGCCGGAAAGCACAGCACGGGCGGCAGGCTCGGCGTCGAGCGGGTCGGACTTGCCGTTGCGTCGCCGGGAGCTGCGGTCGGGCCGGTCGACCTCCACGACCGGCAGGCCGTACTCGGCGAGGAAGCGCAGCAGCCCGGCACCGAAGCTGCCGGCGCCTTCCATGCCCACCTTGTCCACCGTCCCGCGCAACTCGGCCCAGGTCGCCAGATGGGCATAGCCGCGGGTGGTCGCGATGGCCAGCAGCCGTCCGGCCTGATCCAGCGCAGCGGCCACGTGGACATCCGAGTGAGTGTCGACGCCTAGCGTCACGATCGTGTCGCTCAAGTCAGCCATTCCTTCCGCAGAAGAGGGGGATTACCGGACTGCTCGCAGCGACGGACAGCACGAGGATGAGGGACGAGCCCAGGCTCCTTATCAGGTCACCACGCCGCGCCCAGCCGGGCTCAGCACGATGACCCCGGCCAGCCAGACGACGGATCAGTTTGAAGGCACGGAGCCGGTGAGAACTAGGGTCAGCCCGACGGCCGGGGTCACCACTTACAGAATCCTCGTGAGAACTTTCCATACATCTCTATGGGCTTTCCGCGTGCTCGGCGAAGAGGTGTTCATGGTCGCGGCTCCCCTGGTGATCACCGACTCGAATTGGTGCCGGCAGACCGTCCCGGTCACCGCTGTGCCGGCGTGCCTGGCGAGATCGGGCGCTACGGTGGCGACGTGGATGTCGTGTCCTTGGCGCGGGCGTCGTGGCGTTCCTGCCGCGCGGAGCCGCTCACACGCTCGCCGCGGAAGCCGATGTGGTGCGGCGCCTGCCTGCTCGATCGTGACCGCCCGCACCCGCTGAAGCACGACCTGCCCGACGTCGTCCACGTCCGGTCCGGCGATCCCGGCCTACGGCACGCGGTGATTCGATCGGCCGGTGCAGTGCGACGGAGCACGGCTGCCTCGGAGGTGCCGCAATGATCGAGCAGTACGTGCTTGATCTTCAAGAGGTTGACCAGATGCGGGTCGCGGTCGTCGGCGGCAAGGGCGCTCGCCTCGGGGAGTTGTCGCGGATCGACGGCATCCGGGTGCCGGCTGGCTTCTGCGTGACGACGGATGCCTTCCGGCGGATCATGGCGGAAGCGCCGTCGATCGACGATCGGCTCGATCGGCTGTCGCGCCTGAGCCCGGATGACCGGGAGGCGATCCGCACGCTCAGCGCGGAGATCCGCCAGACCATCGAAGGGATCGCCATCCCTGACGATCTCGCGGCGGCGATCACCCGCGCTCTCGCGCACTACGGCGAGCACGCCGCCTACGCCGTGCGATCCAGCGCGACGGCAGAGGACCTGCCGGCTGCATCCTTCGCCGGCCAGCAGGACACTTGCCTGAACGTCGCGGGTCCGGCGGCGATCCTCAATAACGTCGGCCGGTGCTGGGCGTCGCTGTACACCGAGCGGGCCGTGATCTACCGCTTGCGAAACGGCTTCGACCACCGGAAGGTCCGCATGGCCGTGGTCGTGCAGCAGATGGTCATCCCGCAGGCGGCCGGCGTCGTGTTCACGGCCGA
>DASWAA010000114.1:0-2103 GCA_036391385.1 Streptosporangiaceae bacterium
TCAGGGGCACCTGGCGGATTCCGGCCTCGTTCATCGCCCAGGCGAGTGCCAGTTCTGAGTTCGGCGAGCCATCAACTCCCACAACGATCCCGGGCATCGTCTGCTCCTCTCACCCTGGACCAAGGTCGCACCCGACCCGGACAGCTACGTTTCTCGTCAGCCGATCGGACCGTCTTGCACTGGTGACGGTTCGGCCTGCCGCTCCACCAGCTCCAGCATCCGGTCTCTCGGCTGCCTGACGACCATGGCCCAGTAATAGATCACCAGGCTGAAGGCCGCGACGATCACCATGTCCCACCAGAACGGGATGTGACCGGTGTTGAGAGGCGGCTTGACGGCGCCACCGCTGTACTGTCCCTGCCAGGAGATAATGCCCATGCCGATCAGGTACACAGGCAGCCACTGCGCCGCTCGCCAGTTCAGCGGCGGCCGGTCCCTGTCGAACGCCATCGCGATGCCGATCAGCACGTAACCGACCACGATCGCGATCCCGAGCTTCCAGAGAACTTCGAGGCCGGACCAGTAGATGAGCAGGTTCGCGATGATGAAAGCGATCGGCGAGACCACAGCTGCCCAGGGCAGCCGGTAGGGCCGCGGAGCTTCCGGCACCTGGTGGCGGAACGCCCCTAGCGACAGCGGAGCGCCGGCGTACATGAGAACCGAGGCCGAGGTGACCAGGCCGACCAGCGAGTGCCAGCTAGGGAACGGCAGCAGGAAGAGCAGGCCGAGCAGGAACGCGAAGATCAGGCTGACCCACGGCACTCCCCGCCCATCGACCTTGGCGAAGATCTGCGGGTAGTACCGGTTCCTGGCCAGGCCATAGCCGACCCGCGAGGTCGAGGTCACGTAGATCAGGCCGGTTCCGGACGGCGAGATGAAGGCGTCGACCCTGAGCAGGACGGCCAGCCAGGACAGCCCGACCAGGCCGGCCACGCCGGCGAACGGCCCGGCCAGGACGTTCGGGTCGCTGATCTTGGCGAAGCCATGGGCCAGCTGGCCGGGCGGTATCGCCCCGATGAAGACGACCTGGAGCAGGATGTAGATCGTGGTGCCAATCAGGATGGCCGCGATGATTGCCCGCGGCAGGTTCCGCTGCGGGTTCTTGATCTCCCCAGCGAGCTGGTCGGCCTGCTCGAACCCCAGATAGGCGAAGATGATCCCCGCCGAGGGGATGGCACCGAACAGGGCCTTGATCCCGTAGGGCATGAAGCCGCCGCCCGCACCGAAGTTGCTGGCCTTGAACTGGGTGAACAAGACGATGATGGCGAAGACGGGGACGGCGACCTTCCACCAGGTGAGGCCGTTGTTGACCCGCGCGAACTGGCGCATGCCCAGGAAGTTGACCAGGGTGAACAGCGCCAGCAGTACGATCGTGAGTCCGAAGCCGAGACCGGTGACGTTCCCGGTCTTCGCGTCGTAGACGCCGTGCCAGTAGTACGACAGGTAGGTGAACACGGCGTAGCACTCGATCGGCGCGACCGTGATGGCCTGCAGCCAGGAGAAGAAGCCGAACGAGATGCCGGCGACGCTGCCGTACGCGAAGTGCGGGAACCGCGCCGTACCGCCGGAGACCGGGTACATGGCTCCGAGTTCGGCATGCACCAGCGCGAGGATGATGACGGCCACCCCGCCGATGACCCAGCCGAGCAGTGCCGCGGTACCGGCGGCCTGAGCGGCGAAGAGCGCCCCGAACAGCCAGCCGGAGCCGATGATGGAGGTTTCCGATGCCCAGGTGGCACCGATCAGCCCCATTTCTCGCCGCAGGCCGACGTCGACCGGCCTGGTGACTACCACATCAGGTTCAGTTGCCATGGCCGAACCTTCTTCCCGGGCTCCCCGTGGCTGCCCGCCACCACGGGTTATGCCCCAGCCGCCGACCGTAAACTCCGTTGAGTAACCTAGCAGCTACTGACCGTAGTTACTGCTCGTTCGCGGTCACGGTTCGCCATAGTGGCCAGTGCGCTCATCCCTCCCCGGCCCTGCGGCCACCCCACGTTGTACTGTCAGTTTCCGTAATCCAATGATCCGACCCAGAGCCGAACCCAGAGAGAAGGACATCATGAGGCTGCTCGCACGTGCACTCGCGCCCCGGGCCACCGCCCA
>DASWAA010000115.1:0-11146 GCA_036391385.1 Streptosporangiaceae bacterium
GAGCTGCGTCAGCATGGTCCGCATCACGTCGATGTCGTCGCCGGCGGGCTCGAGGAAATCAAGCAGGTCAACAAGTGCCTGCGCCCTGGCGCCGCTGATCGTCCCCGGGCCAGATCCGAGCAGGGTGAGCGAGAGGAAGGACTCAGGTGCGCTCAGCACTGCCTGACGGGCGACAAGGCCGCCGAAGGAGTGACCGAGCAGGTGCACCCGCCCGGCGTCGCCCGCGATGGCAGCCCCGACCGCGACGATGTCACGGCCTAGCTCGTCGAGTCCGTATCCAGCGCTGCTCGCGGCGGGCCCGGACTGGTACTGGCCGCGCATGTCCAGCGCGATCACCGCGCGCCCGGCTGAGGCTAGTGAGTCAAGAACGGAGAGGAAGTCTTCCTTGCTTCCGGTATAGCCAGGCACGAGCAGCGCCGGCTGGCGTTCGCGGACGCCGCTGGCTGGCTCGGCCATCAGGGCGGCGAACGAGCCACGAGGCGTGTCGATGTCCCACCAGCGGACCTGGTGGGACATTCGCAGTGATCGGGGTGTGCTCACGGGTTGGCAGCCTACCCAGCCATGCTCATCTAGACCTGTGCTCTCGTGAAGTGGATGATCAAGCCGCTAGCGGCCGGCGGCTCAGTTGGCCTCGAGGTCGCGCCGCTCGGCAGGGCTGGCGGGGCGAGTCGACCCCTGCTGCACGCTGCCGGCGGGCGAGCCGCCATGGGCGCCGCCAGGATGACTGGCAGAGTCCCCGGCGTGGCCACCAGCCGGACGGCCGCCACGCCCGCGCCCTGACCGCCGCCGCTGCCGCGCCTGGCCACCGGGTGGCTTGCCGTCGGTTCGCACGTCGGCACCGGCGCCACTCCGCACGTCGGCACCCGCGCCTGGCCCACCGGACAGCCCAGCGGACACCGCAGCGGCCGGCTCAGCCGCCGCCGGGGCGGTCGCGTTGACAGGCGCGCCGCCTCTGGTCCGGCGCCTGGCCCGGCTTGCCCTCGTGGCACTGTCATGCTGGACAGCCTGGTCGCCGTCGGCCGGGCGCCGGGCACGTCCGGCCTGGCCCCGGCGCTCGTCGGCTGGGCGCTGACGTGACCGGCTCTTGCCAGTCTCGCCGATGTCCTCGAGATCCTCGGCCTCAAGCCCGGCCCGGCCGCGCCGCGACTGAGGCAGCTTCCCGGTTGCTCCGGCCGGAATGCCGAGAGCGGTGAAGAGGTGCCCGGAGGTGGAGTAGGTCTCCACCGGGTCTGGGTGACCTAGCTTGAGCGTCTCGTTGATCAGCTTCCACCGCGCCATGTCCTGCCAGTCGACGAACGTTACGGCGACACCAGTCCGCCCGGCTCGCCCGGTCCTGCCGATCCGGTGCAGGTACGCCTTCTCGTCTTCCGGGCACTCGTGATTGATCACGTGGGTGACGTCGTCCACATCCAGGCCGCGGGCGGCCACGTCGGTAGCCACGAGCACGTCGATCTTGCCGCCGCGGAACGCGCGCAGCGCGCGCTCACGCTGGCTCTGCCCGAGATCGCCGTGAACTGCCGCGGCCGCGAAGCCACGGCTGGTCAGCTCGGCAGTCACCTGATCGCACGCCCGCCTGGTACGGCAGAAGACGATCGTCAGCCCGCGCCCCTCGGCCTGCAGGACCCGGGCAAGCACCTCGATCTTGTCCATCTGGTGGGCGCGGAAGACGTGCTGGTCGGTGGTGGGGACGTGGGCGGGCTCGTCGTGCTGCTCGGCTCTGATGTGCATCGGCCTGCGCAGATGCCTCCTGGCGAGCGTCACGATCTCGGACGGCATGGTGGCCGAGAAGAGCATCGTCTGCCGGTGGTCAGGCGTAAGCCGCAAGATGGCCTCGACGTCAGGCAGGAAGCCAAGGTCCAGCATCCGGTCTGCCTCGTCGAGTACCAGGATGTCGACGTCGGACAGGTGCAGCTGGCCCTGGCGGGACAAGTCGAGCAGTCGGCCAGGGGTGCCGACGACGACGTCCACGGTGGCCAGCGCCTCGATCTGAGGCTCGTAGGCTCGCCCGCCGTACAAGGTGACGACGTTGACGTCGTCGCGGGCGCTTGCCGTCCGCATGTCGTCGGCGACCTGGATGGCCAGTTCCCTGGTGGGAACGACGACAAGGCCACGCGGTGCCGCCGGCTTCCCGCGCGCGGTATTCACGATGTGATGCAGGATCGGGACGCCGAACGCGAAGGTCTTGCCCGTCCCGGTGCGTGCCTGGCCGATGATGTCGTGCTCGTCAAGCGCGATCGGCAGGGTCAGAGCCTGAATCGGGAAGGCTGTGATGATGCCCGCATCAGCCAGGGACGCGCAGATGGACTCGGCGACGCCGAACTGCGCGAAGGTCATTGTGTCGTCGTCAGGCGTTACGCTGGCGACGACCTCGGCGTCGGCTCCGCTGAGCGCGTCGAGTCCGGCGGCCAGTGTCACGGCCACGGTCTCCGCGGCCACGGTCTCCGCGGCAATGCTCGGGGCCGACATGGTTACTTCTAGGTCTTCGGGTGCTAGGTCTTGCGTAGTCAGGGCTTCCGCCTCCATATGTAGCCCGCGACTCGCCGGGCGCTCGGGCGCTCGGTCAAGTAGCCGCTGGGCAGCGGGTGACTCATCCGCAGAGCGGGTTCAGCCGCACTGACCAGCGCCTGGCCAGACAAGACGCTGACCGGCGCGAGGCGCTGACCGGGCGTAACACGCGGGCCGGGCAGACGTCGGAACGAGCCGGGCGCTGGACAGAGACCGGGGTCGATCTCATACCGCGCTACGTAAGTCAACGCGCCGCAGCGTGGTCGCATTCCACGTGGCCGCATCCCAGGTTAAGTCAGTCGCATTCCAAGATTGAGTCGTTGCTCAGTGTAGCAACGCGGGCTGACAGCCCGCGTTGGCCGAGCCGGCCCCGTGTCCCTGGCGGCCGGAGCGTCCCGGCGTTGTTACGCTGCCGATGTGACTGAGCACCAGCCACCCACCGACGGCGTTATCGACCTGCTCGGGCTGCTGGCCTACGCCTCGCTCGTGGCGTTCTTCCGCCTTGCTGACGACGCGTCCCTGGCCGCGTCCTTGCCGGACAAGGCAGATCTGGCTGGCATGGCGGTCGCGCAGTTCGGCCATTTCGACATGCTTCGTGACCGGCTCACCGAACTCGGGGCCGATCCGCAGCAGGCCATGAGCCCGTTCGTCGATCCGATTGATGCCTTCCACGCGAGGACGGCGCCCTCTGACTGGCTGGAGGGGCTGGTCAAGGCCTACGTCGGCGATGGCATCGCTGCCGATTTCTACCGGGTCGTCGCGCAGCTGCTCGACCAGCCGACCAGGTCGCTCGTGCTGACCGCCCTAGCCGACTCCGGGCATGCGGAGTTCGCGATCGCGCGGGTCCGCGAGGCCGTCGCGGCCGACCCGGCCGTTGCCGGGCGGCTCGCGCTCTGGGCGCGCCGGCTCGTGGGCGAGGCACTCAGCCAGGCGCAGCGTGTCGCGGCCGACCGGGAGCCGCTGGCCCGGCTGCTCGCGGGCGGCTCGGCCGCTCAGCTCGGTGAGATCGGCCGGATGTTCGCCGCGCTCACCGACGCGCACGCGGAGCGGATGGCGGCGCTAGGACTCGCCGAGTGACCGGTACTGGCCGGGTAACCAGGTCTGGCCGCGCAACTAGGCCTGGCCGGGTAACTAGGCCTGGCCGGGTAAGAGACTGCGGGCGTCAGCTGTAAGCCTGGCCGGGTAAGAGACTGCCGGCGTCAGCTGTAAGCCTGGCCGGGCAAGAGACTGCCGGCGTCAGCTGCCGAAGCCGATCCGGCGTGGCTCGGAGATGTCGAGCTCGACGTAGGCGATCTTGTCCGCCGGGACCAGGACGGTGCCGCGCTTGTCGTCGGAGATGACGAAGACGCTGCCGTCGGCCAGTGCGGCCGTCAGGGCCTGCTGAATCTCCTGCGGAGATACCGTGGTCTCCACGACGAGTTCCCTGGCAGCCATCTGTATGCCGATCTTGACTTCCACGACGGTCCTCCGCTCTGCGAAAGCTGGGCTACTCGTGCGCTCCGTCGGCGAGCGGCCAGCCGCTGATCCCGCGCCAGGCCAGCCTGGCAAGCAGATCCTCGGCGCTGTCCTGGTCGATGCTGTGGTCGCTGCTCAGCCAGTATCTCGAGCTGACCTGTGCCATTCCGACCAGTGCCATGCCGAGCAGATCGGCCTCATCGTTGGAGACGCCCGCGTCCTCGCGGATGAACTCGCTGACCATCTCGGCGCACTCGGACATCGCCCGGTCGAGCCGTGCCCGAACCGCCGGCTCGTTGCTCAGATCCGATTCGAAGATGAGCCGGAAGGCCTGTCCGGCACCGCTGACGTAGTCGAAGAACGCGCGGAAGGTGGCAGGAACCCGCTGCCGGTTGTCAGTCGTCGACGCCAGGGCCGCGGAGACAGCGCCGACCAGTTCGGCGACGCTCTCGTCGAGCAAGGCCAGATAGAGCTCGAGCTTGCCGGGAAAGTGCTGGTAGAGAACCGGCTTGCTGACGCCGGCCCGCTCGGCGATCTCGTCCATCGCAGCGGCGTGGTACCCCTGGGCAACGAAGACCTCGCGGGCAGCTCCGAGCAGTTGCCTGCGTCGTGCGGGGCGGGGCAGGCGAGTGCCGGCCGACCTGGTGGTCTGCGACGCGATCACGAATGTCTCCGATGTCTAGCGGCTGAGGTCTCCAGGCGCCTCGTGCCATCCTACGGCTCGGCAACCGCTGCACCGCGCTGCTAGCGGTAGTCCTCGTCGCCAAGCTCGACGACACGGGCCTGTTCGGAAGCGTCGGCGACGTCTGCCTCCAGCGGCAGTTCCTGCGGGTACTCGGTGTCGGCGTTCTCGTCCGCACCCGGCACGGCGTCCTGCTTCTGCTCCGCCACGTCGGGAATCGGCTCGTCGGCGGGCACTGGCTCGTCAAGGCCCCGGTCGGTCATTATGGACCCCCTCGCGTGTGCTCGGCGCTGGTCGAGGCAAGCACTTTCGCACCTTCGAACATATTGCCGAATAGCTACAGTAGAGCAACGCTGTTGGTATCAGTACCCGCTCCGCCGGGGTAAGGAGACGATATGCGCAGCATGTGGAAGGGCGGAATCTCCTTCGGCTTGGTCATGATTCCCGTGCGACTCTACGCCGCGACCGAGCAGAAGGACATCTCCTTCCGTCAGGTGCACCGGGCAGATGGCGGAAGAATCAGGTTCCGCAGGTTCTGCTCGATATGCGGCGAAGAGGTCCCTTACGAGGACGTCGTCAAAGGCTATGAGCTGGCGACCGGCGAGATGGTCATTCTGGACGACGACGACCTGGCCGATCTCCCGCTGCCGAGCACCAAGGCCATCGAGGTGCTGCACTTCGCTCCGGCAGGACAGCTCGACCCGATCCTGTTCAACCGGAGCTACTACGTGGAGCCGGAGTCGGCGGGTGCCCGCGCTTACGTGCTGCTGCGCGATGCGCTTGAGCAGTCTGGCCGGGTCGCGATCGCCCAGGTGGCGCTGCGCCAGCGAGAGTCGCTCGCGACGCTGCGCAGCCGGGATGGCGTGCTGGTCCTCGAGACTCTCCTGTGGCCGGACGAGGTACGCCCGGCAGCGTTCCCGTTTCTCGACCAGGACATCGAGGTCCGGCCGCAGGAACTCACGATGGCCGCCTCGCTGATCGACTCGATGACGGCCGACTTCGACCCAGATGCCCATCATGACGGCTACAGGGAAGCCCTGATTGAACTCGTCGATGCCAAGGTGGCCGGCCGCGAGCTTGCCCAGCCGGGTGCGCTCGAGGTGGCCGCTGGCCCATCGACCAGCCTGGCCGATGCGCTGCGGGCTAGCCTGGCCGCGGCCCAGAAAGCCCCGGGCATCGAAGATACTAAGAGCAAGGGCAAGGCGATCGGGGGCAAGCCGGGCCCGGCGAAGGAACCGCAGGACCGGTCCGCGATATCGGGTTCGCCGCGAGGCCGCTCGGACCGGTCTGGCGTCACCAAGGCCAGCGCGGTCAAGCCGGGTACGGCCAAGCCGGGTACGGCCAAGCCGGGTACGGCCAAGCCGGGTACGGCCGAGGCGGGCAGGGCCAAGCCGGGTACGGCCGAGGCGGGCAGGGCCAAGCCGGGCACGGCCAAGAAGCCGGCCAGGAAGGCGAGCTGACGCTCCCGGTCCGCCTCGATGCCCGTGGCGTCCGTGGCGTGGAAGCCCCGGGCGCGCGGATGCGTTGTGATGGGCAGATGCGAGGCGAGGTCTCATGTTGCAGGTGACAAACGATCCGGCGCCGCGGGATCCAGGGGACGGGCGCGCACTGGACGCGGCGCCGTCCGATCCGATCCCGCACTGGCCGGGCCAGGTTGTTGACCTTCCGGTCGGTCAGGTGTTCGTTCGCAGCGTGCCGGCCAGGGAGAACGCCGAACCAGCGCTCTTCGTCCACGGCCTCGGCGGGTCGTCTACGAACTGGACCGACCTCATGGACCTGCTCTCGCGGCCACTGGACGCCCGTCCGGCCGCGCCTGTGCTGGCGTGCTCGGCGATCGACCTGCCGGGCTTCGGCTCCTCTCCGCCGCCGCTGAGCGATGACTACTCCATCAGCGCGCACGCGAGCGCGATCATCGAGCTGATCGAGAAGCAGCAGCAAGGGCCGGTCCACCTGATCGGCAACTCGATGGGCGGCGCCGTCATCACGCGGGTCGCCGCTCGCAGGCCCGACCTGGCCCGCACGCTCACCCTGATCTCGCCGGCCCTGCCTGACCTGCGGCCGCGGCCGCTGCCGCTACGGCTGGCGCTCGCCTCGCTGCCGGGAATCGGACCGGCGATCATGGACTGGCTGCGCACTCTCCCGGCGCAGGACAGGACCGACCGGACGATCAGGGATCTTTACACCGACCCAGGGGTCATCCACCCGGCGCGACGGAGCGAGGAGATCGCCGAAGTTCTCCGGCGCGACACCCTCCTGTACGCGAACCATGCCCTGGTCATGTCGGCGCGCAGTCTCGTCACCGAGTACTTCAAGGCCGGCCGGAAGTCGCTGTGGGGCGACGCGATGACGACCACCGCGCCGGCCCTGATCCTGCACGGCAGCAACGACCGGCTGGTCAATCCCGTCATGGCCGGGAAGGCGGCGCGGGCCTTCCGCAGCGCCAGGGTGCTCGTGCTTCCCGGGGTCGGTCATGTCGCGATGATGGAACGCCCTGCCCTGGTGGCGACCGAGATCCGCGCGTTCCTCGACTGGGTGCACGCTTCGGGCGGACCGGGCAGCGCACGTGAGCGAGTCGGCGAGGCGATCCGACCCTGACTATGCGCCAAATTAGCCACATCACACCACGATCCGTTCGCCGACTGCCAAGCTAGCCAGATGCTGATCGCGGCGTCTCGGATAGTGACTGCCGACGGCGCCGCTCAGCGGCCGTCGGCAGTCCTGGCTCCCGGCTTCGTCACGATCGAGGACGGCAAGATCACGGCGGCTGGCGCCGGCACACCGTCCGGACGCCCTGACGTCGAACTGACAGACGGCTTCTTGCTGCCAGGATTCATCGATCTTCAGGTGAACGGTTACTTCGGCGTCGAGTTCGCCACGGCCGGCGCGGACGGCTGGGCAACTGTCGCAAGCCGGCTACCCGAGACCGGGACGACGGCATTCCTGCCGACGTTCATCACCAGTCCGCTCGACGACCTGCTTGCCTCGCTCCGCCGGACCGCTGAGCTCTTGTCCGGATCTGGTCGACCCCAGCGAGCTGGCCAGGCCCAGGTGCTCGGCGTGCACCTGGAGGGGCCGTTCATTTCCGGGAGCCGGCTGGGCGCTCACAACCCGGCCTGGATCGCCAGCCCCGATCCGGCCGCGATCGACGCGCTGCTCGAGGTCGGGTCCGGCCTGGTCAAGCTGGTCACTCTCGCGCCCGAGCTCGACGGCGGCATGGCCGCCATCAGGCAGCTCACCGCGGCCGGCGTCCTGGTCAGCGTCGGGCACTCGGACGCTACGGCACAGCAGGTCAGCACGGCGGCGATGTGCGGCGCCCGGATGGTCACGCACCTGTTCAACGCACAGCGCCCGCTGCATCACCGTGAGCCAGGCGTGGTCGGT
This sequence comes from Streptosporangiaceae bacterium, assembly GCA_036391385.1. Taxonomy (GTDB): domain Bacteria; phylum Actinomycetota; class Actinomycetes; order Streptosporangiales; family Streptosporangiaceae; genus Chersky-822. The sequence continues at coordinate 8,024 of DASWAA010000115.1, forward strand.
CAGGCGCTGTCCGACACTCGCCTGGTCAGCAGCCTGATCGCCGACCTGCACCACGTCAGCGGCCAGGTCGCCGCCATCGCCTTCACCGCGGCGCCGGGTCGGATCTGCCTGGTCACCGACGCCGCGGCGTGCGCCGGCATGCCGCCGGGACAGTATTTCCTCGGCAACGAGCCGATCGAGCTCGCCGAGGGAGACGGTACGCCCCCGGTAAGGGCCGACGGGATGTTCGCGGGTTCAGCGCTGCGGATGGACTCGGCCGTGGCGAACATGGTGGCGGTGGGCGTCGGGCTCGCCGACAGCGTGGCGGCGGCCACAAGAATCCCTGCCGACCTGCTCGGACGCTCTGACCTTGGCCGGATCGCGCCTGGCGCCGCCGCCGACCTGACCTGGCTCAGCGACGACCTGAGAGCCCGCGCCACCTGGATCGGCGGCCGTCAGGTGTATGGCCCGCACCTGCCCTAGCACCGAAAGGCGACTAACCTGGACGGGGCGACAGATGGTTCATCTCCCATCCAGCGTGATGAAAGGGACGGGCTCGCAGTGGACTCGGCGACCGTGCAGCAGCATCCGGCGACGCACATGCGCGCCGAGATCTTCGAGCAGCCGGCGGCGCTGCGCGCCACCATCGACGCGCTCCTGCCGCGTACGGCCGAGGTCGCGGCGCTGGCCCCGCGCTCGCGCGAGGTGCTCTTCTTCGCAAGGGGGACCTCGGACAACGCCGCCGTCTACGGCAGTTACCTGATCCAGACCAGGACCGGGCGGCTCGCGAGCCTGGGCTCGCCGTCCGTTGCGACGACCTATCGGAGCCGGATCGACCTGACCGGTGTCATGGCGGTCGGCCTGTCCCAGTCCGGCCGGACGCAGGAGATCATCGAGACCCTGGAGTGGGCGCGAGACTGCGGCGCCAGTATCGTCGGCATCACCAACGCGGACGGCTCTCCGCTGGCCGAGCTGGCCGACGTCGCGCTGGTGACGCAGGCGGGCGCCGAGCGAGCCGTGCCGGCGACCAAGACGTTCACCTGTCAGCTCGCCGCTCTCACGGTGCTCAGCATCGGCCTCGGCGCCGATCTCGATGCCGGCCTGCTGCGGCAGCTGCCCGATGTCGTCGCGGGGCAGCTCGACGAGTCGACCCGCCCGGGGTACGGGCTTGACGAGATCGTCGCCGAGCTGGCCGACGTCAACGGCCTCGTGGTATCGGCCCGAGGGCTGGCTTACTCGGCGGCTCTCGAGCTCGCGCTCAAGATCAAGGAAGCGTGCTACCTGCACGCGATGGGGATCTCCTACGCTGACCTGCAGCACGGGCCGATCGCCGTGGTCGACGCGCGCACCCCGGCGGTCATCGTGGCCGCGGATTCCGGCCCCACCCGCGACGCGGCAGTGGGGCTGGCCCGGCGCGTCACCAGCGCCGGCGCGCGCGCCTACGCGATCGGCGGCGGACCTGAGCTCGCCGCGGTCAGCAGCCGGGCGCTGCCCGGGCCGGCACTGCCGGAGTGGCTGGCGCCGATCGGGCTGATCGTTCCTGGCCAGTTGCTCACCGAGGCGCTGTCACGCCGGCTTGGCATCGACCCGGACAGCCCGCGCGGCCTGAGCAAGGTCACCCAGACCGCCTGAGCCGCCCGGCCGTCCTGCCTGCGGGAGCGCACGGACGGGCTGCGTTAAATAAAGGAATCAGCTCTCGCGGTGCACCTTGTGCTGTGCGGCCTGGGCGCGCGGCCGCAGGACCATGAGGTCGACGTTGACGTGCGAGGGCCGCGTCACCGCCCAGGCGACGGCGTCGGCTACGTCGGCGGCCGTCAGTGGCGCGGTAACGCCGGAGTAGACGGCGGCGGCCAACGCGGCGTCGCCGCGGAACCTGGTGAGGGCGAACTCGTCGGTCCGCACCATGCCGGGGGCGATCTCGATCACCCGGACCGGCTGACCGCACAGCTCCAGGCGCAGGGTCGCCGCGATCGCGTGCGTCCCGTGCTTGGCCGCGACGTAGCCGCCGCCGCCCTCGTAGGCGACCGATCCGGCGGTCGAGGACATGACGACGATGGTGCCGTCGCCGCTCGCGATCAGCTTCGGCAGCAGCGCCTGGATGACGTGCAAGGTGCCGAGCACGTTGGACTGGTACATCGTCAGCCAGTCATCGGCGAAGGCATCGGCGATCGGCTCGGCGCCGAGGGCGCCGCCAGCGTTGGCGACGAGGACGTCGCAGTTCTCGAGCGCGGCAGCGAGAGTGTCAGCCTGCGCTCGGTCGGTCACGTCGAGCTGGCTGACCTGAGCGCTACCGCCGAGGCCGGAAATCCTGGCCGCGACCTCCTCCAGCCGGTCGAGGCGCCGGGCCGCGAGCACGACGTGGTAGCCCTCCCGGGCGAGCCGCTCGGCTGTCGCCGCCCCGATACCGCTGCTTGCGCCGGTGACCACCGCTGTCCGCTGCATGAGCGCATTCTGCCAGCCGCGCACCGGAGCTGGGTCCGTGCCCAGGTCACATACCATCGGTTTGTGGCCGAACCAGTTGCTTGCCCGCGAGCCGTGATCTTCGACTGGGGCGGTGTCATCACCAGCCCGATCGTCAGCACCGTCACGGCGTGGCTCGAGGCCGAGCGGATCGACCGCGACAGCTATGCCGCGGCGATGCGGCCGTGGATCAGGCAGGCGTACGGCCCGGACGCGACCGAGTCGCCGGTCCACGGCCTTGAGCGCGGCGAGATGAGCGACGCGGAGTTCGAGGCGACGCTGGCAGCACTGCTCGTCACGATCGACGGAAAGCCGGTGCCGGCCGAGGGGCTGCTCAGGCGAATGTTCGGCGCGGCCGTGCTCGATGCGCAGATGCTCGACCTGGTCACTGAACTGCGGGAGAGCGGGCTGAAGACCAGCCTGCTGTCCAATTCCTGGGGAGTAGGCGACTACCCGCGGCACCTGTTCGCCCACCTGTTCGACGATGTCGTGATCTCCGCCGAGGTGGGGATGCGCAAGCCGGAAGAGCGCATCTTCAAGCTCGCGGTCGACCGGCTGGGGCTGTCGGCCGCCGAATGCGTGTTCGTCGACGACGTCGAAGGCAACATCCTGGCTGCGCAGGGACTGGGCATGGGGACGGTGCACCACCAGGAGCCGCTGCTCACCAGGGCTGAACTGTCAGCC
>DASWAA010000116.1:0-8635 GCA_036391385.1 Streptosporangiaceae bacterium
TTCCGCCAGCTGCTCAAGCCCGACGTCGTCGTCTCGGCACTCGCCGTGTCGCTGATGCTGCTGATCTACTACACGGCCGTCGGCTTCGGCGTCATCTACCTGCGGACAGTGTTCGGCTTCTCGACCAAGGACGCTAACGGCCTCGGCAACTGGAACTGGGGCTTCAACGTCATCGCGGTCATCCTGGTCGGCATGCTGTCCGACCGGCTGCGGGTGCGCAAGCCGTTCATGATCGTCGGCGGGGTCGCGGCGGCGATCATGACGGTGATCTACCTGCTCGAGGCCGGCCTGCACCCGAGTTACTACACCCTAGCGATCATCTTGGCGCTGCTGTCGTTCTCCCTGGGCATCGCCTACACGCCGTGGATGGCGAGCTTCACCGAGACGGTCGAGGCGCGTAACCCGGCGCTGACCGCTACCGGCCTGGCGATCTGGGGCTGGATCATCCGCGTGGTGGTCTTCCTGGCGTTCATCACGCTGCCCAGCGTCGTCAACTCGGTCACCCCCCTGGTCAACTTCGGCGGCGTTACCGCGCCGTACGCCCAGCAGTACGCGTGGGCGAGTGCCCACGGCAATATCGTCGCCATCGCGCAGAAGGACGCAGCGGATCTCGCCTTCCTGCAGCAGCACGGCGACATCGTCGCGCTGGCGCAGAAGTATCCCGTACAGCTTGCCAACGCGCAGAAGTTCGCTCCGCAGCTGGCGATCATCCAGGCGAACGCCGCGCTGTTCACCAAGCTGGCCAGCTACAAGAACCCGGCGAGCATCCCGCCGAGCCTGATCAAGCAGGTCGAGATCGCCGCCGGTGGCGGTTCCACGCCAGCGGACATCACCAAGGGCGGCAACTTCCTGCTGACGCTATCCGCGAACAAGGCCGCGATCGACGGCGTGATCGCCGTCGCGCCGCAACTGCAGCAGATCGCGCCCTACGCGGCGCAGCTGACGGCACTGCAGGCGGCCGCGCCGGAGTTGCAGCAGCTGAAGCCGTACGCGAAGGAACTGAAGGCACTGGCCGCGATCCCGGCTCCGATTCAGAAGTACGTCGCGGCGAACATCGGGTCGGTCAAGGCGGCGCAGGCCAACGCCCCCGGCCAGTGGAAGACGTGGTACTGGATCTGCTTCGGCGGCATCTTGTTCTTCCTCGCCAGCATCCCGCTGCTGCGCGGTCGCTGGAAGTCATCCGACGCCCGCAGGGACGAGGAAGAGCACGAGGCCATGGTGGCTGCCGAACTGGCGGCGATCCAGGCCTGACAGTTCGTTCCTGCGCCACGAGCTCTGCTCACGGGACTGGCCCGGCGGTAACCCGCCGGGCCAGTCCCGTTCCCAGATCACCCCGGCTTAGCTTGCCTGCCAGGATTCGATCACTGCGGGGAGCTCGGAAAGGCGGCCGATGACGGCATCCGGGGTGACGGAATCGAAGGCCGGAACGTCGGAGTGCGGAACAAGCACGGCACGCATGCCGAGGCTCTTCGCGCCGTGGATGTCGTCCCAAGGGCGGTCACCGACGAAAACGCATCGGCTCGGATCGGTGACGCCGACGGCCGCCATCGCGGCGAGGAAGGCCTCCGGATGCGGCTTGGTCCAGTCGATCTCGCTGCTGTAGACGGCCCCGTCGATCAGGTGCAGCACGCCGTCCCGGCGGAACACGTCCTCGTGCCAGCTACGCGGCCACAGCGTGTTCGAGAGCACGCCGACTCTGATTCCGGCCGACCGCAGCGCGGTCAGCATGGCCTCGCCATCCGGATCGGTAAACGTGTGCGGCTCCCAGACCCGCAGGTAGCTCGCGATCAGGGCGTCGGTCGGCTCAATCCCGGCGCGGCTGAACACGCCGAAGATCGTCGCACTCCGATGCTCGCTCCTGGCCTGTTCCCAGAGCTCGTTCTCGGCCCGGAGCGCCGCTGCGGCGAGGTCGAGGTAACTGCCAGGGAAGTGCGGCTCGCAGACGGATCGCCAGAGCTCGTCATGGCGGATCGTGTGCCAGGGAGTCAGCGTGCCGCCCCAGTCGAAGATCACCGCGTCAACGCCCACGTCATGATCTTACGCGTTCATATCGGCGTACTGGGAATCGGGCCTGATCAGCGCAGTGCGGAGAAATCGAAATGCAATTCGGCATTGCATGGATTGGCCGTTGAAGACAGGATCGAAAGGACAGGGGTAAGCAAGGGTTGGCTTTACCGTTGGCCGCCAGACGCCTCGAGTTTGGTTCCGGATTCTAGCGTGATCTGCCGGACGCTCCGGCGCTGCCGGTAAGCGGCACACGAGGAGGATCGGATGCGCAAACCAGAACAGGCCGCCCGCCCACGGACGCGCGCTCGGGCGGCGGTCACGAGCGCGGCGACGGTCGGCGCGCTGATCGTCGCCGGAACGCTGGTTCAGGGCGCGGCATTCGCGGCCCGGACCGGGTCAGCCAGCGCCGGGATCAGCAGCCGGACGGCCGACAGCCCGACGACGGGATGCCAGCTCGGAAACGGCGTGCAGCACGTCGTCGAGATCACCTTCGACAATACGCACTTCTTCCGCGACAACCCCAATGTTCCTTCCGACCTGCAGCTGATGCCCAGCCTGCTGCAGTTCATCCAGAACAACGGCACCTTGGCGTCGAACAACCACACCCCGCTGATCGCCCACACGGCCAATGACATCCTGACCACCTTCACCGGTCTGTACGGCGACCGGCAGGGTATGCCGATCTCCAACGGCTACCGGACCTTCAACGCCAACGGCACGACCGACCCGGCCGGATCGTTCGCCTACTGGACCGACCCGGTCTTCGACACGGCGGCGACCCCGAGCGCCGGACACGACACCAATCCGTCGATGGTGTACGCGCCAGCGCCCCCCGCCACGGCACAGCAGCCGGTGCCGCCGACCTCGATCACTCCGGCACCCTGGGTCCCCTACACCCGGGCCGGCTGTAACGTCGGCGAGGTCGGTACGGCGAACCAGGAGCTTGAGAACACCGCCGTCGACATCCCGAAGGTCTTCGGGGCGAACTCGCCCGAGACGGCCCAGCTGAACGCCGACACCGACCGCTTCAAGGACGCCGAGACCGCCGACTACGTCGGCATCGGAGTGCACTGCGCGCAGGGCAGCGCGTTCTGCTCCTCCGCGCAGGCGGTCAAGTACGGGCAGACCAGCCCCAGCCCGACGGCGGTCTCGGACCTGCTCCCGAATGAGCCGGGTGGCTACGACGGCTACCAGGCGCTGTTCGGCCACCGCTACGTAGCCCCGCAGCTGGGCGCCGGAGCCCCAGACCTTACGCATAACGGATACCAAGTCACTAACGCGGCAGGAAACCTGGTCGACCTGAACGGGAATCAGATCAACGGCGCGTTCCTGAGCAGCTACCCGGGCTTCCCCGGATTCGGCAGCATCAACGCCTCGCAGACGCTGGCCTACCTGTCGGACATGCTCGAGTCCGGCGTCCCGGTGGTGAATGGCTACATCTCCGACATCCATGGCAACGAGCACATCCCGGGGCTGTCGGCGTGCAGCGGACAGCCATCCGCGCTCGGCCCTGGCAGTGCCTGCTACATCGCCCAGGCGCAGTACTACAACCAGGCCTTCGCGACCTTCTTCCAGCGACTGGCCGCGGACGGCATCACCTCGCAGAACACGCTGTTCGTCTTCAGCTCTGACGAGGGCGACCACGTCGCGGGCGCCAATGTCGGCCGGGCCATCCAGCCCACGCCGGCGAACTGCGACGGGGCGACGGTCAGCGGCACGACGGTGACGCCCGACGTGCCGTGCACGTACCCGGCAGGTTCGTTCGGCGAACTGGCGGGCAACCTGACCGGACTGCTGGCCACTCAGGCGAGCAACACGACGCCGTTCACCCTGCAGTCAGACAGCGCGCCTGAGTTCTATGTGACCGGGAACCCGGATCCGGCGTCGCCCGCCGTCAGGACGCTGGAGCGGGACACGGCCAGCCTCACGGCGGCGAACCCGTACACGGGCACGACCCAGCCGATCACCAACTACCTGGCCAATCCGACCGAAGAGGCCATCTTGCACATGGTGAACGCCGACCCGGCCCGGACGCCGACGTTCGCGCTGTTCGCCAAGCCCGACTACTTCCTCACCCCGGGCTCGGCGTCCTGCTCGCCATGCGTGACGCAGAACACCGCCTTCGCCTACAACCACGGTGACTACGCTGCCGAAATCAACACCAACTGGCTCGGAATCGTCGGACCGGGCGTGCAGAACCTCGGCGTCGACGGTCCTGCGGCCGATGCCGGGCCGAACTCGGCCGGCCCGGACAGCGGACAGGTGACTGTGCCCGGCAGCGGCACCACCGGGACCTGGCTAGACGAGACCGACATCCGGCCGACGATCCTGTACCTGGCCGGCCTGCGGGACGACTACCAGTCCGACGGGCGGGTCATCACCCAGATCCTCACCGATCCGAACCAGGCGCTGTCCCAGCCAGGGGTGGCCCAGCTCGGAGCCTGCTACAAGCAGCTCAACTCCAGTGTCGGGCAGTTCGGCACAGACACGCTGATCGCGTCCACGGCGGCCATCGAGAGCAATTCGGCCGGCGACACGACCTATCTGGACACCGACCAGGCGCTGCGCTCCCTCGAGTTCGCCAGGGACAGGCTCGCCGGCCTGATCAAGGGCGAGCTCTCGGCGGCGGCCTTCGATGACCGCCGGATCGCCGGCGTCGGCGGCCAGACGCTCGCCTGCGGTGCCCTGATCGCCGTCGCGCACAAGCTAGCTGGCAACAGCTAGATGCCGACCAGTCACAGTTAGATTCCGTCTGATCGCCAGGGCGGCGGTCCCCGGCTCCGTACCGGGGACCGCCGCTCTACACTGGGAGGTTAGGAACGGCCGTGACCCGGCCGCGAAAGGATGCGTGAGATGGCCGATCGGGACCGCCAGGCTCAGCTCAGGGGCAGCGTGGCCGTGAACGGCAGAGCGGCCGGGAATGGCAGGGTAGCCAAGCGGGACTCTGACGAGATCGTCGCGGAGATCGAGCGCACCCGGCAGAGCCTCGCGCGTACCATCGACACGCTCGCCGACCGGGTCAGCCCGGCAGGCAACGTGCGGCGCCTTCGCGAGGAGGTGGCCGAGCAGGTCAGCCGGCCAGAGGTGCAGTTCGCCGCGGTTGCCCTGGTGCTCGCCGCCGCCGGGATCACCATCTACCGGATCTGGGGCCGCCGCCGGTCCTGAGCGTCCCGGTCCCGGCGTCGTCTGGGCCGCGAGGCGGCACGTTGCCCTGGTAACCTCGGCTCACTGTCCGCCAGGGCAAGCGCGCCGCCAGTCAGCCGACCTGCCGGGAATGGCCTGCCCAGAACGGGGCCCGGAGCTGGCGCTTGAGCAGCTTGCCAGAGCCCGTCCGCGGCAGCTCGTCGACGAAGGAAATCGAGCGTGGCGTCTTGTACCCGGCGAGGTGCTCACGGCCGAAGGTGATGATGTCGGCTTCGGACAGCGAAGCGTCAGGGGCAAGCACCACGGTGGCGTGGACCTGCTCGCCCCATTCCTCGGACGGGATGCCGAAGACGGCGACGTCGTAGACGCCCGGGTGCTGCTCGAGCGCGGCCTCGATCTCGGCCGGGTAGATGTTCATGCCGCCCGAGAGGATCATGTCGTTCTTGCGGTCGCAGATGTACAGGTAGCCCTCGTCGTCGCGGTAGGCGATGTCGCCGACGGTGTGGAAGTCACCGTGCCGCGCGGCGTCGTAGCTGTCCTTCTGCTTGTAGTACTCGTTGAACACACCGCTGGAGCGCACGAACAGTTCGCCGGTGTGGTCGGGGCCGGTCCCGGTGACCTCGTTGCCGTCGGCGTCGAGCAGCCGGATCTCGATTCCCGGAGCAGGCTTGCCGCACGAGCCCGGCTTGCGTAGCTGGTCCCTGGGCTCCAGGATGCAGTTCACGCCGAGTTCGGTCGACCCGTAGATCTCCCAGAGCGAGTCGACGGGGAAGTCCGCGAGGTAGGCCTGCTTGAGTGCGAAGCTCCACGGCGCCGCGTTGGCCAGCATGACCCGCATAGTGGACCGGTCGTAACGCGCCTTGACCTCGTCGGGCAGCGAGCACACCATCCTGATCAGCGGCGGCGCCGAGAACGTCGAGCTCACCTTGTAGGTGTGCACCAGGCGCAGCCAGTCCTCGGGGTCAAACTTCCGCTGCAGGATGACCGTCTGGCCGAGTGCCAGCCCGGCCGACATGAACGCGCTCGGTCCGCTGTGGTACAGCGGACCCGAGGTCAGGTAGATGTCATCGGGGGTGTAGCCGAGGAAGCCGATCAGCGCGACCGCCGTGCTCTGGTCGGTCATGCTCCGGAAGGCACCCTTCGGCTTGCCGGTGGTACCCGAGGTGTAGATCATCGTCGCGCCCGGGTTGTCCTCCTGCGCCGTCGCCGGAGCATGCGCCGGGGCGCTGGCCACGACGTCCTCGCCCAGCATCCCGTCGGGCGCGGTTCCGCCGTAGACGAGCACGTGGCGCAGGTTGCCAAGCGGCTCGTCACTGGCGAACAGGTGGGCGTACTCGGCGTCGACGTAGGCGATGACGGAGTCGGAATGGACGATGATGTACTGCGCTTCCTCCGGCGTCAGCCGGTAATTCAGCGGGACGGCCACGGAGCCGATCTTCCGGGTCGCGTTCATGACCGCGACGACCTGCGGGGCGTTCGGACCGCACCAGATCACCTTGTCGCCGCTACCAGCGCCGAGTGATGCCAGCACGTTGGCGAGCCGGTTGGCCTCGGCTTCGAGCTGGGCGTAGGTCCACGTGGTGACCGTGCCCTTGCCCTGGTCGTCTACGACGGCGAGCTTGTCTGGCTGAGTTGACGCATAGAGACTCAGGAGGTCTGGCATCTGGTCCTGTCCTTAACGCTCTGGCTAGCTGATGAGACATAGCCTGTCGTGATTGCGGCCAGTTGTCACCATCCTTCCGGTCAAACCGATGGCAGAGCGTGAAAGTGTCGATTCTGACCGGCCGCGTTCGTAGCGAGGGTAGGAAGCCGGCCAGCAGCGGGGTCCGGCCCGCCACCGAGAGGAAGACCACCATGAAGCAGTACCTGCTCGCCGTCCACAGCGTCGATGGCCAGAGCGCCCGCGCGGACGATGACACCCAGCAGGCCTACAAGGACGTGGACGCGCTCAACAGCGAGATGATGGCCTCAGGCTCCTGGGTCTTCGCCGGAGGGCTGGAGCCGCCGGACACCGCCTCCGTCGTCCGGGTCAGCGGCAGCGAGATCCTCACCACCGACGGGCCGTTCGCCGAGACCAGGGAACAGCTCGGCGGGTTCTGGGTGATCCAGGCAGCCGATCTCGACGAGGCGCTTGCCTGGGCCGCGAAGGCGACCAGGGCATGCCGCGAGCCTGTCGAGGTGCGGCCATTCCAGGGCATGCCCGAGGCCTAGACAGCCGCATGCCGTTCCAGCGCGAGGAGATCGAGCAGCACTTCCGGCGCGAGTACGGAAGGTGCGTCGCCACCCTGGTCCGCTTCCTCGGTGATATCGACCTCGCCGAGGAAGCGGTGCAGGAGGCGTTCGCCGTGGCGGTGGATCGCTGGCCGGTGGCTGGCCTGCCGCCGAACCCCGGCGCGTGGATCACCACTACCGCCCGCAACCGAGCCATCGATCACCTGCGCCGGGAGGCGACCCGCCATGACCGTCACGTCCAGGCGGCTCTGCTGTACGACCACCACGAGCCGCCGCAGGAGACGAGTCCGGTGCAGGACGACCGGCTGCGGCTGATCTTCACCTGCTGCCATCCAGCGCTCAGTCGCGGCGCTCAGGTGGCCCTGACGCTGCGCCTGCTCGGGGGCCTGGAGGTCCCGGAGATCGCGCGGGCGTTCCTGATGCCCGAGGCGACGATCGCACAGCGCATCGTGCGTGCGAAGCGGAAGATCAAGGCAGCCGGGATCCCGTACCGCGTTCCCGGCGACGCCGAACTGCCTGACCGGCTCGGCGCCGTGCTAGCCGTCGTGTACCTGGTGTTCAACGAGGGCTACACCGCGACTGAAGGCGAAGTCCTGCTGCGGACGAGCTTGTGCGCGGAAGCCATCAGGCTCGCCCGCCTGCTTGCCGATCTGATGCCCGACGAGCCCGAGGTGCTAGGGCTGCTCGCGCTGCTGCTGCTGACTCACTCGCGCAGTCCGGCCCGGTCGGCCGACGGCCGGCCGCTGGTGCTGCTGCCTGACCAGGACCGGTCCTTGTGGGACCGGTCGCTGATCGCCGAGGGCCAGGACCTGGTCCGCCGCTGCCTTCGCCGTAATCAGCCTGGGCCGTATCAGATCCAGGCGGCGATCAGCGCCGTGCACAGCGACGCGCCGACCGCGGAGCAGACCGACTGGCGCCAGATCCTTGCGCTGTACGACCAGCTCATGGCGATCAGCCCGACGCCAGTGGTCGCGCTGAACCGGGCTGTCGCGCTCGCGCAGGTACAGGGCCTGCAGGAGGGCCTGGCCGCGATCGAGTCACTCGACCTCGGCTCGTACCACCTCTTCCACGCCGCCCGCGCCGACCTGCTCAGCCGGCTTGGCCGGCCGGCCGATGCGGCGGCGGCCTACGAGGCCGCCCTGGCTCTCGTCACGAACGCCGCGGAGCGCGAGTTCCTGACCCAGCGCAAGGCGGCGGTGGCTGGCCGGCAGGCGACAATAGGAGCCATGCAGAACCCGTCGCCGCGCATCGT
>DASWAA010000117.1:0-3132 GCA_036391385.1 Streptosporangiaceae bacterium
GGTCAGCCGGGCAAGGCCGGGCTGACGGCGGGACCTAGGAACTGGTCGCCGCCTTGATCGCCTGGCTGACCCAGCCGACCACCTCGCCGACGGCGACGCGCTCCTTCTCGCCAGTTGCGCGTCTGGTCACCTCGACCACGCCGTCGGCGAGGTCCCGGCTGCCGACGCTGATCCGCAGCGGGATGCCGGTCAGCTCGGAGTCGGCGTACTTAACGCCGGGCCGGACGTCCCTGTCGTCGATCAGGGCATCGACACCCGCCTCAAGCAGACTGCTGTACAGCATCTCGGCGGCCGAGCGCGCCTCGTCGTCGCGTACCGACAGCAGCAGCACGCAGACCTCGGCCGGCGCCACCTGGACCGGCCAGGCCAGCCCCGAGTCGTCGTGGTGAACCTCCGCGATCGCGGCCATCGCCCGCTCGACCCCGATGCCGTAGCTGCCCATGATCGGGATCACGGTGCTGCCGTCCGGCATGCTCACGGTGACCCCGAGGGCGGTCGTGTACTTGCGGCCGAGCTTGAAGATGTGGCCGACCTCGATCGCCTGCACGAACTCCAGAGCGGTGCCGCACTTGGGGCACGGCTCTCCCGGCGTGACCTCGCGCAGGTCGGCCCACTGGGAGACGGCGAGGTCGCGGTCGACGTCGACGCCGGTCAGGTGAACGTCGTCGGTGTTAGCGCCGGTCGCCATGCCGCGCCGACCGCGCAGCGCCAGGTCCGCGATCACCGGGAACGAGGTGACGCCGACCGCCCCGAGGCTGCCGGGCAGTGCACCGAGCGCGGCCTGGATCTCCTCCGGCTGGGCCGGGCGGATCGCGACGGCACCGGTCGCGTCGGTCAGCTTCTGGTCAGACAGCGGGTGATCGCCGCGCAGCAGTACCAGGGTCAGCTTGCCGTCCACGACCTGCACGAGCGTCTTGATCTGGCGGTCAGCCGCCAGGTCGTAACCGGTGACCAGGTCCTCGATGGTCCGGACGCCGGGGGTGTCCAGCCGCTGCGGCGCCGCCGGCAGGGCGTCCGCCGCCGGGTCCTCGATCAGGGGCAGCGCCGAGGTCGCCTTCTCCAGGTTCGCTGCGTAGCCGCAGTTCGGGCAGGTCGCGACATGATCCTCGCCGGCTGCCGACGGGCACATGAACTCCACCGAGTCCGACCCGCCCATGTTGCCGCTCGAGGCCTCGACCCCGATCGCCGGGATGCCGAGCCGGGCGAAGATCCGCTCGTACGCGGCGCGGTGCAGTTCGAAGGAGGCATCCAAGCCTGCCTCGTCCACGTCGAAGCTGTAGGAGTCCTTCATCGTGAACTCGCGGACCCGCAGCAGGCCGCTCTTGGGCCTTGGCTCGTCCCGAAACTTGGTCTGGAACTGATACCAGGACTGCGGCAGCTCCCGGTAGGACGCCAGTTCCTGAGCCAGGAACGCGAAGATCTCCTCGTGCGTAAAGCCGAGGACCAGATCGGCGCCCTTGCGGTCCTTCAGCCGGAACATCTCCTCGCCAATCACGGCGAGCCGACCGGACTTCTCCCAGATCTGCGCGGGCTGCACGCTCGGAAGCAGGAACTCCTGCGCGCCGATCGCGTTCATCTCCTCGCGGATGATCCGCATGACCTTCGCCCGGACCCGCATTCCCAGCGGCAGCAGGCAGTAGTGGCCGGCCATCAGCTGGCGCATGAAGCCGGCCCGGAGCAGCAGCCGGTGGTTGGCCGCGTCCGCATCGGCTGGGTCGTCTCGGAGCGTCGGGATGTGCAGCTGTGACCAGCGCATGTCGGTGCCTTGCCTCGCAGGGAGAGTAATGAGTGCCGCGGTGCGCTCGCCGGCGACGGTGCGCCGACGAGCCTGTGCCAGCTAGCCTAGCCAGGAGGATCTCCTGTACCGCAACCGTATTCTAGGGCGTCAGGCGCGCGTGGCGCCCGATGACCGGCAGGCCCGCCGTCCGTGCTGTCCTGCTACAGGCTGGTCGTGACTTGCGTTCCGAATGTAGATTTCAGGCGATGTCCTCGATCGCACCTGACCCTGCCCCGGCGCTGAGCCGGCGGCGCGAGCTTGGCTCGTCCAGTGCGCGATCACTGCTGTTCACCGTGCTTGGCGAGTATGTGCGGCCGGCTGGCGAGCCGGTCTGGACCGGGGCCCTGGTCCGGGTGCTCGGCCAGCTCGGCGTCGCCGAGAAGGCGGCGAGGCAGGCGCTGGCTCGTACCGCGGCCGAGGGCTGGATCACGGGCCGGCGGCACGGCCGGCAGGTGCAGTGGGAGCTGACCGAGGCGGGGAGCCGGCTGCTGACCGACGGGGCGGGGCGGATCTACTCGTTCGGCCTGGACGGTGCGGACTGGGACGGCCGCTGGCTGGTGCTGCTGGCCGGCGTTCCGGAGGGCGGCCGCGACCTGCGGCACCAGCTGCGGACCCGGCTGACCTGGGCCGGCTTCGGCGCGCTGCCGGGCGGGGTCTGGGTCTCCCCCGATACCAGCCGCGAGGACGAGGCCGCCGCGATCCTGCGCGACCTCGGTCTCGACGCGGGCGCGATGTCTTTCGTGGCACACCATGGCGGCATCGGCGCGCAGGCCGGCATCGCGGCGCGTGCCTGGGACCTGTCGGCCGTCGAGATCGCCTACAAGGAGTTCACCGACACCGTCGAGGCGATGGCCCCGGTGACCGACGAGGACGTGCTGACCGCTCAGACGCTGCTGGTGCACGAGTGGCGCAGGTTCCCGTTCCTCGATCCGCGGCTTCCCCGCGACCTGCTGCCGGCTGGCTGGCTGGGCGCCCAGGCCGCCGCCCTGTTCCAGGCCAGGCATGCCCAGTGGCGCGACGGCGCGCAGCGCCACTGGGCCGTGCTGGCGCGGTACTAGCCCGCGGTACTAGCCCGCGCGGTGCTAGCGGTGCGAGGCGAACCAGGGCTGGTGCAGGTCCAGGTACGTCACGCCGTCCAGCAGTGACATCTCCTCGTTGAGCAGGTCAGACGCCTCCGATGGGATGGCCTGCAGCTCGGCCTGCCTGGCGGCCGACTCCGAGGTGAACGACACCGTCTCGGTAAAGAAGCCGTCGTCGCTCATCGCGATGGTCGCCCCGATGATGTCGGGCCGGTACCGCGAGATCAGTCCCGCCGACTCTTCGGCGAGCTGGTGCATCCGCGCGGCGTCGCGCAC
>DASWAA010000118.1:0-9892 GCA_036391385.1 Streptosporangiaceae bacterium
CAGGGGTGCTCCAACGCCGAGATCGCCGAGCGGCTGTTCATCTCCCCGAAGACCGTCGAGACTCATATCGCCAGCCTTGTCGCCAAGACCGGGCAGGCCGGCCGCCGCGAGCTCGTCGCCCACGCCGCCCGATTCACGCCCTCTTGACTCCCATGTGACCTGGGTCACGTCCGGTCTGAGCCGCTTTGAGGCGAATTAACGATCTGGTTAAGAGAGACGGCCCGGGGTGGCCCGCTTAACTCAGGACGGCGCACGCCGTAGCTCAGGATTCACCCGATGCGAACAAGGCGTCCGGTGGGCGAACATAGACGAGTAACAAGGCGCTGCCGGAATTCTGGCTAGGGAGACCTGCACCTAGATGACCGGCTGTGCGAGCCCCCCCATGCTCGCGCATACACCGGGACGTTCCCGCAAGGAGGACGCGTGACTACCCCCCAGATCGCACCGCACCAGACCCGCGACGAGGATCAGGCGGCTGACAGCAGCGCCCGGTTCACGGAGGAGGCCATGCCCTACATGGGCAGGCTGTACCCCGCCGCCTTGCGGCTGACCCGCAACCACTGCGATGCCGAGGACTTGCTCCAGGAGACGTTCGCGAAGGCCTACGTGAAGTTCCACCAGTTCAGCCCGGGCACCAACCTCAAGGCCTGGCTGCACCGGATCCTGGTTACCACGTTCTACAGCTCCTGCCGCTGGCGCGAGCGCCGGGCCCCCGAGGTGCTGTCGGCCGAGATCTACGACACGACCGACAGCGGAGCCGGGCTGATGCAGGCACCGCGGCCCGCCGAGGCGGAGGCGCTGGACAACCTGTCCGACTCCGGAGCCATGCGGGCGCTGCAGGACCTGCCCGAGACCTTCAAGATCGCGATCTACCTCGCCGACATCGAGGGGTACCGGTATTCCGAGATCGCCGAGATCACCAAGGTCCCGCTGGGAACCGTGATGTCCAGGATCCAC
Organism: Streptosporangiaceae bacterium; assembly: GCA_036391385.1. Taxonomy (GTDB): domain Bacteria; phylum Actinomycetota; class Actinomycetes; order Streptosporangiales; family Streptosporangiaceae; genus Chersky-822. The sequence goes on from DASWAA010000118.1 coordinate 958, forward strand.
CGTGGCCGGGCCATGCTCCGCAAGAAGCTGCACGCGCACGCACCGCGCGCTCGTGACGGCGGCCTGAGCGCGGCACCCGCGACCCGAGTCCCCGTGGCAGCTTAGCCCGCAGTCCCTAGCCGACCTCAGACCCAGCGGCCCCCTACCTCAGCGGGTTCCCCCCACCTCAGCAGGTACCGCTGTACAGCGGCTCCGCTTCCCCCCAGCGGACCCGCCACCAGAACGGAGGCCGTGCCGACGAACCCCCGCCGTCGGCACGGCCTGCCGTTCTTCTTCCGCGTTGCCCAGTCGCCCGTCCCGGGCTCCGGTCCTACTCGGCCGCCCCGTATTTCGCGATCTCCTCGTACTCCGCCTCGGTAAGCTCGCGCGGCAACTCGCCCTTGGCGACCTTGGTGCTCTGCACGTGATGCCGGATCGTCTCGACCACCTCGGGGTTGGCCAGCGTCGTCACGTCACCGATGTCGGTGAAGTTGGACACCGAGGCGATGACCCGGCGCATGATCTTGCCGGACCTGGTCTTCGGCATGTCGGCGACGATCCAGACGTTCTTCGGCCGCGCGATCTTGCCGATCTCGACCTCGATGGCCTTGCTGACCTTCGCCTCCATGCCGTCCGCCTCGATCCCCGGCTTGAGCGAGACGTACATCTCGACAATCCGGCCCCTGATGTCGTCAATCACCGGGACGGCCGCTGCCTCGGCGATCTCGGGTACGGTCAGCGCGGCCGACTCCAGCTCCTTGGTGCCGAGCCGGTGACCTGCCACGTTGATCACGTCGTCGACCCGGCCAAGGATCCGGAAGTACCCGTCGGCGGCCTGCACGGCGCCGTCGCCGGCGAAATACGGCCAGTCATGCCAGTCCTTGCTGTCCGGGTTGCTGTTGTACTTGGCGTAGTAGACCTCGATGAACCGCTCAGGCTGGCCCCAGATCGTCTGCATGATGCCAGGCCACGGGTTCCTGATGCAGATATTGCCGGCCCGGCCGCTCCCGGCCGGCACCTCGTTGGCGTCCTCGTCGTACACGACCGGGTAAATGCCGAGCACGCCCGGGCCGCAGCTCCCCGGCTTCATCGGCTGCAGCGCCGGCAGCGTGCTGCCGAGGAACCCGCCGGTCTCGGTCTGCCACCAGGTGTCGACGATGGCGGCCTTGCCCTTGCCCACCTCGGAGTGGTACCACCGCCAGACCTCGGGCTCGATCGGCTCGCCCACGGTCGTCATGTGCTTGAAGTGGTACTCGTACTTCTTCGGCTCCTCCGGGCCGTCCTTGCGCAGCATCCTGATGGCGGTCGGAGAGGTGTGGAAGATGTTGACGCCGAGCTGCTGCGCGATCCGCCAGGGACGGCCGCCGTCCGGGTAGTTCGGGACGCCCTCGTAGATCACCGTCGTGGTACCGAGCGCCAGCGGACCGTACACGATGTAGGAATGCCCGGTGATCCAGCCGATGTCTGCCATGCACCAGTAGATGTCGTCGGGGTGGATGTCCTGGTAGTACTTCGACGTGCCGGTGACGTAGGCCAGGTAGCCGCCAGTGGAGTGCTGCGCTCCCTTCGGGCGGCCGGTGGTCCCGCTCGTGTACATCAGGAACAGCGGCGCCTCGGCCGGCATGGAGACGGGCTCGACGACCGCGCCGGCGTGCTCGGTAAGGAGCTCGTCGACGAAGAAGTCCCGCCCCGGCGCCATCGGCGTGGCCGAGGCGTACTTACCGGGGTGGCGCCGCCAGACGAGTACCTTGTCGACCTCCTGGCCCTGCCTGGCGGCCTCCTCCAGAGCCTCGTCCGCCTTCACCTTGTGGTCCGTGAGGCCGCCAGCCCGGTAGTAGCCGTCCATCGTGATCAGGACCCTGCTGCCGGAGTCGGCGATCCTGGTGCCGCAGGCGTTCCCGCTGAACCCGCCGAAGACCTGGGAGTGGACGACGCCGAGCCGGGCGCAGGCGAGCATCGTCACGGCAAGCTCGGGGACCATCGGCATATGCAAGGTGACCCGGTCACCAGCCTGCAAACCGGCGAAATCGCGCAGGACAGCCGCAAATTCATTTACCTGCCGATACAGCTCGCTATAGCTGATGTGGACATGCTCGTCTGACTCGAGCTCCGGCACCCAGATAATCGCTGTCTTGTCGGGATTAGACGTCGCGTGCCGGTCGACGCAGTTGTAGGAGGCGTTCAGCTTGCCGCCGACGAACCACTTCCAGAATGGTGGAGTGGACGTGTCCAGGACGGTGTGCCACCGCTCGTCCCAGGTCAGCAGGTCTGCGTACTCGGTAAAGCAGTCCGGGAACTTGTCTTCGGAGAAGCGCTCGAAGATCGCGGGGTCGGCCGCGTTGGCCTGGGCCACAAAGTCTGGCGGCGGCTGGTAGTAGTCCTCTTCGCGCCAGTGAACCGCGATATGAGCCTCGGAGACCTCGGTGTCGGAGACCTCGGTCTCGGAGTTTTCCGTCATTGCTCGACCTCCAGCTTGGAAGAAGATTCCGCACAGCCGCCTATGCCGTTCTTGTCAAGCAGAACTCACCTGAGCTGAGTGCGACTAAATCGTATCGCCGCATGACCAGACCCGACAGACCCGTACCGTCCCTTCGCCTGGCTCCCGCCGGCCCGAGGTTGACATCGCCGCTGCGGGCGGTATCTTCGTGCCAGTCACCCACCGGTCCGCGCGGAGCGCGCGAGCCCGCCCGTGCGGGCTCGCAGCAGCACGCAAGCCTGCTCAGCGCCGCGAGCGCCGGAGCTAGCCAGCCGTCGCGGACGGGTCGGACCTGGAAGGGGCCCAGACATCCAGTAGACAACGAACGGCGAGCTCGTTGCCGACGTGCCGCCTTCGGTCCGAAGGATGTCTGGGCCTCTTCCTCGTACAGCCGCGACATCGGCTACCCTTGCGGCGGTCGGGGTAGAACGTCGTTAATCCATCGGATCACAGGAACCTCCCGGCAGACTAAGAGCGTTGTCCTGTGAGGGCGCCAACAACGCACACGTCGTCTTGAGGCAGGAAAGATTGACTTCTACTGATCGGTCGGCCGGCTCGCTGGATGCCGTGGCAGTGATCATCCCGACTTACAACGAGCGCGACAACCTCGAGTCGATCGTGAGCCGCGTGCGATTGGCGGTACCGGCCGCGGACATCCTCGTGGTGGACGACAACAGCCCGGACGGCACCGGCGAGATCGCCGACAAGCTTTCCGCCTCGGACTCCCACGTCCACGTGCTGCACCGTCCCGGCAAGTCCGGCCTGGGCGCCGCGTACATCGCCGGCTTCACCTGGGGTCTCGAGCACGACTACTCAGTGCTCGTGGAGCAGGACGCCGACGGCTCGCACGACCCGGCTGACCTGCCCAGGATGCTGGCCGCACTCGAGGACGCCGACCTGGTCATCGGCTCCCGGTACGTGCCGGGCGGCACCACGGTGAACTGGCCCAAGTCCCGCGAGTTCCTGTCCCGCGGCGCCAACGTCTACGTACGCCTCATGCTCGGCATCGGCGTGCACGACGCCACCGCCGGCTACCGCGCCTACCGGGCCAGCGCACTTCGCGCGATCGGCCTGGAAGAGGTCGAGTCGCAGGGGTACTGCTTCCAGATCGACCTGACCCTGCGCACCGCGCAGGAGGGCCTCAAGATCGCCGAGGTGCCGATCACGTTCACCGAGCGGGCGCTCGGCGCCAGCAAGATGAGCCGGGCCATCGTCGCCGAGGCGCTGCTGCGGGTGGCCCAGTGGGGCGTAGCCTCGCGCCTTGGCCGCCACCGCAAGGCCGCCAGGAGCTAGGCGGCTAGCCCTGACGCGCGGTCGTGCGCTCCGGCGGTGCCGCGGTCATGCGCTCCGGCCGTGCCGCCGTTATGCGCTCCGGCGGTGCCGCGCGGGTGCCGCGGTCGGCTCCGGTTCGCCGCCGCGCTGGTTCCTGATGATGGCCAGCCGCTCGGCAAGCACCTCTTCCAGGTCCGCCATGGTGCGCCGTTCCATCAGCATGTCCCAGTGGCTGCGCGGCGGCTTGGCCTTCGCCGCGGCCTGCTGGTCGCCGGTCGAGGTGATCGCGATCGCGCCGCAGACCCGGCACTCCCACTTCAGCGGAACCTCGGCCTCGGCAGCAAACGGCACGCTGAACCGGTGACCCTTCGGGCAGTCGAAGGCAACCTCCTGACGTGGAGCCAGGTCGGTGTTACGGTCGTTCTCATAACTCGTGGCGCCAAGGCGGGTGCCACGTAGTGCGCGTTCGGCCATATGCCTGTTGCCTCCGGGCAATTGAAGTTCGTACTTGTCAACGGCGTGGACGCGTACAAGATTCCCGTCAGGCAGGTCTTCCAACCACGTCGGCGACGATCCGTCCTGGTTTAGCGGAGAGTGCCACGGCCTGGACTAGCCAGCCGCGCGGACTGAGCTGCTCCGCCGGGCGCGCCGGGGTGAGCGTGCCCGCTAGCTGGCAGCGCGCGGATGCCACTGCCCGCGGCTGATCAGCACCTCGCGCAGCAGCTCGGTCTGGTCCGTCATGATGCCGTCGACACCCAGGTCAAGCAGGGATGCCATCAGGTCCTTGTCGTTGACCGTCCAGACATGCACGACCAGGCCGGCCTCGTGGGCACGGCCGATCAGCGGGGCGGTGGCCAGTCCGATCGGCAGCTGGGCGCAGCGCACCCAGCGGCTGGCGAAAGCCGGGGCCAGGAGCGGGCCGGGAACTCCGGACCGCAGCGCGGCGGCACCGACCGGCGAGGTGGCCATGCAGACCGGGCGGTCGAGCAGCCGCCTGGTCGCGCGCAGGCGGGCCGCGGAGAAGGACGTGATGCAGACCCGGTCCCAGGCGGCGGTCCGCCTGAGCAGGTCGGCAAGCGGCCGCGCGGCGGGCGCGTCCTTGACGTCGATGTTGAACCGGATGTCGGGCCAGGCGCCGAGCAGGTCCTCGAGCAGCGGTATCGGGTCGGTGCCCCCGATGCGGGCCTTCGCCACCTCGCTGGCAGGCAGGCCGGCGATGGCGCCGCAGGAGTCGGTGACCCGGTCGAGGGTCTTGTCGTGGAACGCCACGAGCACGCCGTCTGCCGTCGCGTGCGCGTCCGTCTCCAGGTAGGCATAGCCGAGCGAGACGGCGTGCTCGAACGCCCGCATCGAGTTCTCGGGGAAGTGGCTGGCCCCGCCCCGGTGGGCGAATGCGGCGGGCGCGGGGTGATCAAGGAATCCGGTCGGCACTGCCACCCTCCATCGGCTCCGAGCCTGTCTCGCCTGCTGTATCGGCTGCCTCGGTCCACTCCCGGCGGCGCGCCTCGGCCAGCGCGATCGCCGCGGCGGCGGCCACGTTGAGCGAGCCCACCCGCCCGACCTGCGGGATGTAGGCGACCTGGTCGGCGGCGGCCAGCAGGGCCGGGGAGCAGCCGCGATCCTCGTTCCCGAGCGCGAGGCAGATGTCGCCGTCCAGCGCGGCCAGGTGCAGCGGGACGGCACCCTGGGCGAGTTCGACCACGATCAGTCGCAGCCCCTGCTCCCTGACCGCCTCGGCCGCCGCGACGGCACTGCCAGCCTGCTCGAAGCGCACGAACCGCCCTGTGCCCAGAGCCGTCTTGCGCGCCGACGGGTGCATGGGGTCGGCGGTGTCGCCGCACAGCCAGACCTGTTCCACCCCGAACGCTGCCGCCGTCCTGGTGATCGACCCCACGTTGAACGGCTGGCTCACCGACTCGAGCAGCAAGCAGAGCCTGGCCTGGGTGGACCGGCGCCAGGTGCGGTTCAGCCGCTTCACCTCGGTGGCGGCAAGCTGACGGCTCACCGGGCCGCCCCGGCCGCTGGCCGGCCGGCTCCGCTCACCTTCAGCACCCGGTAGCCCGCCCGGGCCGCGGCACGCTCGGTGGACCAGCCGGACTCGGTCAGCCATCCCTGCAGGGAGTCGGACCCAAGGTTTCGTTGCACGACCAGATAGGCAGCGGCCCCGGGGGCGAGCCTGACGAGCCAGCCGGCCAGCAGCCGGTGCAGGGCGCTCTTGCCGATCCTGATCGGCGGGTTGGACCAGATCAGGTCGAGCCGGCCGGGCAGTGCGGGGTCGCCGGGCAGGGCACAGGTGACGTTGGCGAGCCCGGCGCGCTCGGCGTTGGCGGCGGTGAGCGCCAGCGCCCTGGAGTTGGTGTCGACGGCCCAGATCCGCGCGCCGGGGGCTCGGGCGGCCAGGACGAGCGCGAGCGGGCCGTAACCGCAGCCCAGGTCGAGCAGGTCGCCCGAGGCCGGCGGCGGCGGGGCGACGTCGAGCAGCAGTCTGGTCCCCGGGTCGAGCCGGAGCGGCGAGAACACCCCGGAGTCCGTCTGCAGCTCGAGGTGCAGGTCGGGCAGGATCACGTGCACCGAGCCAGGCCGGTGCGCGGCTGATGGCTCGGCGGCGAAGTACTGCTCGCTCACCTGCTGACGGCGGCCGGGACGCTCGCCCGGCCGGCCGAGGCGGCGAGCGCCGGGTCGATGTACCGGCGGGTGACCCACCGCTCGACGACGAACGTCAGCACCGGGATGGTGCCTGCCAGCAGGACGATGACCGTGCCGGGACTGGCGACCTTCATCCGCACCAGCCTGGTCATCGCGAACGCCACGATCACGTAGGCGATGTAGAGCATGCCGTGGGCAGTGCCCACGTACTTGACGACGACGAGGTTGCCGGCCCACACCTGCAGCGGGATGCCGACGAAGCACAAGACGATCAGCACTGTTCCGGTCACGTAGGCCAGTGCCCGGTATGCCCGCACCACCAGCCTCAGCTGCCTGTCGGCGTCCACCCTGCGCTCCTCCTATCGAAGGCCATGCCACCTGCCGTGGCCCTTGACCTCGCTGCTGAGCCTGGCCAGGTAGGCGTTGTACTCGGCGAGCTCGGTGTCGATCTCACTGGCGCTGCCCGGGTCGGCACCCTGCTGCCCGGCCTCGGCGGATCCTGATCCACCCGGCGCGCCCGGCGCGCCGCCGGCCGGCCGCCTGATCCCGTCCGGCAGGCTGACTTCGTCGGCCTGCCCGTCGGCGTCGGCGGCCGGGTGCAGCTCGTCCCTGACCGTCTTGACCCAGAACACTACTGCGAAGATCGCGAAGATCGGCCATTCGAAGGTGTAGGCCCAGCTCAGCGTGTTTCCTGCCATCGCACGGCGGAACTGCCAGTCACCCAGCCACATCATCCCGATGACGGTGGCGACGGCGAACAGGTGCCAGCTGATCCAGCGGGGGGTCACCAGAATGCGCCAGCGCGGCTCGGCTGGTGTGTCGGACATGGCCTGAAGCCTAGCGCCGATTACGCGCGGTCATCACGACCACCTCACCACGAATCGGGCACGTGGCCGAGTCCTCACCAGCAGTAGCGGCGGCGTCGGTGATAATCGGCCTATGCCTCTCGCTTACGTGCTGCCCGGCCGCTTCGGGTTCGCTGCCAGGCTGCCCAGCCGGATCGGTGACCTGCACGGCCCGGTCCGCGGAATCATCTTGCTGCCCAGGAACCTGTCCTGGCCAGGAATGCGTGAGTGTGACGTCAGTGACAGCCCGACCAGGCGCACCATGTACGGGATGCTGCTCACGCAGGGTAAGCGCAACGACATCGCCAGGCTGGTCAACGCGGACCTGCTCCGCCAGGACTGGCCGCTGATCAGGAAGTCGCTCGACGCGAGGCTCGGCCGCTGGTGCGAACGACGGCTCGGCCTGGGGCGCGTCGTGGGCGACGACGACACTGGCGGTCTCGGCGGGGCCGCCGCTGACTTCGACGGGGCTGGCGCCGACTTCGACGGCAATGCCGCCGACTTCGGCGGGGCTGGTGCCGGCGCGGCAGGCCTGGGCTAGCCGGGCATGCGCAAATACGTGATCATGGGCGTCCAGGGCAGCGGCAAGGGCACCCAGGCGAAGATGCTCGCCGGCGAGCTTGACCTGGTGCACATCGCGGTCGGCGACATCTTCCGCTGGAACGTGCAGCATCACACCAAGCTCGGCGCGCAGGTCAGGCGCACCATGGCAGCCGGCCTGCTGGTCAGCGACGACCTGGTGGAGGGCGTGGTCAGGGAGCGGCTCAGTCAGCACGACTGGAACTACGGCTTCATCATCGACGGCTTCCCGCGCAACGAGCGCCAGGCCGAGTTCTTCCTGGAGAGCTACGACATCGATGGCGTGATCCATCTCGACCTGCCCGACGAGGAGGTCCAGCGGCGGGTGCTGGCCAGGCGGCTGTGCTCGGGGTGCGGCATGGACTACAACCTGATCGCGAACACGCCGAGCGTCCCCGGGCGATGTGACGCCTGCGGCGCGGCCCTGGTCACCAGGGAGGACGACACCGCCGAGGCGCTCGCCGTGCGGCTGCGCGAGTACCACGAGAAGACCAACCCGGTGCTGGCGATCTTCCGGCGCAAGGAATACGTGGTCACCATCGACGCCACGCCCGCCAGGGAGCAGATCCAGCAGGAGATCCGCAAGCAGCTCGACCTGCCGCCGCACGGTACCTCATGATCACGGAGACCTGTCGACGCCTACGAGTGAAAGATCGACGTGATCATGACCGGCTTGCGGCTCGACGGCGGTAAGCGCGGGACTTGGCGCGGGAACCGCAGACGGCCATGCTGCACCAGCATCCGCTCGACGTGGGCGAGCGGTCATAGAAAGCCCAGTGGCAGGAGGTCAATCCGACGCACGACCCCGGCGGTGCTGAGCTCCGCCGGCTCGTCGGGGGACTGATGGCCGCTCTCGCCGCCTGACCAGGCCACGGCACTTGCCACAGCACTTGCCACAGCACTTGCCGCGGAGCTTGACGAAGGCGCACAGTAAGTTCTACGGTTTATCTATGACTATAGATAAACCGACAGGCGGCGACGGACGGGATGAGACGGCCGCCACGGGCGGAGCTGCCGCTGTGGCCGCAGCTGCCACCGGGTCGCCGATCGGGTTCCGGCTCGACCCTGGCTCGGGAGTCCCGACCTATCTGCAGCTCGTCCACCAGGTAGAGCAGGCGCTGCGGCTCGGTTACCTGAA
>DASWAA010000119.1:0-3187 GCA_036391385.1 Streptosporangiaceae bacterium
GGGTACCAAATTACCTATATCAACTTTTACGGTATCTTCACAGCAACGACTCATCTTCCCGCGTTTCAAATAGCAGGACCGTATAATGTCGCTGATGCGTGAGCTCGCCGCCCCTGGCAGTGACTGCGCACATATTCGTACAGTCGTAATTCTCACCAAGGAGCAACTGTGAGTGTCAGTCTGACCAAGGGCGGCAACGTGTCGCTAACGAAGCAGGCTCCGGGCCTCACCGCGGTCGTAGTCGGGCTCGGCTGGGACCCGCGCACCACGACCGGGGCGGACTTCGACCTCGACGCTTCGGCGATCATGCTCGACATGAGCGGCCGCGTGCTGTCCGACGGTCACTTCGTGTTCTTCAACAACCTCAAGAGCCCGGATGGCTCGGTTGAGCACATGGGTGACAACCTGACCGGTGGCGGCGAAGGCGACGACGAGCAGATCAAGATCAACCTCGATGCGGTGCCGGCCGAGTGCGGGAAGATTACCTTCCCGGTCAGCATCTACGATGCCGAGACGCGCCAGCAGAACTTCGGCCAGGTCCGGAACGCGTTCATCCGAATCGTCAACCAGGCTGACAACAGCGAGATCGCCCGCTACGACCTGACCGAGGATGCGGCCACCGAGACCGCCATGGTCTTCGGCGAGATCTACCGCAGCTTTGGTGAGTGGAAGTTCCGCGCCGTCGGCCAGGGCTACGCGTCGGGACTGCGCGGCATCGCGCAGGACTTCGGCGTGAACGTCGGCTGAGGATCCTTGCGACCTGCTTGAGACCGGTTACCTGGAGCCCCCTCTCCAGGTAACCGGCCACCTGGTTCATCGCGCCCCCTGAGGAGGCTTCGTGCTGGCGCTGTTCCGGCTCCCGATCGCTGTCACGGTGATCGGAATTGCTGCCGCCGGGGTGCTCGGCGGACCGTCCGTGGCCGGGGTCGTCGCCATCCTCGCCATCCTCGAGGTGTCGCTGTCCTTCGACAACGCGGTCGTCAACGCGACGGTGCTTGCCAAGATGAACCCCTACTGGCAGCGGATCTTCCTGACCGTCGGCGTGCTGATCGCGGTATTCGGCATGCGGCTGATCTTCCCGCTCGTGGTCGTGACCATCGCCGGGCATATCTCGCCACTGCATGCCCTAGACCTCGCGCTGCACAACCCGCACCAGTACGCGGTGAAGCTGACCCAGGCACATCCCGCGATCGGTGCCTTCGGCGGCATCTTCCTCCTGATGATCTTCCTCGACTTCCTGTTCGAGGATCAGGAGATCAAGTGGCTCGCGCCCATCGAGCGGCAGCTCGCCAAGATCGGGAAGCTGGACCAGGCATCGGCGATCATCGCGCTGATCTTCCTGATCATCGCCACGACGACCTTCGCCCAGGCGGATGGCCTCAAGGTGCTGCTGTCGGGGACGGCTGGACTAGCGACTTACCTCGCGGTCTCGAGCCTGAGCTCGCTGTTCGAGTCAGAAGAGGAAGAAGTCGCCGAGGCGGTCGGCGCCGCGCAGTCCGCGGCCCCCGCGCAGGACGACAGCGCGGAACCAGCCGACGGCTCCCCGGTCCGGGTGCCGAAGAACCTGGCCAGGCTCGGGCTGTTCACGTTCCTGTACCTGGAAGTGCTCGACGCCTCGTTCAGCTTCGACGGCGTGGTAGGCGCGTTCGCGATCAGCGACATGATCTTCGTCATCGCCCTCGGGCTCGGGATCGGCGCCTGCTACATCCGCGCGCTCACGGTCTACCTGGTGCGCAAGGGCACCCTTGCGGAGTACGTCTTCCTCGAGCACGGCGCCCACTGGGCGATCGGAGCACTGGCCGTGCTGCTCTTCGTCACGATCCGCTACACCGTCCCCGACCTGGTCACCGGCCTGATCGGAGTCGGATTCATCGGCGCGGCGCTGGTGTCGTCGATCGTGCGGAACCGTCGCTCCGGCGACGCTACCGAATCAGAGACCTCGAGTCTGCCGGAGCCGCTGAACGCCTGACCTCCGCCGCGGCCGACAGGCATCAGCGGTATCTAGCCGACCCCAATCGCACGTCAGGAGGAATTCAGACCATGCCGATCGACTACAGCAAGGGGAAGGCTTCGCAGGACTCCGGTGGCGGCGTCAGCCTCAGCAAGGTCACCCTGACCAAGACGGCTCCGACGGTGTCGCTGAGCAAGCACAGCGGCGGCGGCATCAGCGGTGAGCTCCGGGTCAACCTGAACTGGACCTCAAGGCCGCCATCCTCGGGCGGCGGGCTGTTCAAGCGCTCGCAGCGGTCCGAGGACATCGACCTTGATCTCGCCTGCCTGTACGAGCTTGCCAGCGGCACGAAGGGTGTGGTGCAGGCACTCGGTAACTCGTTCCGGTCACGCAACGATGGTCCGCCGATCATCTCCCTGGACGGCGACGATCGCAGCGGTCAGAGTACCGAAGGCGAGAACCTGCGCATCGACTTGTCCCGTCTCAGCGAGATCAGGCGGATCCTGGTGTTCGCCTACATCTACGAGGGCTCGCCGAACTGGGCAGCCGCGAACGCGGTCGTCACGCTGTACCCGCGCACTGGCGTCCCGATCGAGGTCAGGCTCGACGAGGTCGACCCGGGTGCGCGGACCTGTGCCATCGCATTGCTCGAGAACGTCGGAACCGACCTGTCGGTCCGCCGCGAGGTCCGCTACGTCCATGGCACCCAGTCGGCCCTGGACCTTGCCTACGGCTGGGGAATGAAGTGGACGCCGGGCCGCAAATGAACTCGCCAGTGCAGGGCTCGCAGGCAGAGCCCGGCGTGGACGCCGCCGAGGCCGCGACGCCGCCGGGCGATCTCGGTGCTGCCGCGCTACCGGCGCCCGAGTGCGCCGGTCAGCCAGCGAGCGCACCCGAGCCGATGCCAGCGTGGTCGCCGCAGTCCGGAGAACCGCAAGGCGGAGAACCTCAGTCCGGAGAACCTCAGGCCGGCGGACTGGATGCCACGCCCGCGCCGGCAGGATCGGACGACCTGCCGCCGGAAGGCACCGCCGACGTCGATCACGCCGCTCGCGACCTCGACCGCACTCTGGATGCGCTCACCGCGCTGCATGACCGCATCGGCGACCTCGCCGAGGCGGCGGCCGAGCTCACCAGGCTGCGGTCCCGAGATACCGAGCTGATCGCTCGCCTGCATGACGACGTGACCAGGCTGCGCAACGGCGAGATCGCCTCGGCGCTCAACCCTGTCGTCAG
>DASWAA010000120.1:0-4669 GCA_036391385.1 Streptosporangiaceae bacterium
CCGCATCGGCGACCTCGCCGAGGCGGCGGCCGAGCTCACCAGGCTGCGGTCCCGAGATACCGAGCTGATCGCTCGCCTGCATGACGACGTGACCAGGCTGCGCAACGGCGAGATCGCCTCGGCGCTCAACCCTGTCGTCAGCGGCATGGTCAAGCTGCACGACCAGATGGTCAGCCTCGGCGCACTCGCGGATCCGGCCAGCCCGGTCGGCATGCTGCACACCCAGCTACTGCAGGTCCTGGAGCTGACCTGCGCCATCCGGCCCTTCACCCCGGTGCCGGGCGAGCGGTTCGACGCATCGCGTCATACCGGCATGAAGCGAGTCCCGACCGTCGACCCAGCGGCCGATGGCACGGTCGCCGGCACCATCAGGGTCGGGTTCGCCCGCGCCGACGGGTCCGTCGTGCGGGTCGCGGAAGTTGAAGTCCACCGGCTGTCCGGCTGACTGTGTGCGGCCTGACGGCATGACCTGCCTGACTACGGAGGTTGCTCGTGGCTAACAAGGTCTTCGGCATCGACCTTGGGACGACGTACTCGTGCATCGCGCACGTGGACGAGTACGGCCGGCCGGCCGTCATCTTCAACGCCGACTCCCAGCCGACCACGCCGTCGGTCGTGCTCTTCGACTCACCTACCGACGTCGTCGTGGGCGTGCAGGCGAAGCGCCAGGCCCGGATCCGGCCCGACGACGTGGCGGTGCTGGTCAAGCGCCATATGGGCGAGTCAGACTGGCGCTTTGCGACGCAGGGCCAGGAGTACTCCGCGCCGGCGATCTCCAGCCAGGTCCTGCGCGGCCTCGCGCTCGACGCAGCGCGGGCCTTGGCTCAGCCGGTCAGCGACGTGGTCATCACCGTACCGGCGTATTTCGGCGACGAGGAGCGCAAGGCCACGAAGCTCGCAGGTGAGCTGGCCGGCCTGAACGTCGTCGACATCATCAACGAGCCGACGGCAGCGGCCTTCAGCTACGGGTTCGCCCAGGAAGGCTCGACGGCGCAGACCGTGCTGGTCTACGACCTCGGCGGCGGCACGTTCGACTCGACGGTCATCACCCTGGCCGACAACAGCATCACGGTCGTGGCCACCGACGGCGACCACGCGCTCGGCGGCGCGGACTGGGACGACCGCCTCGCGCAGTACCTGTCACAGAAGTTCCGCGAGGCAGCGCCGAGCGCAGGCGACCCGCTGGACGACACCTACGGCGCGCAGGATCTGATCACCTCGGCCGAGGACGTGAAGCAGGCGCTGACCGGCCGGGAGTCGGTGGACGCTCTGGTCGTCTTCGGCGCCGACCGTGCCAGCGTCACGGTCTCCAGGCAGGCGTTCGAGGAACTGACGAGCACGCTGCTCGACCGGACTATCAGCCTTACCCAGAAGGTGCTCTTCGCCGCTCAGGACAAGGGCGTCACCCGCATCGACAAGGTCCTGCTCGTCGGCGGCATGAGCAAGATGCCCTGTGTCGCGCGGCGGCTGGCCGAGGTCTTTCCCGATCTGCCGCCCGCCGAGCTCAGCGACCCTGACCTGGCCGTCGCCAAGGGCGCCGCGATCTACGGGCAGAAGAAGGAGCTCGAGAACTACGTCATCTCCGACCTGGTGGCCCAGGGCAAGCTCGCCGAGGGCCAGACCATCGCCGACGCGAACCCGGTCGACCTGACCAAGGCTGTCGCTACTACGGCGAGCGAATACGGCCTGGCCAGTGCCGCCGTTGCTGACCTGGTGCAGACCCAGATCAGCAACGTGACGAGCCGCGGCTTCGGAGTCATCGTCTCGGACCGGGAGACGAATACCGAGTACGTAGACTTCCTGGCGCACGCTAACGACTCGCTGCCGATCACGATCTCCGATACCTACTACACCAATGCCGACGACCAGCGTGCCGTTCAGATCCAGGTCGTCGAGCAGGCGACGAGCGTGGAGTCGAGCAGGCCCGAGGACAACAAGGTCATCATCGAGGGCATGATCGACAACATCCCGGCTGGCCTGCCGCGCGGCACGCCGGTCGAGGTGACCTTCGCGATGGGGCGGGATCAGACCATCGAGGTGACCGCCAGGCACTCGGCCGTGGCCGAGCCGCTGGTGCTCCGCCTGGAATCCGGCGTCTCCTCCGCAGCCATGCGCGAGGAAGAGCAGCGGAAGGTCGATTTGCTCAAGCCGAAGGCCTGAAGTAACTATCGCTTGTCGCGGGTCACCTCGCCGCCGTGGCGGCGAGGTGACCGAGTGCTGGGAGCCCGGGAATGAGCGAGACGGAGGTCGGCGCGTTCGACGCGACCGGCTACAGGCAGCGCGTCCTGGCGACCCTGCGCGGCGCCGCGCGGCTAGACCTGTCCGACCCGTTCTTCATCGTCGACCTGCCCGTCGACGTGGACGACGACGAGCTCATCCGCGCCCGGATCGCAGCGCTTGTCGGATTCTGGAACAAGGAGCGCAGCCCCAACTACAAGGCGCTCACCGCCGAGCTCGCCAGGCACCGCGCCGACCTGGAGGCCGTGCTGCTCAGCCCGGCCCGTCGCGCCGCGTGCGCGGCGCAGGTCCGCGAGCGGCGGGCCGCCGCCGACGCGGACCGGTTCGGCGCGCTCGACTCGCTCGCCGAGAAGCTGACCGCCAGGTACCAGGGCCTGCCGCGGTCGCGGGTACCTGGCCTGGCCAGGCTCGCCAAGAGCAAGGGAGTCGACGACGCGGCCTTCGCCCGGTGGCTGGCTGGCCAGCACGTTATCGAGGACGGCGCCAGTGCCGAGCCGCTTCCGGTCAGCATCCGTGCTCAGATCCGCGGCGACCTCGACGAGCTTAGCCGGATGACGGGGGATTCCAGCAGGTCGGCGACGCTCTGGGCGTTCCTCGCCCTGCCACCGGCAGCGACGGACACCGAGGTCGCGGCCAGGCATGCGGAGCTCACCAGCCAGAACGAGCGCCGCCAGCATGACCATCAGATGACGGTGACCGCCAACCTGCTGGCCTACGTCAGGCAGTACCTGATGACCGCCGATCAGGCCCGCTACACCGCGAGCCTGATCGAGGACGCTAAGGACCGGCTGCGTGACACCATCGCGGAGAAGGTGATCGTCGACGGCGAGCTGAGCGCGGCCGACTACGAGGCCTGCGTCCGGCGGGCGGTCGGCTTCGGGTTCGGCCTGACGAGCGAGCAGGCCAGGACCGCCGTCCGGCAGGTGGCGACCGACCTCGGCGCGACCCTGGCCGTGGCGCCCGCGATCGAGTATCTGGTCTGCCCGAACTGCCGCGAGCCCCAGCCGGCCACGGATCAGGCCGCCTGCCGGTACTGCGGCGCTGACCTGTACCTGACCTGCCCCTCCTGCGCCCGGCGGGTCGAGGCGGCGGCGGTCGCCTGCCCGCACTGCGGTGCCAGCTTCCAGCTCATCCGGGCGGCACAGGACCAGATCGCGGTCGCGCGCGCCGAGCTTGGGCGAGGCTTGCCGCGCGCCGCCCTGACGCAGCTGACCGGCGCCGACCGGGCGGCGCGGACCGCCCCGGCGCTGGCCGCCATGGTCGACCAGCTCAGCCAGGAGATCGAGCGCGTGATCACCACCGCGCAGGCGGACTGGCAGCAGGCCGAGCGCGACCTTGCCGAGCACCGCCTGTACGGGGCGATGGACCGGCTAGCCCGGGTCGCCCGGTTCGCCGCCGACGTCGCGGACCCGGCAGGAGTCACGGCCAGCGACCGGCTGGACGTGCTCGCCGCGAGGAAGGCGGCCGTGCAAGCACAGATCGGGACCGCGCGCGGCCTGCCGGACCAACAGAAGGAAGCTGCGCTCAGCCAGATCCTCGCCGTCGCCGCCGACTGTGCCGAGGCGCTCGACATGCTGGCCGCTCTGCCGCTCGCACCACCAGGTCACCTGCGCACCGAAGTTCATCCCGACTCCGTCGTGGTCGGCTGGGATGCCACGACCGCTCCTGGCGCGGTCAGTTACAAGGTGACGCGGCTGATCTCCGCCCCGGATGGCACGCGGCCAGGCTCGGCTGTGCTTGGCACGACGACGGCGACCATCTTCGAGGACGCTGGCGTACCGGGCGGCGCGCTGGTCGCTTACGAGGTGACGGCGATCCAGGGCCGCCGGGCCGCTCCGGCTGTCAGGACTGAGCCCGTGCTGATGGTGCGGGAGGTGACCCGGCTGACGGCCCGCGCCGATGGCCGCGACATCAGGCTGACCTGGGCTCTTCCGATCAGCTACGGCAGCGTAGTCGTGGAGCGCTCAGCCGACCCGCGGTCCGGGCTTAGCCTGCCCCCACGGCGCGACCTGGCGCACGGGCAGTCCTGGTCCGACATCAGCCCGACGCCGGGCGTCGAGTTCACCTACAACGTGCACGCGGAGTACCGGGATGCCAGCGGGACACTCGTCCGCACGCCGGGAGCCACGGTCCGGGCGCAAGTAACCCGCTGACCCATGCCGGGTCCGCACCTCGCGGCTCAGCCGCGGCACGCGTCCAGCCATTCCCTGGTGATCTGGGCGGCGGCGGCGTGACCGGGCAGCCTGGTCACCCGGACGCCGGCCGGCTCCTGCTGAGCGAGGTCCGAGCCAGCGGGCGCCCAGGCGACGTCCGCGGCCATCAGCATCGGCTGGTCATGCTCGGTGTCACCTGCGGCGAGCCAGCGCGGCATCGCGCCGGACTGCCCGGCGATGCGCTCGGCGACGAATGCGGCCGCGCGCTCCTTGCCGAG